>JANPOU010000033.1:0-27062 GCA_031428155.1 Arenimonas sp. | reverse complement strand
ATAGCAAGCTGACTAAGACTGAGCTTGCCTGAAAGGCATTGCTTGATGAGCTTTAACTTGAAATCCTTACTGTATTTGGACATAAAAACTGCACCTTATATGTTGGACAAGCTGTCCAACTTTTGGGGTGCAGTACACATTCGGGGCGATATTTACATTCTCAGTATTTTCTGACACAAGGTCAAGGCATATTCCTACAACTATTCAAATGTATAGCGATTGTGTGGTTAATTGAAAGCCTGAACATGGATTGATCTTTCACTCAATGCATGCGTTAGACTTTATGAAAAATTGTACAAAAATTGTTCCAGAGTAAATAAGTGTTTGAAACAGTAGCTTACTATGGCTCTTTATTTACTTATTTTGCTATTTCCAATTCAGATTCAATTTTCTATGAGTGGCAGCACAGTCGCGCAGATATAGATTAATAAGGCTTTGGTATGGAATGCCAACTCCCTCAGAAATGCTCTTGAAATAATCAATGGCTTCGCCATCTAAGCGAATTGTGATTTGCTTTTTGAGCTGTGCTGCATATGGATTTTTTTTGGCATTAGAAAAATCATATTCTTTTCGCATAAGTCACCTATTTAATATTTTTTACTTTCAGAAGTAGTTGCTTTTCGAGCTGTGATAATTCGTATGATATTGTCATCTCCGCGATAGCAGTGGCAAACCACCAGCGTACGCAACCTGATGCTAATTCCAAGCAAAATAAATCGATCTTCATTATCAGAATGGTCAGGGTCGGAGATCAATTTTGCGTTTTCATCAGAAAATACCGATTTAGCTTCATCGAAGCTAATTCCGTGTTTTTTAGCATTAACAGCAGATTTAGTCGAATGCCATTCGAAACGAAGTTCGTTCATTAGCAAATAATAACTACAATGTAGTTTTATGTCAAGATGGCGCGAGAAATGGTGCGCTGACGATTAAATTAGGCCCTGTTACGTCGTCCGACCCATGTAAATAGAATTTCAGTAACTATTGGTACTGATAATAAAATAATTAACCACCAATAGTATTTCAAGCAATAAAAAATCCGCCGAAGCGGATTTCTATTTTGGGTGGCAGCCCTTGCCGGTTTGCCTCGTCGCCCGAATCAATCAATACCGTTGCTGCCTTCCGGCCCTGGCGGAGTTTTCAATCTATCGTCGCGAGGGCCAACAAGGGCCACCATTGAAACGGGCCATGGGCCTAAATTAGTGGCGGAGAGAGAGGGATTCGAACCCTCGAAACGGGGTTTAGCCGTTTACACACTTTCCAGGCGTGCTCCTTCGACCGCTCGGACACCTCTCCGCAGATGTAAATCGCCTGGTGTGAACCGCGAATTATACGCGAAGGTGTGCTCATAAACAAGTTTTTGGCAGGTATTCAGGCAAGCCGCAATATGTCAAAATGAGTGTCTAACATTGAGAAATTGCATGTCTTATTTAGTTTTAGCACGAAAATGGCGCCCGAAGCGCTTTGCCGAATTGGTTGGGCAGCAACACGTGGTGCGGGCACTCACGCATGCTTTAGAAACCGGCCGCGTACATCACGCCTTCTTGTTTACCGGCACGCGTGGTGTGGGCAAAACCACCATTGCGCGGATTTTCGCAAAAAGTTTGAATTGCGAAACCGGCACCTCATCTGACCCATGCGGTGTGTGCGGAACTTGCTTAGAAATCGATAATGGCCGCTACCCAGATTTGATTGAAATCGATGCCGCCAGCCATACCGGTGTGGATGATGTGCGTGCCTTAATTGAGAATGCACAATACATGCCATCGCGCGGACGTACCAAGGTATACCTGATCGACGAAGTGCACATGCTGTCGAAGAACGCCTTCAACGCCTTGCTGAAAACACTGGAAGAGCCACCCGAGCACGTCAAGTTTTTATTAGCCACCACCGACCCAGAGAAATTGCCGGTCACGGTTTTATCGCGCTGCTTGCAATTCAATCTGCGGCGTTTAGAGCAAGAGCAAATTGCCGGCCAGCTTCGGCATATCTTAGCTGCGGAGCAGATTGCTTATGATGAAGAAAGTATTCTGCAATTAGCGGTATCGGCCGATGGTAGCTTGCGCGATGGTTTGTCTTTGTTGGATCAGGCCATTGCCTATACCGGCGGAACCTTGCAGGCAGATTTAGTGCGAGCCATGTTGGGCACGGTTGACCGCAGCCAGATTGAACAACTCTTAACGGCCTTGTGCGCGCGCGATGGCAATGCCTTATTTGAAACAGTGGCGCAGCTTGCTTCGTTCTCACCGGATTTTGCGCAAGTGCTCGATCGCCTAGCTGAAAACTTGCATGAAATACAAATGGCTCAGTTGGTTCCTGCTTATCAGCCAAGCTCGCAGCGAGTATCCATCAAAGCCTTCGCGCAGCGTATGGATCCACAAGTGATCCAGCTTTGGTACCAAATGGCAGTGTTGGCGAAAAAAGATTTGTATATGGCGCCTAGTGCACGCTTGGGTTTTGAAATGAGCGTGTTGCGAATGCTGGCGTTTTTACCGATTGATACACAACAGCCAGCAACTGTATCTACTGCAGCCGTTAAAGCCAAGCCGAAACAGCCTGAGCCGCAGATTCAGTTTTCTGACATCGTTCCTGATCCACCAGCAATGACGGCACCTGCCAAGCAAGCTCCTGCTGCAGCAATGCAAGCCAACGAAGCGCCTGCCGCACCAGCGAGCTTAAATAACGCAGACGACTGGATGGCTTTGTTACGCAGCGTGCAGCTGAAAGGTCCAGAACGCGAAATTGGGCAACATGCAAGCTTTGTCAGTTTTGACAGCACACTTTTAAAATTGGCCTACCCAGTCAATTTATACGACACCTTAAATGACACGCTGATAAGCCGCTTGCAAAGCGCGATTAGCCAAGCGCTGCAGAAGCCGGTTCAGATTAAAATAGACAAACTGCAAGAGCCACAAGCCGATACTTTGTTTGAACGCGAAACCCACGCACGCCAAGGTAAAATGCAAGATGCTGAAGCGGAGTTTCAAAATCATCCGATAGTTACCGATTTGCTACAGCAAGGCGGGCAGATTATTCCGGATTCCATTCGACCCTTAGAATTAAAGTGAGAAAACTATGAGAGGCAATATTGCGCAAATGATGCAGAAAGCCCAACGTATGCAAGAAAATATGCAGAAAGTGCAAGACGATTTAGCACAGTTGGAAGTCGTCGGGCAATCGGGTGGTGGCGTGGTGAAAGTTACCCTTACGGGCAAGATGGATGCACGCAAAGTGCAGATTGATCCAAGCGCATTGGCCGATGCCGAAATGCTTGAAGATTTAATGGTGGCTGCAATCAACGATGCCGTTAGCAAAGCCAATGAAGAAAGCGCTAAACGTATGTCGGCGGCAACGGCGGGCATGCCATTGCCACCTGGAATGAAGTTGCCGTTTTGAGTCAGAGCGACTTATTAACGCAATTGATTGACGCACTGCGTTGCCTGCCAGGCGTTGGCCAGAAAAGTGCTCAGCGCATGGCGTATCACGTGCTTGAACGCAACCGCGAAGGCGGTTTGCGTTTGGCCAACACATTGCAAGAATCGATGCAACGCATAACGCATTGCAAACTGTGTCGCGATTTCACCGAGCTGGAAATTTGTATGATTTGCGCCAGTGAATCACGTGATCACAGCTTATTGTGCATTGTTGAAACGCCCGCTGATCGTTTAGTGATTGAGCAGGCCACTGGCTTTCGCGGCTTTTATTTTATTTTGCAAGGTAGGCTCTCGCCCTTGGATGGCATTGGCCCGCGTGAACTCGGCTTGGACAAATTGGCTGAACGCATGGCCGAGGGTAAAATCGTTGAAATGATTATTGCCACTAACCCAACCGTTGAAGGCGAGGCCACCGCGCATTATCTGGCGCAATTGGCCAGACAATTCGAGGTTAAGCCCACGCGCTTGGCGCATGGCGTGCCCATTGGTGGCGAGTTAGAATATGTTGATCGCGGCACACTGGCGCATGCTTTCGGTTCGCGCACCCATTTACTCTAGGCGAAAAAAATGAGCGACAGTATTTTTGATAAAATCATTCGCCGCGAAATTCCCGCCGATATTGTATTTGAGAGCGATGAAATTATTGCCTTCCGTGATATTTCACCGCAAGCGCCAGTGCATGTATTGTTCGTGCCAAAGCGCAAGTTCGCCACATTAAACGATGTGCCAGATTCTGAGGCCTTGTTGCTCGGAAAATTACTGCTGGCCGCGCAGGCGTACGCTAAATCCATCGGCATCGCCGACGACGGTTACCGCGTGGTGATGAACTGCAACCACAACGGCGGGCAAACTGTATTCCACATCCACATGCATTTGCTGGGCGGAGCGCCGCTCACCGGCGGGTTTGCGTAAATCAATCCGCATAACCCCATGGTGTGGGTGGTAGTTCAACGGGCTTGCTTAAATCGAAATCAACGCGGAATTCGCGGCCTTCGCGCACAAGGCGATAGCTAAATTTTTCTGGATACACGTACATCTGCCAGGTGTTGCCGTTCGATTGCGGATTGCCGGCGGTAGCGAATAACTCCTTGGAATATTGATCAGCGGGGAATGATTGTGCGTTGGCAAAGCCCGCATCAAGCGTATGCCCGCCATACATCGTCGATTTATCGCTGCTACCGTCTTCATGGCGGTGATCGTGTTTCAAGGATAAGCCAGAACCGGTTTTGGTGATAATCCAGGTGCGTGAATGGTCATCGCCAACATGAAAGGGTATTTGCAATTGTGAGTCAGTGCATTTGCGAATATGCATTACCAAGCGGCCTTCAAAGCCATCCGATTTGGGGTTGTCGATGCTGACTTTGCCCTCAAAGGCTTTGCCGCAGTGCGCACGTAGTTTGTCGAAAAACGCATCGTGGCTTGCAATGGATACCAGTGGTGCAGGCTTGATGGTTTTGGCATTTGTCGTTGCCGAAAATGCCAACAGAAAAATGGGCGCAATAAAAATGAGTCGCATGGCGTGTGGCTCGTTGGAAGTCAGTTCACTATAGCGCGATGTGGCTATTTCAAACCAGCATTTGTTTTAGGCCTTGGCGCGCGGGCTCGATTGGATTTGCTTACCCAATGCACGCATATCTTCAATTAGCAGGTGTATGTCTGGTTCGCTCAATACAGAGTTAGTGTAACGGCAATTGCTATAGCGCTGACTAATGTCTAATAAGGGTTTCGACCACGCGGCTTTATCGGCATGACGCAAGGCGAAATCCAGCGCCGTTTCATGCGCGTGTTTAGCTAAATATTTGCGTTCAAATGTGGCTAACAGATTCAACCATGCGGCTTCAAGCGGAGCAATGTTTGCTTTAATTTTTCGATTTAAAAACAGGAATATTCCGTACGACAATACCGATGAAAGTGCGATCAGCAAAATCAATAATTGCCAACGTTGGATTTGTTGAATACCGATGCCTTTAAACAGGTTTTCCTGTCTTGCGGCATTAAAGCCAACCACCCAATCATTCCAATTGGATTTAATAAAATCGCTGTAATCAAAAATGGGTGAGAACAGGCCTTTCTCACCGAAATATTGCTCTGTTCCAACATTGGTTTGGATAGTGTCAAGAATGTTTTCTGGCGCCACGGCGGCAGTTGGGTCAAAGCGCACCCAGCCTTCATTTTTCAGCCAAACTTCATTCCACGCATGTGCGTCTTTTTGATACAACGTCCAGTAATCGCCGTATGGGTTTTTATAGCCGCCCACATAGCCAGTAACAATTCGCGTGGGAATACCCGCCGCGCGCATCAAGATGGCGAACGAGGAGCTGAAGTGCTGACAAAAGCCTTTTTTATCAGTGAACAAGAATTCATCAACGGCATTGATGCCGGGTTCTTCGGTAGCCAGCGTATACGAAAAATCACGTTCAATCCACTGCATCACGCGCTCAATATAGGCGCGCTCATTTTGTGATTGTGCCCGCCACTGTTTTGCTAGCGCTTGTGTGCGTTTATTGAAGCCAAGCGGATAAGCCAATGCGCGTTGCCGTGTAGCAAAATCCAATACCGCACTTGCCTGCGGCTGCAAATATGCTTGCCCAGAATATTGAGTAATTTTCTGAATCGGTTTGTTGCTGTAAACCGTTAGTTCATCAGATAAGTAATAATCCGCCGGTGCAAGCAGAGGCCAATCTAAGGCCGGTAAATAATTTCGTTCGGTAGGCTCAAGACTCAACTGATAATCAATTGTTGCGCCAGTTGCTTTAGCATTGGGCTCAATCGCGATTTTTTGCAGGCTATCAATATCACGGCGTGTCCATTCAATGCCATTAAAATCCCACAAAACCGGGCCGCGCCAGTAGCGTTGTTGTGGTGTGGGTGTTTTGCTGGTGAACTTCACGCGAAAAGCAATGCGATCATCGGCGAGTGTGTCGAGCCACTGCCCAGGCTTCATGCTGTCGCCTAGGCCCATGCCTTGACTTGATAAATTTGGCAAACCCCACAGTGGCGTGCTGATGCGCGGAAACAGCCAGAACAATGCTGCTGCCATCGGCAGCGCAAACAGCAGATGCAAAGCCATACGCTTTATGCTTTGTAGCACAGGTATTTTTGGCCAAAGCAATGTGCCGGTGCTGCAAGCTTGCACAAGAAACAACCAACACAACAAGCTCAGCAAGGATAAGCTTAAACTGAGCGGCGATTGGTTGTTAAGCAAGGCAGCAAATGGCAGAAACAAGGAAAATCCGAGCACGGAACGCAAATCGCGAATCGATTTTGTTTCTAGGCATTTCAAGCCCAACATTAGCGCAAGCATGCACGCTGCCACATCGCGGCCGAAACCGCCTCTGTATTCCAGCAGCATTAATGCCAATGTGGCAAATAATACTAAAATCACCACAAAGCGATTTGGCGCAGAAGGCAAAATAAAACTGAGTAATAAAATGCCCAATAAGCACAGCACCATCGTGCTTGGCATTTGCAAAAGCAATGGCGTTGCTGCTAGCAAGGCGCAAACGGCTGCCGCTTTGCGAATGGTTGCGGTGGATGTGTTATTCATGAGGCATTAGCGCCAGTTGTTCAAGGCATTGCCGTTTATGCTCGGCGCCAGTGCTACACGGCAAGTGCTTGTTGGGTATTTTTAAGGCATAGCGCAGATGTTTTTGTTCGGCTTGAATCACCCAAAGGCACAATTGCTCAATACGTTGTTCATAGCCCAAATAAGGTAAAGATTGCCAATCGAGTAATAGGTCGTCGGTGCTGGCATTTTCGTATTCGCGAACTTGCAGCGTTTCGGTGCGGGCACTGATTTTCCAAGCAATCTGTTTTCTGCTATCGCCCGAGCGAAATTCGCGCAGATGATGCGGCTGATCGGTTATCAAACGCCGGTCGCGCCCGGCTTTGCTGCTTGCCGCATTGAAATGGCTATTCAACGGTTGACCGCGCGGCGTGGGGTAAATCAGCACTGTTTCATGCAGGTTAAGATAACACCAAGCCTTGGCTAAGCCAAGCGGTTGGTGGGTGAACAGTTGAATACGGTCAATAACGAATAAGCCACGCTTGATGGTGGTTATCGGCAAAACTGCAACACATTCCTGCACACCGATGGAAAATGACATGCTTGAATCGTCAAATTGCAGGCCATATACATTGTCGCCTGCGCTGCGTTTTTCAGAAGGCGTGATGTGTGTGGCAAGCTGCAGTGTTTGCCCGGCAAACACGGGCGCAAGCGGCTGTGTTTGCATGCGAATCCCAAGCAAGGACAAATGCGCTGAAATCAAGCTGTTGTTGCACAGGCTGATAATAATAAAACCGAGCAACAGCGCAGCATTGTTGTTGTAGTTTAGTGCACCTAAATTTAATACCGCCAATGCAAAGCCAACGAACAAGCCAAAACGTGTTGGCAATACATAGATGCGACGATTACCAATGCTGAATGTTTGGCTATCTCTTGGCCCGGCACGAAACCATGGCAGTTGCTTAATCCATTCAAGCAATCGAGCTTGCCAAGAAATTTTTGCTGGCATATCAATCAACAGAAACAGACCGCAATAATTTTCCGGCTAACTCAATATTCTTGTTTTCGATATCGGTGTGCATGCGATGCGCACTGGCTTCAATAAAAACGGCCTGCACATCATTGGCGTTAACAAAATCTCGGCCAGCCAAAAAAGCATGCGCTTTACTGGCGGCTAATAACGATATGCCGGCGCGTGGCGATAAGCCCACGCGAATGCCCGGGAATTGCCGTGATGCGGCGATAAGTTTCTGCACATAATCAATCAGTACATCTGAGCAATGCATGTTTTGAATCAGTAGCTGGATTTCAAGTAAGCGCGCCGCATCAAAAAACACTGGCACGCTGTGGTTGTTAATTCGCGCGCTATTTTTGAGCAGCGCCCGTTCTTGTTCAGCCGACACATAACCCATACTGATGCGCAAGGTGAAGCGGTCAAGTTGCGAGTCGGGCAGTGGAAAGGTGCCGGCAAGGTCGGTTGGGTTTTGGGTGGCAATCACAAAAAATGGCACAGGCAAGGAATAGGTATTGCCATCCACGCTCACTTGATTTTCGGCCATGGCTTCCAGTAAGGCGCTTTGCGTTCTGGGTGGTGCTCTATTTATTTCATCAGCAAGCAGGATTGAGGTGAAAATAGCGCCTTGATGAAACTCGAAATGACGTTTTTCCGGATCAAAAATGGATACACCAATAATATCTGAGGGCAATAAGTCTGTGGTGAACTGCACGCGTTTGAAATGTAAGCCCAAGACCTTAGCGAGCGTACGCGCTAAAGTGGTTTTGCCTAAGCCAGGCAAATCTTCAATCAATAAATGTCCGCCAGCTAAAAAGGCGATAAAAGCGAACTTAACCGCATTAGGGTTACCCAATATCTGCTGGTTACAGGCATCCATGGCTAGCAGTAATTCAGCGTGTATTTGGCTTGCGTTTGGGTTTGGTGTGGTTTGCATGCGCATCCTTTGCGAGATTAGCCATTTTAATCTGTGCCTGTGTACAGCAGGTCATTTTTAGGCAGTTTAAGTAAATCACATTTATATCAACAAGATAAGTGCCTTGAACAGCATTTACTGGCTATTTAGCGGCGCTAGAATGCATTAGCTAAAATGCCTGTGGCGGGATTTCATCAATCGCTATTTATTCATTTGACTTAGACTGATGAATCTATTAGAATTTACCGCTTATGTCTGCCACCTTACCACCGCAAATGGATGTTTGGCGCATGGTGGCGAACCAGCGGCAATTCGAGGGGAGCTTGCCATTAGCGCGAATGTTGCGTTTAGTTGAGCTTCTTGCCGATGCTGAGGGTGAATGTAGTTACGTGATTGAGTTTTACCGTGATACGCTGAAAATTGATGTGATGCACATACAATTATCCGCGTCTTTACCATTAATATGCCAGCGCACATTAGAGCGTTTTTTGTATTCGGTTAAGATTGATCAACGGCTTGGCTTAATCAGTGAAGAATCGCAGGAAGCTTCTTTGCCTGAAGGCATGGAAGCGGTGTTAATCGAAGGAAATGGTGAGGTTTCACCGTTTCAATTGATTGAAGATGAGCTTCTGCTGGCGGTGCCTTTGGTGCCTGTTAGCCCAAATGCCGCTGAATTAGATCCCGTGTGGACTGAAGAAGTGGCAGTAAAAGAAGATAAACCCCATCCTTTCGCAAACTTAAAGTTGCTAAAGGAATAATAGCAATACCGAATTTCGTTTGGAGTCAAAATCATGGCCGTACAAAAATCCCGTCGTACCCCGTCAACCCGTGGCATGCGCCGTTCGCACGATGCATTGTCTGCTAAGCAATTGGCAACTGATCCAACCACTGGCGAAACCCATATCCGTCACCATGTGACTAAAGATGGTTTTTACCGTGGCCGTAAAGTTGTTGACGTTAAGTCGGCGGTTGAATCTGAAGAATAAGTGCTTGCCCGCCAGTCGGGTATGCTCTAACGTATCTAAGGCGAGCATTGCTCGCCTTACTTATTTGTAAACCACAAAGAGAACGTTATGGCTATTTACTCACGCATTGCCGGAACAGGTAGCTACCTGCCGGAAAAAATATTAACCAATGCCGATCTGGAAAAGATAGTTGATACCAGCGACGAATGGATTGTGACGCGCAGCGGTATTCGCGAGCGCCATATTGCTGCTGATGGCCAGACGACCAGCGATTTAGCCTTTGAGGCTTCCCTAAAAGCACTCGAAGCGGCCGGCATGACGGCTGACGACATCGAACTAATTATTGTGGGCACCACCACGCCGGATATCGTATTTCCGTCTACTGCCTGTTTATTACAGGAAAAACTGGGCGTTGGCGGTTGTGGCGCATTTGATGTGAATGCCGCCTGCTCCGGTTTCATTTTTGCACTCAGCGTGGCTGACCAATTCATTAAAGCCGGCACGGTCAAGAATGTATTGGTGGTGGGCTCTGAAACCTTAACGCGTTTAGTGGATTGGACTGATCGCGCAACCTGCGTGTTGTTCGGCGATGGCGCTGGCGCTGTGGTGTTGAAAGCTAGTAGCGAAGCGGGCATTGTTTCAACCCATTTGCATGCTGATGGCCGCAAAAAAGAATTGCTGATTTGCCCAGTAGGACCATCAAAAGGTTTCGATATGAACTTGCCGAACGCTGGCGTAAAAATTCATATGGCCGGCAGTGAAGTGTTCAAACATGCAGTAAGAGCTTTGGATTCGGTGGTTGATGAAACCTTGAGCGCAAATGGCTTGAGCAAAACCGATTTAGATTGGCTAATTCCACATCAAGCGAATCTGCGCATTATTGAAGCCACCGCAAAACGCCTTGAGATGTCGATGGATCAAGTGATTGTCACGGTTGATCGAACCGGTAATACGTCTTCAGGCTCTATTCCTATTGCTTTAGATGAAGCGGTTCGGTCTGGTAAAATTGTGCGTGGCCAATTACTCTTGCTTGAAGCCTTTGGCGGCGGATTCACTTGGGGTTCGGCTTTAATTCGCTACTAATTTTTTTTAATCCTTTAAATATTCCATTTAAATATTAAATCTATATGAACACTAAACTCGCGTTTATTTTCCCCGGCCAAGGTTCGCAATCGCCTGGTATGTTAAATGACTTGGCGGCTGAGTTCCCAAGTATTCTTGATGCATTTTCAGAAGCCTCAGACGGCGCTGGTGTAGATCTATGGCGCATTAGCCAAGACAATCCAGACGATCAATTGAACCAAACCGAATTTACTCAGCCAGCGCTTTTAGCCGCTAACATCGCCTTGTGGCGTTTGTGGCAAGCGCAGGGCGGCGCAGTGCCAGCAGTTTTGTGTGGGCATAGCTTAGGTGAATATGCTGCATTAGTGGCAGCGGGTTCCTTAAGTTTAAAAGATGGTGCGCAGTTAGTAAGGCTTCGCGGCCAATTCATGCAAGCGGCTGTGCCAGCCGGTGTGGGCTCAATGGCGGCCGTGCTTGGCGCAGACGATGCGCAAGTTGAGCTGGTCTGCCAGCAGGTTTCCAGCGTAGATTCTGTGGTGGTTCCGGCCAACTACAATTCACCCGGCCAGATTGTGATTGGCGGCCACAGTGCTGCGCTAGATTTGGCTATTGAAGCTTTGCAAGCCTTGGGTATTCGCAAAGTCATTAAATTACCAGTCAGCGTGCCATCGCATACACCACTAATGCGCGAAGCAGCAGAGCATTTGCGGGTGGCCATTGAATCGCTGGAATGGCAGCTGCCGAATATTCCAGTTATTCATAATGTTGATGCACAAACCAAGTTCAGCATTGCCGATATTCAGCAAGCCTTAGTACAACAATTGTATTTGCCAGTGCAATGGACACAATGCACGCACGCACTAGCATCAAAGAGTGTTTCGCATGCCGTTGAATGCGGGCCGGGCAAAGTATTGTCGGGCTTAATTAAGCGTATCGATAAGTCGATAAACACGTATACTTTGGCTACGCCAAGCGATTGGCAAGCAACACGCGCGCAAGAATTTGTATAAGGATTAAACGATGGCATTGAACCTAACTGGCGAAATTGTATTGGTAACTGGCGCTAGCCGTGGCATTGGCGCTGCAATAGCTGACACATTGGCAAGCTATGGTGCAAAAGTAATTGGTACAGCAACCACCGAAGCCGGTGCGCAAGCAATTTCTGTCCGCATGGCCGAATTTGGCGGTGTAGGCAAAGTGTTAAATGTCACTGAAAGCGCATCTGTTGACGCACTTATCGACGAAATCAGCAAGACCATTGGGCCAATCAGCATATTGGTAAACAACGCCGGAATTACCAGAGACCAAATTCTGATGCGCATGAAAGATGAGGATTGGGATGCCATCATTAACACCAATCTCAGCTCGGTTTATCGCACCAGCAAAGCGGTGATGCGCGGCATGTTGAAAGCACGCAAAGGCAGAATCATCAATATCGCTTCGGTGATTGGCTTAACGGGCAATGCCGGCCAATCGAATTATGCGGCGGCAAAAGCTGGCATTATTGCGTTCTCCAAATCGCTGGCTAAAGAGGTTGGTTCGCGCGGAATCACAGTCAATGTGGTGGCACCTGGCTTTATTCAAACCGATATGACCGATGCCATGGCAGAAGAGGCCAAAGCCGCTTTGATGCAACAAATAGCGCTTGTACGCCTTGGTACACCGGCTGATATTGCCGAAGCAGTGGCATTTTTGGCTAGCCCAGCGGCCGCGTATATTACCGGCGAAACCCTGAATGTGAACGGCGGCATGTACATGCATTAACCACTTGCCCAAAAATTTGATAAAATACTCTAAATCTTGCTGGCGTGGTTTGGGCCAAGCGCCGGCAACCCTGATTTATAAGCCCTAAATTGTCACTCCTTGGGAGGAGAAGTTTCATGAGCACTATTGAAGAACGCGTAAAGAAAATTGTAGTTGAGCAATTGGGTGTTAAAGAAGACGAAGCCACTGCGAACGCTTCATTCGTTGATGATCTTGGTGCTGACTCACTCGACACTGTGGAATTGGTTATGGCATTAGAAGAAGAATTCGAGTGCGAAATTCCTGATGAAGAAGCAGAAAAAATTACTTCGATTCAGCAAGCTATCGATTACATCAAAGCACACGTCAAGGCTTAATTGATTGACTGTGCTTTACGTTAGGGCCGCATATGCGGCCCTATGTGTTTAAAACGGTTTGGAGTCCACTATGAAACGTCGCGTCGTAGTTACCGGTATGGGCATTGTTTCGCCCCTTGGAAATGATCTTGCTAGCAATTGGGATGCTGTGATTAATGGTCGTTCCGGTATTGGCCAAATCACACATTTTGATGCCAGTGCTATGGCAACGCATATTGCTGGCGAAGTCAAAAACTTCGATCCAAAAACCTGGTTTAATCCGAAAGATGTCAAAAAAATGGACACCTTTATTCATTATGGTTTGGCTGCATCATTCATGGCAATTGAAGATGCTGGCCTCGAAATTACTGAAGCCAATGCCATGCGCGCCGGTGTTATCGTGGGTTCGGGTATTGGTGGTATTCGCGGCATTGAAGAAACCGCCATTGATTTGCACATTGGCGGGCCACGTAAAGTCTCGCCATTCTATATTCCAAGCACCATCATCAACATGATTTCTGGCCAGTTATGCATTATGAAAGGCTTTAAAGGCCCTAATTTTTCCGCGGTTTCTGCTTGTGCATCATCCAATCATTCAATTGGTATGGCGATGCGCATGATCCAATACGGCGATGCCGATATTATGGTGGCTGGTGGCGCTGAACACGGCTGCTCACCAACCGCTGTTGCAGGATTTTGCGCGATGAAAGCGCTATCAACGCGCAACGACGATCCAACCCGTGCCAGCCGGCCTTGGGATAAAGACCGCGATGGTTTTGTGATGGGCGATGGCGCTGGCATTTTAGTGTTGGAAGAGTATGAATCCGCCAAAGCGCGCGGCGCGCGTATTTATTGCGAATTGGCTGGCTTTGGTGCCAGCTCAGATGCGTACCACATGACTGCGCCAAGCGATAACGGCGATGGCCCATCACGTTGTATGGTGATGGCGATGAACGATGCTGGAATAAACCCTGATCAATTAGATTATTTGAACGCGCACGGCACATCAACACCGTTGGGCGATTTAGCTGAAACCAATGCCATGAAAGTAGCACTTGGCGAGCATGCCTATAAAACCATGATTAGCTCCACCAAATCGATGACCGGACATTTGTTGGGCGCAGCCGGTGGCGTGGAAGCCATTTACTCAATCCTTGCTATGCATCATGGCATTATTCCGCCAACCATTAATTTGGAAAACCCGAGCGAAGGTTGCGATTTAGATTATGTGCCCAATGTGGCTCGCGAAAAAACTTTGAATGTGGTGATGTCGAATGGCTTTGGTTTTGGCGGAACCAATGGCACCTTGGTGTTCAAAAGACTTTAAGGCCAAGCAATGCCGTTAATTCAGCGCGATATTAACGGCTCTATCGATTTATTGCGCTTGCAACGCCAGCAGCCGTCGCGTTACCCAATGCTGTTGCAAAGTGTGGCGGGTGGCAATGCTTTATCGCGCTGGGATATTTTATTGTGCGCAAACGGTGAAGGCTTGCAGCTATGTAACGGCCAAACGCGTGATCTGTCGAATCAAGAAATTAATCTGCCATTTTTAGATGCGCTCGATAATACTTTTCTAGTTAACCAATCCAGCATTGAACACGAGCTGCCATTTTCTGGCGGTTGGGCCATGTATTTATCATACGAATTAGCCGGCCAAATTGAGCCGAGCTTGCATTTTCCTGCATTCCAAGGCCCGCTGCCGGATGCTTTGGCGCTGCGTTGCCCAGCGGCACTTTTGCATGATAAACAATCCAATCGCAGCATAGCTATTGCTGAAGCTGGCTATGAATACTTACTCGATGGCATGCTCAATGACATTACGCAATTAGACACCGAAACTACTTTGCCAAGCTGGCCTTCTGCTGTGCAAATTAACGAAGAAGATCCTGCGCTATTTAAAAAATCTGTGCTGCGCATTCTTGACTACCTGAAAGCGGGCGATGTATTTCAAGTGAATATTTCAAGAGCCTGGCAAGGCCATGTGGCGGGCGCTGATCCGCACACCTTGTATCAACGTTTATGTGCGCTTAACCCTTCGCCATTTGCTGGCTTGCTGCAGTTTGCCGATTGGTCATTAATCAGTTCGTCGCCTGAACGTTTGGTATCAGTGCGTGATGGTATGGTTCAAACACGACCAATAGCTGGCACTCGGCCACGCTTGGCTGACGACAATGAGCTCGATAAAATCAAAGAACTGATTGGCCATCCAAAAGAGCGCGCGGAACACGTGATGCTGATTGATTTAGAACGCAACGATTTAAGCCGAATTTGTGTGCCCGGCTCGGTGCATGTTGATGAGTTGATGAGCATCGAATCGTATCAGCATGTGCATCATATTGTGTCGAATGTTTCTGGTAAGTTGGCTGAGAATGTTAGCCCAGGCCAAGTGATTGCTGCCGTGTTTCCTGGCGGCACTATCACCGGTTGCCCCAAGGTGCGTTGCATGCAGATTATTGCTGAGCTTGAGCAAACTGGGCGCGGCCCGTATACCGGAGCAATGGGCTATTTGAATCGCAACGGCAGTATGGATTTAAATATTTTGATTCGCAGCGTATGGCTTTCAGAGCAATATTTGCAGCTTAGAGCGGGTGCTGGCATTGTGGTGGATTCCGAGCCCGAGCACGAACTACAAGAAACGCGCGCTAAAGCCAAAGGCTTAATAAGTGCACTCGGTGTTTCACTATGAACACAATCATTTTTCATGGCAATCAGCAGATTGAACATCTTTCAGCCAATGATCGCGGCTTGGCGTACGGCGATGGTTTGTTCGAAACGGTACTAGTGAGTAATAGCGAGTTAGTCTGGTGGCCAGAACATTGGCAGCGCTTGTGTTCCGGCGCGGCGCGTTTAGCCATCAGCATGCCCGATCAGCAGCTTTTGCTTAAAGCGATTCAACAACTCACAAATACTAAAAACTGTGTGTTAAAAGTTATTGTTAGCCGCGGTGAATCTGGGCGCGGCTATGCGCCAACTGCTGGCCCAGCCACAACCGTGCTTAGTGTTCACCCAATGCCCGAGCGCCATCATTCAGCCATTGCGCTGCGATGGTGCAACATAGAAATTGCACAGCAGCCTGCACTGGCCGGCATTAAACATTTAAATCGCTTGGAAAATGTTTTGGCACGTGCCGAATGCAACACACCTGAGTATGCCGATGGTTTAATGTGTGACCGCGATGGAGCCGTTATTTGCGCCACATCGGCTAATGTATTTATCTTCAAAAACAACACATGGCGCACACCGGATGTAACAGTGTGCGGCATTCAAGGCGTAGCACGCCAGTGGTTTTTGGCGAACATAGCAAATGTTTGCGTTGAACGACTTTCTCGCGCTGATGTTGAAAGCGCTGAAGCTGTTTTTCTTTGCAATGCGGTTCGCGGTATGATGGAGGTCAATCGAATTGAATCCATCAAACTATCGGAAAGCTCGGCACTTGTAGAACTTAAACAACGGTTCTTACTGTGTAATCCAGCTTTTGTGAGCAACTAACATGGCAAAAAAATCATCTTGGTGGTCACGTTTTATTTTGCTCTTTGCAATATCGGCAGTGCTGTTGTTGCTAGCCTTCTTGCATATGCAGCGCTTTGCCAAACAGCCGCTCGGGTTTGCGCCAGAGGCGGTTTTGTTTACTGTTGATAAAGGCGATGGCCTGAATAAAATTCTGCCAAAAATGCGCACCGCGGGGATAACGCAAGGTGCAGATTGGCAATGGAAAGTGTTGGCTATGCAAATGCGTATGGCCAGTAAAATACATGTGGGTGATTATAAAATCCTGCGCACGGATTCGCCAGCCATACTCTTGCACAAGCTGGCCATTGGCGATACTGCCCGCATTAAATTCACCATTATCGAAGGTTGGAACTTCACGCAGCTAATGCAGCAAATCAAGGGCATTGCTGAGTTAAACGATGACGTTAGTGCTTTATCTGACGATGCGTTGATGCAGATGTTGGATAAAAAAGGCATTCACCCTGAAGGTCGTTTTTTACCAGATACTTATTTCGTGCCATTGTCGGGTAAGAAAAGCCAAATTCTGCTTGAAGCAGCAAATGCCATGGATAAGGCGTTGGCAGATACGTGGGCAACGCGCCAGGCTGGGCTTCCCATTAAAAGTCCAGATCAATTGCTAATATTGGCTTCCATTGTTGAGAAAGAAACCGGTGTTGCCAGCGAGCGCCCGCAAATTGCCGGTGTGTTTGTGCGGCGCTTGCAAAAAGGCATGCGGCTTGAAACTGACCCAACGGTGATTTACGGCATAGGTTCTTCCTACGATGGCAATATTCGTAAAAAAGATTTACGCACCCTAACGCCATACAATACATACCGCATCAAAGGCTTGCCACCCACACCCATCGCGATGCCGGGCAAAGCGGCATTGCAGGCCAGTGCTAATCCAGCGCCGGGTGATAGCTTATTTTTTGTGGCGAACGGCAAACGTGCACATATTTTTTCTAGCACCTACGCCGAACACAAAAAAGCGGTGCAAGCGTATCAAATAAAGAGTGAGAAATGAGCCAAATAGTTGGAAAATTAATCAGCATTGAGGGCGGAGAAGGCGCCGGAAAAACCACCGTGCAAAATGCTATATGCCACTTTCTTGAACAGCGTGACATCACTGTTATCCGCACCCGTGAGCCGGGTGGAACGATTGTTGGCGAGCAAATTCGCCAACTCTTATTGGCTCCTGAAAACGCTATAAGTGCTGAAGCAGAATTATTGTTGATGTTTGCCTCGCGCGCGCAATTAGTTTCAGAGCTGATTAAACCAGCCTTGGCGGCAGGCCATTTTGTATTAACCGATCGATTCACTGATGCCAGCTTCGCGTATCAAGGCGGCGGGCGCGGAATTTGCAATGAGAAAATCACCGCACTGGAACAGGATTTTGTTGGCTTCAAAACCGATTTAACCTTACTGCTAGATATTGGTGTTGAACAAGGCTTAGCGCGTGCACAAGCCCGCGGGCAGGGCTTAGACCGCATTGAGCAAGAACACACCGAGTTTTTTCTGAAAGTTCGCAATGCCTATTTGCAAAAAGCCGCGCAAGAACCCAATCGTATAAAAGTGATTGATGCATCGCTATCGGCCGAAGAGGTAGTAAAGCAAGTTATCCATGTGCTTGAACAATGGTTGCAACAATGACTAGCAACGCGTGGCAAGAAGCCGCCTATCAAAAATTTATCAGCAGTTTTTTAGCTGGAAATTTGGGCCATGCGCAATTGTTGTATGGCCAAGCCTTGCTTGGCAAACATGCGTTGGCGGAATTGGTGGCGAAACGCTTGCTGTGCTCCGGCGCTGGGCAAAATCTGCCGGCTTGCGGAACGTGCATATCGTGCCAGCGATTTTCTTTAGGAACGCATGGCGATTTTAAATCGATTACACGCGAGCTCAATGAAAAAACTGGCAAGCTTCGAACTGAAATTAGTGTTGACCAAATTCGCGGTTCGCGTGAATTTGTTGGGCTCAACGAGTGGCTGAATTTAACCTCGCAGCTTGGTGTGGCGCAAGTTGTAATTGTTCGCAATGCCCACGAGTTGAACAGAAATGCCGCCAATGCCTTGCTAAAAACGTTGGAAGAACCGCTGCAAAATCGCTATATCTTCTTAGTCACCGATAAACCGCAGCGCCTGCCGGCCACTATTCACAGCCGTTGCCAGCGCACTGAAATGCCTATGCCAACAGCTGCGCAGGCTTTGCAATGGTTGCGCGATTTAGGCATTGCACCCGATAAAGCCCATAAAGCGCTTGAGCTTTCCGATGGCAATCCAGGCAAAGCTCAACAAATGCTTGAAAACGGTGACTTGGCTTTGTTCGAGCATGTGCGTGAAGAACTGTTAGCCGTAATGAAAAACCAAATGGGCGCCAGTGAGCTAAGCAAGAAATGGCTTGCCGATGAAAAAATTGAACTCAGGCTGGAGTTCACCGCGCAAATTGCCCATAACATGGCAAAAAAATGGGCGCTTAGCGGCGATTCCTGGATAAAAACCAATAAATCACTGCACAGCCTACAAGAATGGATTGATGCCGTTAACCGTTTGCGGTTAAGCTTAAGCCAACCATTACGCCATGATTTGAGCCTAACCGGCTTATTTTATGATTGGCGCCAGATGCTTCAAGATTCCCGTTGAGGATAAACGTATGAGTTCACATTCAGCTAAACAAGGTTTATTGTCTTTGCAAATCAAGGACAGTAAAGAGCTATACAGCGCCTATATGCCGTATGTGAAAGGCGGTGCCATTTTCGTGCCAACGCCTAAAAAATATCAGATTGGCGATGAAGTGTTTTTAATGGTCAGTTTTTTAGAAGACAAATCGCGCTTGCCAGTGGTTGGTAAAGTGGTTTGGGTCTCGCCTATGGGCCAAATGGGCGGCCGCCGCTCTGGCGTGGGGGTGCAATTAAGTGATGCCTCCGAAAACGTGGAAATTCGCAATAAAATTGATGCATCGTTGGCTGGCATGTTGGACTCTGATTTGCCAACGCATACCATGTAATGTGCGGTATTTAAGCAGGAAGATGTATGCGTTATGCACTGGCACTGGAATATGATGGCAGCGATTTTTTAGGCTGGCAAAAACATCACACAGGCGCAACGGTTCAAGCCGCCGTTGAAAAGGCCTTGAGCTTTGTTGCCAATGAGCCTGTGCAAGTGGTTTGCTCAGGCAGAACTGATGCACGCGTTTCAGCAGGCTGCCAAATAGTGCATTTTGACAGCAATGTGCCGCGCACTGAGCGCGCTTGGTTGCTGGGCGCCAACACGCAATTGCCCGATAGCGTGCGCGGCCTTTGGATTAAGCAGGTGCCAGACGAATTTCATGCGCGTTATGGTGCGCGCGCCCGACGCTACCGCTACAGTTTATTGATTCGGCCGATTAAGCCGGCTATCAACCGGCAATTTTTGAGCTGGACGCATCATGCCTTGAACGCAGAAAGAATGCACGAAGCCGCGCAAATGATTCTTGGAGAGCAAGACTTCAGCGCATTTCGTACCGTACATTGTCAAGCCAAGCACCCAGTTCGGCATTTGCAGCAATTGGATGTGCGCCAAGATGGCGAACGTATGTATTTTGATGTGCAGGCCAATGCGTTCTTGCATCATATGGTGCGAAATTTGGTGGGTAGTTTAGTGCTGATTGGCAAACACGAGCAGCCAGTTACCTGGATGAAAACTTTGCTAGATGGAAAAGACCGCGCAGTAGCTGGCCCAACCGCATCAGCAGAAGGCTTAATGTTTTTAGGCGCGCTGTATCCGCGTGAATGGGCATTGCCAGAATCGGTGAGCTTGCCATGAGTGTGCGCATTAAATTTTGCGGCTTCACCCAAGCCAGCGATTTGCAGCAAGCCGTTGCGCTTGGTGTAAATGCATTTGGTGTGGTGCATTTTACCGGCAGCAAGCGGCATGTTGCGCTGGAACAAATGCCGGATCTACGCGCCGCTGTGCCAGAGCATAAAGACCTCATCGCATTATTCGTGAATCCAAGCGTGGCCGAGGTGCAGGCGGTTATTGGCGCACTCAAACCAACGATTCTGCAATTTCATGGCGATGAACCCGATGCCTTTTGCGCACAATTTGGCATGCCGTTTATCAAAGCGATGGCGATGGGCGAGGGCGCTGGCGATATTTTTCAACGCCAATACGATTATCCAAACGCCTCAGCATTTTTGCTTGATGGCCACGCACCCGGCGGCTTAGGCGGTGCTGGTCATGCATTTGCTTGGGGCACTTCCATTCAACTGAACAAACTGGTGTATTTGGCCGGAGGATTAACTGCAGAAAATGTTGCCGAAGCGATTGCACGCGTACAACCATATGCTGTGGATGTGTCGAGCGGTATTGAAGCAGCGCCGGGCATTAAAGATGAAAGGAAAATGCGGGAGTTTGTTGAAGCTGCAAAAATGATTTCGGATTAAAATGAATGCAGTTAATTATTCAAACGTTAATGACCTCCCTACCATTTTTCTATCTCATGGAGTTGTGATGTGAAAAAATACTTCAATAGAGTGGCATTTTCATCAATAGTCATCTCAATATGCCTTGGATACGTAACATATAAGGTGTCTGGTAAAAGTTACCAATTTTTAGATAAAAGCTTTCTTCTATTAGGAAGCTTGTTGATATCAGTGTTTATTTTTTATATAGCAGATTGTTTTGCAGTTAAGAAAATCCCATTTAAAACGCGTATCGAAATAAACCGATCGAATATTAAAGTATTTTTATTTGAAACAATCATAATCATATTATGTGGACTATTTGTGTATTCGAGGTATGAAATTACTAGTGGCTTACAATTAATATTATTCCCAGCAGTCGTAAGCCTATTTGTAGGTGCTTTATACGAATCAATTCGACGACTAAGGAGTAAAGCGTAAAAAATTTAGGAGAACGATTTGGCTACTTGTATAAGAATCGATGAGAATTTAAATGTCCGTGAGAACTTCAAACAGGAAGCGCTAGATTCTTGGAGGACTTATCAGGCAACAGGGCGACACGTGACCGGCAACGAAGTGCGTGTTTGGCTGAACACTTGGGGCAGTGAGGCCAAAGCGGAACAACCGCCTCTCCATATTTGAGTGTGGCTAAGCGGTAATTGTGCTGGAAGCCTATTCAGGTAAATCCCAAAAAAAGGCTATTGAGGGTGAGCATTAGAAAAAATGCAGAATTTCATTTCTGCCACACAGCAATTAGTTGATAATAGCAACCTATGAATACTTTACTTAAAACCCCCTTAGATTATTCCCAATATCCCGATGCCAACGGCCATTTCGGCGTATATGGTGGCCGGTTTGTATCGGAAACCTTGATGCAACCGCTGGCTGAATTAGAGCAGGCCTATGAAGCGGCGCTGATAGACCCCGCCTTTCAGGCGGAATTGGCCTTCGATTACGCCCATTATGTGGGGCGGCCAAGCCCTATTTATGAAGCCAAGCATTTAAGTGAATACGTGGGTGGCGCGCGTATTTTGCTGAAGCGCGAAGACCTGAATCACACCGGTGCGCACAAGATTAACAATACGATTGGCCAAGCGATGTTGGCTAAGCGTATGGGCAAAACCCGGGTGATTGCTGAAACCGGCGCTGGCCAGCACGGTGTTGCCTCGGCTACCGTGGCGGCACGTTTGGGCTTGAAGTGTGTGGTATATATGGGCGCGGTGGATATTGAACGGCAAGCCATCAATGTATTCCGCATGAAATTGCTTGGTGCTGAAGTGGTGCCAGTAACCTCTGGCTCAAAAACCCTGAAAGATGCGCTCAATGAAGCGATGCGCGATTGGGTGAGTAATATTGAAGATACTTTTTATATTATTGGCACCGCAGCTGGCCCAAGCCCGTATCCGCGTATGGTGCGCGATTTTAATGCGGTGGCTGGCAAGGAATCGCGGCAGCAGATGCTTGCGCAATACCAGCGCCTGCCCGATGCGATTGTGGCGTGCGTGGGTGGTGGTTCAAATGCGATTGGTATGTTTCACCCTTTTTTAAACGACAGCGACGTGGCCTTATGGGGCGCCGAAGCAGCCGGAGAGGGCATTGAAACGGGGCGGCATTCTGCGTCTTTATCGGCTGGCGTGCCTGGTGTGTTGCATGGCAACCGCACCTACGTGATTTGCGATGATGATGGCCAGATAACCGAAACACATTCTATTTCAGCCGGCTTGGATTACCCTGGCGTTGGCCCAGAGCATGCGTTCTTGAAAGACACCGGCCGCGCGCAGTATGTGGGCGTAACCGATGCGCAGTGCATGCAGGCCTTTCATTTATTGGCGCGTAAAGAAGGTATTTTGGCGGCGTTAGAGTCCTCGCATGCGGTGGCGCAAGCGATTGAATTAGCCAAAAATATGCCGAAAGACGGCATTGTATTGGTAAATCTTTCTGGCCGCGGCGATAAAGATATTTACACCATTGCCGAGCGTGAAGGAATTAGTTTGTGAGCAGTAATCGTATGCAGCAGAAGCTCGCACAATTGGCGCTTACGCATAAAAAAGCCTTGGTGCCATTCATCACCGCAGGCGACCCAGGGTTAGACTGCACGCTTGAAATTATGCGCGGTTTAGTACAAGCCGGCGCCGATATGATTGAGCTGGGCGTGCCGTTTTCCGACCCTATGGCCGATGGCGTGGTGATTCAAAAAAGTTCAGAACGCGCCTTACTGCGTGGTGTAAACGCCGATTATATTTTCCAAACGGTGAAGCAATTTCGCGAAAGTGATTCGGAAACGCCGATTATCTTGATGGGCTACCTTAACCCAATTGAACGCCGCGGCTGGCATTGGTATGCCGAGCAGTGCGCTGCGGCAGGCGTTGATGCTTTACTGATTGTTGATTTGCCACCGGAAGAAGCGCTAACTGTTCGTCCCATATTTAACCAACACGGCGTGCAGCTAATAAGCTTGCTAGCACCAACCACCTGTGGAACGCGCTTAACGCAGGCTTGTGCCAATGCGCAAGGCTATATTTATTATGTCTCTATGAATGGCGTGACCGGCAAAGGCTTGCAACAGGCTGGCAGTTTAAAAGATCGTGTACAAGAAATCCAAGGCTTGGCGGCCGTGCCGGTGTATGTTGGGTTCGGCATTAAAGATGCTGAAACCGCCAAAGAATGTGCTCAATTTGCCGATGGTGTGATTGTGGGCAGTGCCTTGGTTTCGGTGCTAGCCGAATGCCAAAGCGCTGAACAAAGCCGTTTAGCGGCCTTTAGTTTTCTGCAACCACTTCGCCAAGCTATCGATTTAGTCTAAACGCGCCGGATTGCAGTAAACTGTCAGTCTGGTTATTTAGGGTCACTCAATGAGCTGGTTAAGTAAATTAATGCCTGCCCGTATTCGCACGCAAGGCACAACCAAGCGTGGCGTGCCTGAAGGGTTATGGGAGAAATGTGTTAGCTGTGGCGCTGCGCTGTATGCCGCCGAGTTAAATGAACATTTGCATGTTTGTCCGAAATGTTCGCACCATATGCCGATTGGTGCACGTGAACGCTTAATGGCGTTTCTTGATGAAGGAGAAGTATTTGAAATTGGCGATGATCTTGGCCCAGTTGATGCGCTGCATTTCAAGGACCAAAAAAAATACGCTGATCGCATTAAAGCTTCGCAAAAAGCGGTAGGTGAAAAAGACGCGCTGATTTCCATTCATGGCAAGCTGAAAGGCCGCGACATCTGCGTTAGTGCCTTCGAATTTCGCTTCATGGGCGGCTCAATGGGTTCGGTGGTTGGCGAGCGCTTTGCTTTGGCCGCCGAACGCGCCATTGAATTTAATTGCCCATTAGTGTGTTTTTCGGCCACCGGTGGCGCGCGTATGCAGGAAGGTCTTTTTTCCTTAATGCAAATGGCTAAAACTTCGGCTGCCATCGCGCGTATGCGCTCTCACGGATTACCGTTTATTTCGGTGCTCACTCACCCAACCACTGGCGGCGTATCGGCGTCTTTGGGTATGTTGGGCGATTTAAACATTGCCGAGCCAAAAGCTTTGATTGGTTTTGCCGGGCCGCGTGTGATTGAGCAAACCGTGCGCGAAACATTGCCAGAAGGTTTTCAGCGTTCTGAATTTTTGGTTGAGCATGGCGCGGTGGATATGATTATTGATCGCCGTGAAATGCGTAATCGTCTAGCCGATTTATTGGCTTTGATGATGAATCAGCCGCAACACAGCAAGGAAGGCGCATAAGGCCTATGTCAGCACGAAAATATTTTGGTACCGATGGTATTCGTGGCAAAGTGGGTGAAGGCTTTATTTCACCCGATTTCATGCTGAAATTAGGCTGGGCCGCTGGCACAGTGCTTGCTAAAAATTCCAGCACAAAACCCTTGGTGGTGATTGGCAAAGACACTCGCATTTCTGGCTATATGTTTGAGTCGGCGCTAGAGGCAGGTTTAGTAGCCGCTGGTGTTGATGTGCGAATGCTTGGTCCAGTGCCCACACCTGCCGTAGCGCATTTAACCAAATCGCTGCGCGCCGATGCCGGTATTGTTATTTCTGCTTCGCACAATCCGCATTACGATAACGGCATCAAGTTTTTTTCTGCCGAAGGCGAGAAGCTCACCGATGACATGGAGCTAGCCATTGAAGCGCAACTGGCTTGCGAATTGAAAACCGTTGAGTCCGATAAACTCGGCAAAGCCAAACGTATTGTTGATGCGCATAGCCGCTATGCTGAATTTTGTAAAACTACAGTGCCTTCTAGCTTTAGTTTGCGTGGCATGAAAATTGCGCTGGATTGCGCGCATGGCGCAACGTATGCGCTAGCGCCGGAAGTATTTTCTGAGCTAGGTGCTGAGGTAGTTAGTATTGGCGTAATGCCGGATGGACTGAACATCAATAAAGGCGTGGGCTCAACACACCCAGAAGCGTTGCAGGCTTTTGTGAAAGAACAACGCGCCGATATTGGCATTGCCTTTGATGGCGATGGTGATCGTGTGCAGTTTGTTGATTCCGATGGCGACTTGTACGATGGCGACGCACTGATTTTTATCTTAGCGAACTATTGGCAGACTATTGGCCGATTGAAGGGGCCGGTGGTTGGCACTTTAATGACAAACTACGCACTTGAATTGCATTGCCAGCAAAAAAATCTGCCGTTTATGCGTACTAATGTCGGTGATCGCTATGTGCATCAGGCACTCACCGAACACGGCGGCGTGCTCGGCGGTGAAGCCTCTGGGCATTTGCTGGTGTTGGATAAAACCAGCACTGGCGATGCGATTGTGGCGGCATTGCAAGTACTTGAAGCACTAACCGCGCAGAAATTCAGTGTGCAGCAAGCCTTGGCGGGCTACTCACCATTTCCGCAGAAAACTGTCAATGTGCGTTTAACGCCCGGCGTAAAACCTTTGCAAAATGCAGCGGTGCAAGCCGCTAAGCTTGAAGCTGAGCAGCAATTGCATGGCCGTGGTCGCTTAGTGTTGCGGGCATCTGGTACCGAGCCAGTGGTGCGCGTTACCGTGGAAGCTAATGATGCCGCGCTAATGGAACAGGTGCTGAGTGCGCTGTCGGATGTGGTTAAAGCCGCAGTTTGAGTGTAATCAAAAACACACACATTCGTTGCGCGTAAGATATACAGCAGATGCAATTGGAGTAAACAGATGAGTCAAATTCCTACCCTAGATATTCGCCGATTCAGCACTGACCGCAATGCATTCGTTGCCGAGCTTGGCGCAGCCTATCGCGAATGGGGTTTTTGCGGTATTCGTGGCCATAGTGTAAGCGATGCATTGATACAAGGTGCGTACCAATCAGCCAAAGATTTCTTTGCGTTGCCTGATGATGTAAAGCGCAATTATCATTTAAAAGGTACTGGTGGTGCGCGCGGCTATACGCCATTCGGCATTGAAACCGCAAAGGATTCGCAGTATCCAGACTTAAAAGAATTTTGGCATGTGGGCCGTGAAATCCCAAGCAATTCGCCGTATGCAGACATCATGACGCCTAATCTTTGGCCGAGCGAAGTGCCTGAGTTCAAGCGGAATATGTATGGGCTTTACACCGCGCTTGATGCGCTCGGCTCAACTGTGCTTTCTGCGTTGGCTTTGCATATTGGCTTGTCCGAAAATTATTTCGCTGATAAAACCGATAACGGCAATTCCATTTTGCGCCCAATTCATTACCCAGAAATTACTAACCCAGATATTCCGAACGTACGCGCTGGTGCGCATGAAGACATCAACTTCATCACTTTGCTGGTGGGCGCTAGCGCTGCGGGCTTGGAAGTGCTGTCGCACAATAACGAATGGGTTCCGTTCACTTCCGATGCCGATACGATTGTGGTCAACATAGGCGATATGTTGCAGCGCTTGAGCAACCATGTGTATCCGTCCACCACACACCGCGTAGTTAATCCGATGGGCGAGGGCGCTCGTAAGCCACGTTATTCTATTCCGTATTTCCTGCATCCGAACCCAGATTTCTTAATCAAAACTTTGCCGCAATGCATCAGCGCCGAAAACCCAGATCGCTACCCGGTGTCAATCACTGGCCATGAATATTTGATGGAACGCTTGCGTGAAATTAAGTTGGTGTAAGGTTAAGTTGAGGCGGATAATGTGCATACTATGAAAAATGTCCCACATCCTGGCGAAATTATTCGC
>JANPOU010000032.1:0-78281 GCA_031428155.1 Arenimonas sp. | reverse complement strand
CAGGAATACCTGAAAGGCATCGCGCTGTTACCCAATCGCAAAGTCAATGAAATGCGTAGCGCTTTAGGGCATTTCGAGCGTGCCATTGAACTTGACCCCAGCTATGCGCGTGCGTATGCCATGGCCAGCATTGCTTTGAGCTTGCTTGGCGAATACACAACAGACACGCCAGAGATGCTGAGCCGCAGAGACCGCTACACTGAGCGCGCGCTGGAGTTATCACCCGAGCTTGGTGAAGCACATATTGCACAGGCCAATCGGCTCAGAGGGCTTGGTGATCTGGCTGGCGCACAAAAAGCTTATAAGCGCGGCATCGAACTGGCACCGAGCTATTCCAGCGGCTATCAATGGTATGGGGAATTGCTGTTTTATGAAATCGGGGACTCTAAGCAGGGCCTGCAGATGTTTGAACGGGCGGTGTCGTTGGATCCACTATCGCCGGTGGTAATGTTGACCTACAACGGCGCACTGGCCAATTTGGGACGACTTGATGAGGCATTTACCAGCAATACAAAACTGCTAGCCGATTATCCTGCTTTGCCGATCGCCACCCGTCAGCAGGCATTCTTGTATGCTGAGCTCGGCGATTTGGTGCAAGCGTTGCGGGCGCATAATTCCACCATTGCCAATGAGCCCTCCGAGCCGAATTCAATCGATAAATGCGACACTCTGCTGCAATTCGGTGCAATGGCAGAAGCCAAGCGCTGTGCCGCGAAACTAGCGACTATTTATCCACAGTCGCAAAATCAAACTCAATTTCAGGCCCAGCTAGCGGCCGTCGAAGGAGATTTCGCTAGGGCATTAACACTAGTCAATATTGAAAACCAAGCCGAGGCATGGGACCGTGCCGGACTCCTGCGGCTGAATAAGCGCAGCGAAGAAGCGCTGGTCATCTACCGAAAATTTATGCCTGAACTGTTTGTTGAACAACCGGTTCCTGACAAAACCTTATACCCTGGCGACACCGTGGCTTTGGCTGATGCGCTGCTCGGCACCGGAGCGATCAAGCAGGCGCACACGCTGTTGCGGATGGGTATCAAAAATGCCGCGGCATTGCCGATTGCCGGCTCATTGAGCAGACGTTGGTCGGAAGTGTATGGCTACGCCCTACTGGGTGAATACGCCAATGCCTGTGCTGCGCTTGCCGAAGTCGCCGACAAAAAATATTTTAAGCTCTACTTGCAACTTGCGGTGGATCCGGCATTGGCTACATTGCGGCAACAGCCCTGCTTTGACAAACAATACGCACGGATTCGTGCTCAGGCCGAAGCGCAGGTGAGTGCCGCGCGCAAAGCCGGCTTGCTGTAATAATTTTTCTGCAAGAAGTGCGCCACCCTTCGACACGCTCAGGGATCAAGTAACACTCTACGATTTTGTTTCGCGAAAGCCTTTTGCAATCAGCCATACGCCGAGCAGTATTTCGCAGATACCTAAAGGTGCGATTAAGCGGAAATCGACCTCATGCCCAAATAGCGGCATCGCGATGGCGAAAATTTGCGAAAGGGCTGCTAATAAACCAAAAGCAGAAAGTGCTCGCGGAATCAGCTTGAAGCGCATGCTGATGAGATAAAACGCGAAGATGGTAACGCCCGAAACAATCAAACTTAAATAATGCGTCCAGTTGCGGGCATCCTTGACCACCACTCGCAAGCCTTGATACAGCGCATCTTGCGTAGCACCTGCGGCAGCATACGCTTGGCTGAGCGATAGCATCGACATGATTTTAGTGTACTCAACCACCGTCAAAGCGAAACCGGCGGTGACCAACGCGAAATAAAACAATGCCATGGGTTGCGAATACGGCTTGAACAGCGGATACAACAGGCATGCGATAGACAACGACAGTAAACCCATAGCGATACCAATCAGCGCCGACATGGCAATCTGGTTGGCATGTGGCGCGGCGTTAATCAAAAATCCGGGTTCCCCGAACAAAGGTGCAGTGAACACAAAATTACTCAATATGCCGAGAACAACTTGCACAAGCACAAGCACGCCGATGATGCGGCCGGTTTTAAGATGTGATGCCATGCAGCATGCCCCGAATTGTATTTATTTCAGGCAGTGTCCGCCAATTTAAGATGTGCGTCATGTGGCATTGGTCATGTATTCTGCGGAGTCATGTCGCCTTAAAGCGCGCATCAATCGCCGCCAGCTCTTTGGCTATCGCTTCGTGGGGCACATGTTCATTGCTAATAGCAATATCAAAATTTACCCATTCACTACCATCGGCCTTGCTGACTAACTGCGAATCCAGCGCGGTCATATCAATACTGTGATTGGCGAGCACGCTTAAAATATCACGTAGCATGCCAATTCGGTTCGGCGCTTCAATAGTCAGCGCGCGGCTTCGCAAATTACCTAAGCGAATAAGCGCCGCTTCGGTTTTGTCGGCCATCTGCAAACGCCATGCACCGTTTGGGTCAAGTTGCTGAACGCTGGTATTGAACAAGGTGCTGAGTGCTTCGCGTGATTGGCTAGAACGTTTCATGCTTTGTAAGCTTACTTGCATGCGCTCCAACAATTGCTGGCCAAATGGCTCATGCAATGCGCTTGCAATAATACCAGCTGAGACATCAGCGCGCTGCGCTGCCACACGGCCAATACCGAGCTCAGCTAATAAATAATTGGCGGACGCTAAGTTTGCCAGCGCATCAATTTTTATTTCTTGTTGTAATAATCCATGCGCTAAAGCATCAATGGTTAAACGTTGCATCACATGCGGCAACATTTGCACAATAGCCATTAAATCCGTGTGCTTGTTGAAATCGAAAACTTCGCAATGCATGCCTAAGCGCCAGTATAACTGGATGGCCATTTGTTCTGCCGGTGTAGCATTGCTTCCAATCGGCATGATCAAGGCGTTCTGGCCCAGCAACACGCCGTCGGATGCCGCCATCGGGTGTGTCGAGCAAATACTTGCGCCATCGTGGGCAAGTTGTTGCAATGCGGCGCTGAAGCCGGATTTGTTGGTGGCGCAATCTAGGATAATTTTTGTTATCAGCGGCTCTTGAAAATCCTTCAACAAGGTGTCGATGGCTGCGTCTGGAATAGCAATGAAGACAACATCGCTTTTATTGATGGCGCCCAAAATGGTATCGGTGCCGTCGTCTTTTTCGATGATACGGACTGCGCTACCGGCATTTGCCAACGTCTCGGCGATGCGCTTGCCCCAACCGTTACCGCCACCGAATACCGCCACTGTTTGCGCGTTAAATTCGGCAGATTTGCTCATAGCTTTTCATGCAAGGTCTGCAAGCCCAGCTTTGCCAGTAAAACCGTCATTTGTCCTGCTTGCTCGGCTTGCTGGCTAGACGCATTGCCCTGCTGTACACGTTTAGCAACCCCTTGCGCGATGGCCGCCAATCGAAAAAAACTAAATGCCAGCACAAAGGCCCAATCACTGGGGATAGCGCGGGCTGTTAATTCGGCATAACGTTGCAAAATTTGTTGTTCATCCGGAATACCTAACTCGCCACGACTCAATCCGGCTAAGCCAGGTAATGCGGGATTGCGCGGTAGGCGCAACGCCATACAGAAGTATCCTAAATCAGCTAATGGGTGGCCGAGTGTGGAGAGTTCCCAATCCACAACCGCCAGAACATGCTGGCCTTGGCTATCAAACATCAAATTATCTATACGGAAATCGCCGTGCACCAAAGAAATACTGCCGTCATCTTCTGGGCAACGCAGCGGCAGTTGTTCAATAAGCGCATTCATAGCTGCTATGGACTGTGTTTCTGAATCACGATATTGCTGACTCCAGCGTGTAATTTGGCGTTCAAAATAATTACCAGGTTTACCAAACTCCGCCAAACCAGAATCTTTAACTGAAACGGAGTGAATAGCGGCTAATGTTTGAATGAGTGCATCGAATATTTCACCGCGTTGCTCTGTTGTGCAATCTGGCAAGGACGGATCCCAAAAAACTTTTCCGTCAATATATTCCATCACATAAAACATTGAGCCAATAATGCTTTCATCTGCACACAGATGATGCGGCTTCGCAACCGGCACTGCGCTGCCATGCAAGGCTTGCAAGACACGGAATTCACGATCAACCGCGTGCGCCGAAGCTAATAATTTTCCGGGCGGTTTACGGCGCAATACATAACGGCCACTGGCAGCTTCAAGTAAATAGGTTGGGTTGCTTTGCCCGCCTTTAAATTTAGTCGAAGTCAGCGGGCCTTGAAACCCATCTATGTGTTGCTGCAGATAAAGCGCAAGCAAAGTATCTGGAAGATCGTACTGATTAGGAGTGGTCATAATTATGTCGTGGCTAACAAGATTGTGGACAGCTAGGTCGTGGGCTGAGCCCATTCCTACCGAAGCATGGAGCGGGCAAGGGCAGCAATATGCACTTCGTCTGGGCCATCGGCCAGTTGCAAACAACGTGCTCCCACTAAAGCGTGTGCTAAAAAATCATGTTGCAAACCGGCGGCGCCAAAAAGTTGGATAGCGCGATTGATCACCGTAAACGCCATGCGAGGAGCCACAATTTTAATCATGCCAATATCGTCTTTGGCGGTTTTGTTGTTGCCGGCATCTAATTTGGCTGCGGCATTGAGTGTTAATAAGCGCGCCTGTTCAATTTCGCAACGCGACAAAGCAATCATTTCCTGTGCCATGCCTTGCGCCGCTAAAGGCTTGCCGAATACCACGCGCTGTTGTGTCCGTTCAAGCATTAACTCTAAGGCGCGTTGTGCTAATCCAATCAGACGCATGCAATGATGAATACGGCCTGGCCCTAAGCGTGCTTGCGCTAAAGCAAAGCCGCTGCCTTCGGTTTGTAGTAAGTTAGTTTTTGATACGCGTACATTATTGAACTCAAGTTCCATATGGCCACTGGGTGCATCATCAAAACCGAATGCTTCCAGTGCCCGCACCACATGCAAACCTGGTGTGTCCATCGGCACTAAAATCATTGAATGCCTTGCGTATTTATCAGCATCGGGGTTAGTCACGCCCATCACGATTAAAATTTTACAGCGTGGATCGCCAGCGCCGGTGATCCACCATTTGCTACCATTCAACACATAATCATCACCATCCGATTCAATTCGCAATGCAATGTTAGACGCGTCCGATGAGGCAACATCGGGCTCAGTCATTGCGAAGGCAGAGCGAATCTCACCATTTAATAAAGGATTGAGCCATTGCTGTTTTTGCGAAGCGCTGGCGAAATGCGCCAACACTTCCATATTGCCAGTATCAGGGGCATTGCAGTTGAATACTTCCGAGGCCCACAACACTCTGCCCATTTGTTCGGCCAGGGGTGCGTATTCTAAATTGCTTAAGCCAGCACCATGGCTGGCATCTGGCAAAAATAAATTCCATAAGCCGGCAATTTTAGCTTTTTGTTTCAGCGCTTCAATCGTAGGGCAGGGCAACCAGCGCGTCTCAGTATGTGCCTGCCAAGATGCCACAGCTGTTTCAGCAGGCAAGATGTCAGTGCGCATGAAGTCAGCTAATTGGTTTTGTAGCTCAAGAGCGCGTGGCGAAAAGTTGAAAAGTGTTGTCATAAAAAAGGATTCTCATAGTGTCCTATGCAGAATACTTTAGTTCAGCTGTGCGTGCATGCTCAGAAACAAAAAAGATGTTCAGACCAAACGAGCAATCTATTACAGTTTTCCGCGACGCCCAAGCAGGAACGAGATAACGAATAGCACAATGAAAACCAAGAACAATATTTTTGCAATACCAACTGCCGATCCGGCAATGCCAGTAAAACCGAGTACGCCGGCAATCAGTGCAATAATTAGGAAAGTAACGGCGTAGTTCAACATATGCTGATGTCCTTAGTGTTTGGTTTGAATAATCCTGCCTTTTTGAGAGTGCAGGTGTGTGAGTTTGTGGTCGGTTTAAACGCTGAATGCGGGGGAAATCAGCGTTTAAACCTATTCGCTACATGTTGTTCATGCGGTGAATAAGTCAATATAAGCTTCGCGCTCATCGATGTCGGTTCGTTAGCGCACATTAGAGAAAATAGATTTCTCGCATAATATATTGGCTACGCAAGATAATAATTTCTACTATGTACGATAGCGCACTGATAAATGTTGATTGCGCATATATTATTAAATTCCATTGAACCTAAACGTGTTCGTGGTAAGCTGATTATGCACTAAATAGCAAACATCTTATTGCATAATTTTACTAAACCAAAGGATATTACAATGAACAAAAAAACGCGTACTACCGCAGCTTTGCTTTTCATCCTAACGTTCAGCGTGTTGTCTAGCGCTTGCCACACTATTGCTGGTATTGGCAAAGACACACAGGAAGTAGGCGAAGAAATCAAAGAAACTGCTGAAGGTAATTAAAATTTGCAGACCGCTTAGACCCAGTATTTAAATGTACTTCGGTTTGAGCAGTAGTGCCAAGGATGGCTTGGGCTTAGCCCCTTATTGCCCAGTCAACAGACTGGGCAATTTGCATTTCTAGAGCTTAAATTTTTGTGTTAGCCAACATCGTTTGAAAGAATTCAGCACCTAAGCTGCGCGCCTTTTGCATATTGGTTTCAGGAATTGAATCAATGCCTGGGAAATTATCAATAGCCACATCTAAACTGGCTTCACGCAACAGATGCAACATCGGGTATGGGCTACGGTTGGTGTAATTGGCGGCATCCTCTGAATCAGCATCGGCAAAGCAATATTCCGGATGAAAACTGGCAACTTGATAAACACCTTCATAACCTTGCTCAGCCAGCAAATCTTCAGCTAATTCGGTAAGATCAAGATAATGCAAAAAATCCTCAAAGCCGTTCGGCAAAATGAGTAATGTGGTTTCGGATTCTGGATTGGCATCAAGGAACTCGCACTCGGTTATCAGCTGCTGAAGCGTTTCTTGTATGTCGGTACTTTCATTCAAAATAAAACGCACCGCGTTTTTTCGTAATTCGCGTTTAGCAAACGGGCAAAAATTTAAACCAACAACAATCGTTTCAATCCATTGCTGGGTTTTTTCAATAGCGTTTTGGCTGGCTTCTGACATGGATTATTTCACATCTGTCAGTTGCCAATGACTGCCAGCCAATAACCGCATGCGGTGCTTAAATGCTGCGCCGTTGAGTGTGGTGTTGGCAAGTAGCGAGAAGCTTAAATCATGCTGCGTGCCAGTCACTTTTGCATTAGCATCAATAGCCAATAATTCGGCGTCAACAAATTCAGCATCTTCTGTATTCATGCTTGCTAGCCACGATTGAATGTAGTCGGGGTTGCTTAGAGCGCGTTGCAATTGTGCGGCAAATTCTTCCGCACCGTGTGCTGCGAAACTCAGTGCGCTATTCGCACCCACAGCTAATTTTGGATCGGATAGGGAGATGTAAAATTTCATAAGGCCTCCAACGAAGAAAGCGCCGAAAGTGGCGCCTTCCAGTGTAGCAAGTTGTTGACCAGATTAATCGCCTTGGGCTTCCATCGTTGGGCCATATTCCTGGCCCACGCTTAAGCCGGTTTGTTGCTGACTAAAATAAAATACCGGCGCTGGGCGATTCTTGCCACCAATCTCAGCCATTGTTGTGGCATCGAATAAACGGCCATTGACCATCACATAAGCGGTGTCGATGCTGTTTTGAATATTATCAAGCGGATTGGTGTTGGTTATGACTAAGTCAGCGCGTTTGCCCACTTCGATAGAACCAAATTCTGAAGCAAAGCCAAGGTGGTCTGCGCCGTCAATGGTGGCTGCGCGAAGTGCTTGCCACGGCGAGAAGCCGCCTTGCACCAAACTCCAAATTTCCCAGTTCTGCGATAAACCCTGCATCTGGCCATGGCCGCCGACAAGAATTTTGATACCAGCGTCGCGCAAACGCTTGGCTTGCTTGGCCACTTCAATGTGGTAGTAATCCCATTCGGGTGCAATTTCACGACGAATTGCTCGTGCATCTAACGCGCCTTGCGGATAAAATTTCAGGAAGCGTTCGTTCTCCCAGATATTCATCTTGTTGTACCAATAATATTCGCCGTTTAAGCCGCCATAATTCACAACCAACGTGGGTGTATTACGCACGTCGGTTTGTTTCCAAGTATCCACCACATCTTTATACAGCGGCGCAACGGGAATGTTGTGCTCAATACTGGACACCCCATCTAGCATCATGGTCATATTGTGGTTAAAGGTTGAACCGCCTTCCTCAACAACCAATAAGCCCTGTTCGCGCGCGGCTTGGTTAATCTGCTGGCGTTGCTCGCGGCGTGGCTGATTGTACGATTTTACGCTGAATGCACCAACCGCTTTCATGCGAGCAAGCGTGTTTCGGGCATCGTCAAGTGAATTGATTACCGCTTTGAAATCGCCGTCAGCACCATACAAAATCGTGCCGGTTGACATCACCCGTGGCCCAACCAGTTCGCCAGATTTCTGCAGTTCAGCCTGCGAGAACACCGTTTCAGAGGTGGCTGACGGATCGTGCATAGTGGTAATACCGAATGCCAAATTGGCGTAATAAGCCCAATTTTGCTGAGGCACAACACCGGTGTTGAAATGCGCCGCATGTGCGTGTACATCAACAATGCCCGGGAACAGGGTTTTGCCTTTGGCGTCAATAACGCGCGCATTGGCTGGCACAACAACATTGCTACCCACCGCCACAATTTTATTGCCTTGCACTAACACCGTGCCGTTCTCTATTATTTCCTGCGTACTTTCGGCATTTTTCATACTAATAATGCGCGCGCCAACAAAGGCTACGGTATCGCTGGGTTTGTCGCTCGCCACATTCACGCTAAAGGCGATTGGGGCGGCGTTTTGGGCTTGATTAACATTGCGCGAATAATATTGATTGCCGAGCATCCAATGCACAGTGCTTGCATCGGACCAATGCAAATACGGGCCAGCAGAACTAGTCAGTTTAGTCACTGGAATGGCGGTGGTGTCTTTACTAAGCTCAATGCTGCCGCCATAGGCTGGCAGTGGCGCCACATAGGCGTTATACAGTTCGGTGAATGAAATATGTTTGCCATCTGGGCTAAGCTGCACGGAGTCAACATACTTCAGGTTGAATATTTCGCGCGGCTTATCACCGTTGATGCCAATACGCATCACTTTTTTGGATAAATCGCCGCCGCTCATATACAACACATTTTTACTATCAGGCATGAATTGCGGATCGCCACCATCTGCAATTTTAGTGGGTGCCCAGGCATTGCTTGGGCTAATGTAAATGCCACGCTCGGTTGTGTTTAAACTGCCGGTTAACGCGCTGCCGCCGGACTTAACAAAAACGATATGCTGGCCGTTCGGTGAAAAGCGCGGCTGATAATAAAAGCCTGCTTCGGTGCTTAAAATGCGTTGCGTACCTGTGGCTAAATCGAGCTCGCGAACACTGCCTTGGCTGGTATCAGACCAAGTGGTGTACAACAATTTTTTGCCATCAGCACTAAAGCTTGGTTGGTATTCAAATAGCGCATTGTCTTGGCTGAGACGTGTGGCAGCGCCATCCGACACTTTTATCCAGAGCTTTCCAACGGCATGAAACACCACGGTTTTTCCATCGGGTGAGGTGGCTACATCACGTAGCATTTTCGCTGTGAATGAATCGCCTTCCAGTTTGTTTTGCATGCGAATCGGGGCGGTCAGTTTTTGTTGTATTTCCGCATTAAAGGCAATGTTTTGTGGCGCCCCGGTTTGCATATTCACGCGCCAGAGTTTGCCCTGCGCCCAAATCACCACCGATTGCGAATCGGGTGTCCAGTTGAAGTTGGCATATGGCCCAAATATTGCCCAGGTTTCTTGCATATCGTGCGACAAACCATCCCAAACTGGCGTCACTTTGCCGCTGGCTAAATCCAACACATGCAACACGGTTTTATCGCGCACCCGTTTTACAAACGCCAAGCGCTTACCATCAGGCGAGGCTTGTGGGCGAATCGCGCCACCCGGTGTATTGACTAAAGTGCGTGTTTCACCAGTTTCGCGGTCAAGGCGCTTAATCGCGTAAATAACGCCATGCACATTTTTATTGTATGAAAACGTGTCGCCACTGCTCACATCTTCGGAATAGTACACATACCGGCCGTCAGGGCTAATAGCCGGTTCGCCAAGATCCATTTGGTCGTTCTTTCGTTTAGTCAGTTGCAAACCATCACCGCCACTGCGGTGCGTCATCCATAATTCACCCGCGCCTAATGAGCGCTCCGAGGTGAAGTGTTTACGGCCAATCAGGTATTGGCCATCGGGCGTCCAGATTGGGTTATTGAATAAACGAAATTTTTCTTTGGTAACCTGCACCGCACTCGACCCATCCACACTCATGCGCCATAAATTATTGCCACCGGCGCGGTCAGAGGTGAACGCAATTTCTTTGCCGTTTGGCGAAAAGCGTGGTTGTACTTCCCATGCTGGGCCAGAAGAAATACGCTGGGCATTACCACCGCTGATAGGCAACAGATAAATATCGCCCATCATCGAAAATGCAATGGTTTTTCCATCTGGGCTAACATCCAAATCCAGCCAGGTGCCTTCATCAGTGTTGAAGCGTACTGTTTTGGTTTTGCCGTGTTCGGCCGAAATATTCCAATCACTTTTAGCGTCAGTGGCTTGTGTGTTTTGGTTAAGCACAAGTGCGCCGCAAAGCAAAGCGAGTTTTGTAAATTGCATAAAAATCCTTAATGTTGATAAGCGCGAGGCAAATTGCTGCTAGGTGCTAAATAGCGGTCACGAAGCAGAGTTTGCCTTGAAATTAATGGCGTTGCTTTGCCAGACAGCCACATAGCAGTGGCAGTTGATGCAACATCCAGTGGGTCGCCAGTCCAGAGCACTAAATCGGCACTTTTGCCAACTTCAATGCTACCCACTTGTGCATCCACGCCCAAGGCTTTAGCGGGTGCTGAGGTAATGCCAGCCAAGCCTGCTTCCCACGGCAAACCGTTGGCTACCGCGTTGCCAGCAATTTGCCGAACTTTGCGGGCGTTGTGCGAGGCATCGTTGCCATTGATGAAACTCACCGACACACCCGCGCGCTGCAAACGCGCAGCATTTTCTTCGGTGTTGCCAATTTGCTCAAAGCTTGATGGCAATACATCTATGGCATCTATGAACACCGGAATTTTAGCTGTCGCTAATTGATCGGCCACGCGCCAAGCTTCTGATCCGCCAACTAAGGCAATACGGATGTTGTATTTCTGCGCAAATTTCAACACTTGCCGAATATCTGCTTCACGATTCACCGACACAAAAAAACGCGCATTCAACATGGCGTTATTCAAGGCGCTTCGGCCTTGGCCAGTTAGCAGACGTTCGTCGCCGAGTGTGGGTGCTTTGGCTTCGTTGAAGGCTTGTTCCAAAAGCATAAATTGCGCGGCGCGCGAAGAACCGCTTTGCTCAAGTTTGCCTGAACCAATGCTAATAAACGGAATGCGCTTGCCAGCAATCGGCTCATAGCCGCCATCTAGGCGCATCACTGCACCTTGCCCCGATAGCAACGCACCATTGGTGCCTAATGCGGTGAAGCTCATGCCGCCCACGCGTGCAATGGCAAGTAACACCGAACGCGGGTTGTAGGCGCGCGACACATCAAATTCAGGGCGTAGCGTTTCAATCAGGCCAGATTCGCCAGTTTTAAGGTTAAGGTTTGCATCAACGGTGGAGTCTTCTTGGCTAATCTCTTCCAAACCAATTTCGCTGATACCTGCAAATAAACCCGGTGTTAGGGGCTTGCCTTGCGCGTTAATAGTGTGCAAATTGCCCGGGTTAGCTAAGTTTTTACCAATGGCGCGAATGATACCGCCTTGCACCAAAACATCGGCATTGTTTAATGTGCCTTGGCTTGTTGCGGTGTGCACCGTGGCATTTTTAATCAACACATTTTGTGCCTGCGTTGAACAAGCAAACGCGATGAGTCCGAAGAAAATCAGTGAACGTTTCATGGCTGGCCCTCTTGTCCGATTAAGAAATCTACTTTCGGCTGCAAGGCCTTATTGTTGCGGTCATACAATAGTGCGCCGTCAATGAATACTTTTTCAGCTTTGGCGTAGGTTGAAAACGGCGTGCCATTCCAAATTACCACATCGGCCATTTTGCCGGCCTCTAAGCTGCCGGTTTGTTTATCAATATGCAAGGCTTTGGCGGCGTTGCTGGTTAGCCATTTAATCGCGTGCTCTGGGCTAATGTTGATGTTGACTCGCGCTGATGAAGCGATCACTTTAGCCGCTTCTTGGTTAAGGCGTTGAATGCCTTCAGCTGAATCGGAATGCACAATCGCGCAACCGCCTTCGGGTTTATCAACCAATGTGATGTTTTCCTCGATGCCATCGAAGGCTTCCAGTTTGAAACCCCACCAATCGGCCCATAGCGCACCGCAGATTTTTTCGCGTGCTAGCAGATCAGCAATTTTATAGGCTTCTACGGCATGATGGAATGAGCTAATTTGAAATCCAAACTCTTTCGATAAATCAATCATGGCGGCCATTTCATCGGCACGATAGCAATGGATATTGACAAAGATTTCGCCGCGTAAAATACCTGCCAGTGTTTCGTTTGCTAAGTCTAGGTCAGGCGCGTCACCTTCACGCCCGTCTTTTTCATAGGCATCCCATTTCTTACGATACGCCTGGGCGCCAATAAAGGCCGAGCGGTAGCCGGCCATATTTCCCATGCGTGTTGAAGGGCCGCCTTTCTCGCCATACACGCGTTTCGGGTTTTCACCACAGGCCATCTTAACGCCATAGGGTGCGTCCGGAAATTTCATTGCTTGGTAGGTGGTGGCTGCCACATTTTTTAAAATCACGCTGCGGCCGCCAACCAAATTGGCCGAGCCAGGCAGTATTTGCATACTGGTTACGCCGCCTGCTAGGGCTTTAGCAAAGCCGGCATCTTGCGGCCACACAGAATGTTCGGCCCACACATTAGCGGTTACAGGGCTGGTGGCTTCATTACCATCCGAACTGGCTTGAATGCCTGGGCTGGCATATACACCTAAATGCGAATGCACATCAATAATGCCTGGAGTAACCCATTTGCCGGTTGCGTTAATAACCACAGCATTGCTCGGTGCGCTGATGTTTTTGCCAAGAGAGTGAATTTTGCCATCTTGTAGTAGCACATCGGTATCTTCTAAGCGCTCGCCGGTGCCGGTTAGCACCGTGGCGTGTTGAATTAATACCGGTGCCGAGGCGATAGCTTGATAGGTGCTGGCATAAAGCGCTGTTTTTTTCGGCTCTGGAGCCGGTTTTTTCTTGGCTTGAACCGGCAAAATGCACAAAGCTACAGAAATTGCAGCGGCAATAATCAATTTATTCATAGAAGATATTCCCCAGATAGAACCCATACCCTATAGCAGAAGCGAATTTCTGCCAAGTTTTTACTGAAAATCCCAAACATGGCACAATGTGGTTAAGGAGATACTATGAAAGATAAGCAGGAAATCGTCAGTAATTGGTTGCCGCGCTATACCGGTTTGCCGCTAGAGGCCTTTGGCGAACATATTTTGTTAACCAATTTCGGTGGCTATTTAAATACCTTCGCTAGGCTGACCGGTGCTGAAGTGGTTGGCTTAGATAAGCCAATGCCAAGCGCAACCTTTGACGGCATCACCATGATTAACTTTGGCATGGGCTCGGCCAATGCCGCCACCATGATGGATCTGTTGAGCGCTTTGCCACCGCAAGCGGTGTTATTTTTGGGCAAATGTGGTGGCTTGAAGCGCAAAAATGAACTGGGTGATTTAATCTTGCCAATTGCCGCTATCCGCGGCGAGGGCACCTCAAATGATTACCTTCCGCCTGAAGTACCCGCTTTGCCAGCCTTCGCCCTACAGCGGGTGATTTCAACCATGATTCGCGATCTTGGCCACGACTATTGGACTGGTACGGTATACACCACCAATCGGCGCGTTTGGGAGCATGACGAAGAATTTAAAGCCTACTTGCGAAAACTGCGGTGCATGGCAATCGACATGGAAACCGCAACCATCTTTGCCGCCGGTTTTGCCAACTCCATTCCTTGTGGTGCATTATTGTTAGTCTCCGACCAACCGATGATTCCGGAAGGCGTGAAAACCGAAGCTTCCGATAAAAAAGTGACCGAAAATTTTGTTGAAGCGCATATCAATATCGGCATTGAAGCCTTGCGCTTAATTCGCCGCCATGGCAAATCCGTCAAGCATTTGCGTTTTGATTAAATGATGTAGGGGCGGGTTCTAAGCCCGCCCAGCGGATTCATTCGCCCAGCGGATGCATTAAATTTTGATTGTGTGTAATGAGAGGACGGGTTTGGAACTCGCCCCTACGAGTGGAATTTAATAAATAAATTGGATGTCGGTTACTTCAAGGGTTTTATCGTCCTTGGCTCTGACCTTGCATTCCACTGTCTGTTTTACCTCGTCTCGCAAGCCAGGGTCAATTACAATCGGTGCTTTAAGTTCCCAGCCGCCATCGGACGCTTTAGCACTTGCAGCTAATGCAACCATATCAAACTGATAGGTCTTTTCACCAATTCGGATTTTTGCCTCAGCTTCGCAAGCCGCAGCCGCAAGTTGTTGCGGAGTTTCGTTATTTGCGGATTTGCCGCAGGCGGCAATGACCATGCAAAAAATGATAAATACTATTTTTGTTCTCATAAATTAATGCCCTCTCTATAGCTCTGTTATGCCCAATTTACAGAGTAATGACTCTAAAAGTAAAGCATTCAAGGTGAAAATAAGGTATTTACCCATATTTCATACATTAATTGCGAGGGATGCAGTCCGTCATCTGCATGCATAAGGGGTTTTTTACTGTTTTCACGCGTAATAGATGTAATATCCCAATAGCTGATGTGTAAGCCCTGACAAATCTTTTCTATTGCCAAATTGAAGGAGTCAATCTCCTGGCTTATTTGGCTGGTGTCGCGACTGCTAGCTTGCCCAAAAAGCGTTTGTCCCCAATCTGGAATCGATAGTGCAAATACCTGTTGTGGCTTGTTACCGGCAAAGTAAATTGCTTTTTCAGCGAGTTGTGTGAATTCCGTTTCAAATTCATCAATACTTCGCCTGCGGTATTGATTATTGACGCCAATTAATAATGAGACATATTGGTAAATACCAATTTCACCCGCATCTTCAATTGCTTGCATTAGCTCATCGGTAGTCCAGCCGGTTTGGGCAATGATACGAACCGGCTGATTGATTGAATGACCTTGTTCGTTCATGCGCCTTGCCCATTGCTCAGGCCAGCGATTCGATTCTGCGACACCTTCGCCAATAGTGTAGGAATCGCCAAGGGCGAGGAATCGAGCTGATGAATTTGGCGGTCTTGAATACGTTTGCATAGTTTAAGAATACAGCGATTTATAAAGCGTATGTATTGAATGCCGAATGCGCGCTATCATCGACTGATGATTCCAATACAACGCCACATTCTGCAGCACTTGCTGAATCGCAATCGTAATAGCCATAAATATGACTTTGGCCGAGTATTAATTATTGGCGGGAGCCAATCCATGGCTGGAGCGCCTGTTCTAGCCGGGCGCGCAGCACTGCATTCAGGTGCGGGAGTTGTTGAGCTATGTGTTCCAACATCTATTGCGTCTATTGCCGCGGGATTTGATTCGTGTTTAATCACCCACGGACTGTCATCGAACGCTTCGGGTTGTTTTGCAGCAGACAGCCTGAAGGCATTGCGCGAAAAAGCAGCCCGTGCTGATGTTATCGTTTGCGGCCCTGGTCTTGGTAGGTCGGCAGATTTAAGTTTCATCGTAAAAACTCTCTGGCGCGAAATCCCACAAACCATGATTTTTGATGCGGATGCACTATTCACTCTTTCCGAAATTGAAATAAGTGAACTTAAACATCACGCTGGTATTCGAATCATAACGCCGCACGCGGGTGAAATGGATAGGCTGCTTGGTAGTCTTGGTCAATCTCTGTGTTCGCCAGTAGATATGAGTCGTGATGAACTCGAGAAAGCTGCGCATAATTTTGCGCGTGAAACCGACAGTTTCGTTGTCTTGAAAGGTTCGCAAACGCTAATAACAGATGGCGCACTGCAATGGCATAACACTACCGGTAATCCGGGTATGGCCACGGCTGGCTCAGGTGATGTTTTGTCGGGCATTCTTGCTGCCTTGCTTGCGCAAGGATTGACGCCATTCGATGCTGCAAAATTAGGTGTGTGGGTGCATGGATTAGCTGGAGATTACGCCGCGCAGGAACGCACAGAAATGGCTTTGGTTGCTACAGATTTGATTGAATTTCTGCCTAAAGTTTTTAAACAGTTATATCGTGATGTAGTAGATGGCTGAGATGCGTAATCCAATATGCACTTATCATAGACACTATGGATAAAGCTGCAACGAATTTCAGTGCCATTGGCTGGCCCGCTTCGCAGTCAATTGCGCACGCTTTAAATGCTTGGCCGAACGCACAGCTTGCGCGTGTTGTGGCACAGCATCGCAGTGGCTATGAAGTAGCGCAAGGTCCGCAGCACACCTTTCGTGTGCAAGCACCAGCGGTTTGGCTGCGCCCGCGCACCGACCCGCAAACACGTGCAGTGGTGGGCGATTGGGTGGTTTTGGATGCACAGGCAAAACTGATTGAAGCCATTTTGCCACGGCATACCTTACTCAAGCGCGCGGCGGCTGGCGAACACTATCAACAACAATTGATTGCCGCCAATATTGATTACGTATTGCTGGTGAGTGGCATGGATGATGATTTCAATGCGAAACGTATTGAACGCTATTTCTTGCTGATCCAAAGCTCGGGCGCTAAACCCATACTGGTGTTGACAAAGCTCGACAAGTGCGAAAATCCAAGTTTCTTTACCAATCAACTCTCTGAATTACTGATTGATGATCTACCGGTATTCACCATGAATGCCAAAAGTGCTGATGATGCCTCGGTGTTGCATCCCTTTTTGGGTATCGGTAAATCGGTGGTTCTGGTTGGCTCATCGGGCGCGGGTAAATCAACCTTAACCAACACTTTGCTTGGTGAGCAGCGCATGAAAACCCGCGAAGTGCGTGAAACCGACGCGAAAGGCCGGCACACCACAACTCATCGTGCGCTAATTGCCTTGCCGCAGGGTGGCTGTTTGATTGACACGCCGGGCATGCGTGAGCTCAAGCTAAGTGGTGATGAGCGTTTTGATGAGGGCTTATTTGCCGAAATCGACGAATTAGCTAGCCAATGCCGTTTCAGTGATTGTAGCCATGGCAATGAGCCCGGTTGTGCTGTGCAAGCGGCCATTGCTGCCGACACGCTTAACATGGCGCGCTATTCGCATTTTTGTAAGCTCAAAGACGAGCGTGATTCAGCGGCGCAAACCTTGGCAAATCGCCGTGCTCAGGAAAAAACCGCCAATCAAAAATTCAGTAAACGCTTAAAAGACAAATACGACCGAAAATAAATGCTGAACGCACAGACTCAAGCGCATTGCACTGGCTTTTAGTACAATAGAGCGTTAGCACTAATGTGCTCGATTTTGGAATACAGTATGTCTGAAGAAGATTTCAAGAAAGCGGCGCTGGAATACCACCGCATTGCACCGTTTGGCAAGATTAAAGTGAGTGCCACCAAACCGATGGCAACCCAACGCGATTTGGCTTTGGCCTATTCGCCCGGTGTGGCGTATGCCTGCGAAGCCATCGTGGCTGACCCGAATGAAGCTTTCACACTCACCGCACGTGGCAATTTGGTTGCGGTGATCACCAATGGCACCGCTGTGCTGGGCTTGGGCAATATTGGCGCACTCGCTGGCAAACCGGTGATGGAAGGTAAGGGCGTACTGTTTCAGAAATTCGCCGGCATCGATGTATTCGATATTGAAATCGACGAAACCGACCCCGATAAATTGGTTGAAATTATCGCCAGTTTAGAGCCAACCTTCGGCGGCATTAATTTGGAAGACATCAAAGCACCTGAATGTTTTGAGGTTGAACGCAAGCTGCGCGAGCGCATGAAAATTCCGGTATTCCACGATGACCAACATGGCACCGCCATTATTGTTGGCGCAGCAATGTTGAATGCTTTGCATGTATCCGGCAAGAAAATTGAAGAAGTTAAGCTCGCCACCAGTGGCGCTGGTGCGGCGGGTATTGCCTGCTTGGACATGCTGGTATCGTTAGGTTTGAAGCCAGAAAACATTTTGGCTTTTGATCGCGAAGGGGTTTTATACACTGGCCGCGAACACATGGATGTGGATAAACAACGCTACGCCCGCGACACCGACAAACGCAGTTTGGCCGATATTGTTGCCGGTGCAGATATTTTTTTGGGCCTTTCGGCAGGCGGCGTTCTTAAGCCTGAAATGGTTGCCAGTATGGCCGATAAGCCGATTATTTTTGCCTTAGCTAATCCGCACCCAGAAATTTTGCCTGATGAAGCCAAAGCGGTTCGCCCGGATGTGATTATTGCTACAGGTCGTTCTGATTATCCAAACCAAGTGAACAACGCACTGTGCTTCCCGTATATTTTCCGTGGTGCATTAGACGTGGGTGCAACCTGCATCAATGAAGATATGAAGCGCGCCTGTGTGTATGCCATTGCCGAACTAGCACGCAAAGAAGCCTCCGATTTAGGCTCGGCGTATAGCGGCGAAACGCCAACCTTTGGCCCTGAATATTTAATCCCGCGGCCATTCGATCCGCGCCTGCTCATTTCATTAGCACCAGCGGTAGCGCAGGCGGCCATATTATCTGGTGTTGCAAATCGCGCGATGCCCGATATCAATTTGTATCGTGAGCAGCTCTCGCAGTTCGTGTATCGCACTGGATTGTTAATGCGCCCAATGTTTGAGCGCGCGCGTGCCGATGTTAAACGTGTGGTGTATGCCGAGGGCGAAGAAGAAACGGTTTTGCGCGCTGTGCAAACCGTAGTTGATGATGGTTTAGCGCGCCCAATTCTGATTGGCCGGCCTGCGGTTATTGAGCGCCGTATCGAAAAATTGGGTTTGCGCTTGAAGCAAGGCGTGGATTTTGATTTAACCAATCCCGACGATGACCCGCGCTTTAATGAATACTGGCAGCATTATCACCAAATTATGGCGCGTCGCGGCGTTACGCCGGCAGCTGCCAAAGCGATTGTGCGTTCTCGCGGAACGGTGATTGCGGCATTAATGGTCAAGCGCGGTGAAGCCGATGCGATGTTGTGCGGAATTGTTGGCAAGTATCAAGGCAAGCTCAAGCACGTGATTGATGTTATTGGTGCAGATCCGAATGTGTCATGCATTTCAGCGATGTCGGTAGTGATCAGCGATAAAGGCCCGTTGTTTTTTACCGATACCCATGTGCAGCATGAACCAACTGCCGAGCAAATTGCTGAATCTGCACTACAAGCGGCATACCGTATGAAGTTATTTGGGATTGTGCCGAAAGTCGCGTTGGTTTGTCATTCCAATTTTGGCTCATCGGAAGCGGTTAGCGCGAAGAAAATGCGTGAAGCCTTACAACTCATTTTGAAACGCGCGCCACGCTTAGAAGTGGAAGGCGAAATGCATGTGGACGCGGCCTTGAAAACAGACATTCGCGAACGCCTATTTCCTGATTCACGTTTATCTGGCGCCGCTAATCTTTTAGTGATGCCAAACTTGGATGCTGCCAATGCTGCATACAATCTCACCCGCGTAATGACTGACGGTATTGGTATTGGCCCTGTGCTGATGGGCATGGCTAAACCTGTGCATGTGCTAACCACTTCTGCCACCGTGCGACGAGTAGTGAATATGACAGCCATTGCGGCTGTGGAAGCGCAGTTGCGTGAACAACGCGGCTTTTAAGCCATACAATTTCTTTTAATAAATGAAACCTGAGAACTGCCATGAGTTGGATTAATGAAGTACTAAGCAACGACCACGACCCAAAAGAAACCAAAGAATGGTTGGAGTCGTTAAAAGCCGTGCTCGACCACGACGGCGCGGAACGTGCACATCATTTGCTAGAGCGAATGGTAGAACTCACGCGACGTGCTGGTGGCAATCTGCCGTTTCATCCCACCACCGAATACATCAACACCATTCCTGTTGAAAACGAACCGGCCATGGATGGTGATTTAGCGATGGAATGGCGTATTCGTTCCATCATCCGCTGGAACGCAATGGCTATGGTGGTGCGTGCTAATCGTAAGCCAGGCGAACTAGGCGGTCATATTGCTAGCTTCGCTTCTAGTGCCACCTTATACGATGTCGGCTTCAATTATTTCTGGCGCGCCCCGAGCGAAAATTTCCCGGGCGATTTGCTGTATATCCAAGGCCATTCTTCGCCGGGTATTTATGCGCGTGCATTTTTAGAAGGCCGCATCAGCGAAGACCAAATTGATAACTTCCGCATGGAAGTAGATGGCCGCGGTGTTTCGTCGTATCCGCATCCTTGGCTGATGCCAGATTTCTGGCAAACACCCACGGTGTCGATGGGGCTTGGCCCAATCAGCGCCATTTACCAAGCGCGCTTCTGGAAATATTTGGAAGGTCGTGGTTTGATGCCGAAAAGTGATCGCAAAATCTGGTGCTTCCTTGGCGATGGTGAAACCGACGAGCCAGAATCCTTAGGTGCGATTGCTTTGGCGGGCCGCGAAGGTTTGGATAACTTATGTTTTGTGATTAACTGCAATCTGCAGCGCTTGGATGGTCCAGTGCGAGGCAATGGCAAAATTATTCAAGAACTGGAAGGCAGTTTCCGCGGCGCCGGTTGGAATGTGCTAAAAGTGATTTGGGGGAGCTATTGGGATCCACTGTTGCAGCGTGATTACCAAGGCCATCTGAAAAAAATCATGATGGATACCGTTGATGGCGAGTTTCAAAACTACAAAGCCTTCGGCGGTGCATACACACGCGAGCATTTCTTTGGTAAAACCCCAGAAACAGCCGAGTTGGTTTCCAAGCTTAGTGACCAAGATGTATACCGCTTGAACCGCGGCGGCCACGATCCGCATAAAGTGCATGCCGCGTATTCAGTTGCCATGGCACATAAAGGCCAACCAACAGTTATTTTGGCTAAAACCGTGAAAGGTTACGGCATGGGCTCGGCTGGTGAGTCATTGAATCCCACCCACAACACCAAAAAGCTCGATACCGAATCCTTAACTGTGTTTCGCGATCGCTTCCAAATTCCAGTTAGCGATGAACAGATTGAATCATTAAGTTTTTATCATCCCGGTGAAAACTCGCCAGAAATACAATACATGAAAGCGCGCCGTCAATCGATGGGTGGCTATTTGCCACAGCGCCGTGAAAAATCTGATTTAACATTAAATGTGCCGAGTTTAGATGTTTTTGAGCGCTTGTTGAAATCGTCAGGCGAGCGCGAAATTTCCACCACCATGGCCTTCGTGCAAACCTTGAATGTGATTTTACGTGACAAAGAAGTTGGCCCGCGTGTGGTGCCAATTGTGGCCGATGAAGCGCGCACCTTCGGCATGGAAGGCTTGTTCCGGCAAATTGGTATTTATGCGCCGTTTGGGCAGAAATACAAACCAGTTGATGCCGACCAACTGATGTATTACCGCGAAGATACTGCTGGGCAAGTGTTGGAAGAAGGCATTACCGAAGCTGGCGCATTTTCCAGTTGGTTAGCGGCCGCTACCAGTTATTCCACCAACAACCAGCCAATGCTGCCATTTTATATTTTCTATTCAATGTTTGGTTTCCAGCGTATTGGCGATTCCGCCTGGCAAGCAGCTGATATGCGTGCGCGCGGCTTCTTGCTAGGTGCCACCGCTGGCCGCACCACACTAAATGGCGAAGGCTTGCAGCATGAAGATGGTCATTCGCATTTGTTAGCGGGGGCTATTCCGAATTGCAAATCGTATGATCCAAGCTTTGGTTATGAAGTGACGGTGATTGTGCAAGAAGGCATGCAGCGCATGCTAAAAGAACAGCGTGACGAGTATTACTACTTAACCCTGATGAATGAAAACTACCATATGCCCGAAATGCCGGAAGGCTCGCGTGATGGCATTTTGAAAGGCATGTATTTATTCAAGGATGCCGGCAAAGCCAAGAAAGGCGAGTTGCGAGTGCAGTTGTTGGGCTCAGGCACCATTTTGCGTGAAGCGATTGCCGCCGCAGAATTGTTGGATAAAGATTTTGCGGTGAGTGCCGATATTTGGTCTTGCCCAAGCTTCAATGAACTGCGCCGAGATGGCTTCGATGTGGAACGCTGGAACCGCTTGCATCCTGAAAATGAGCCGCGCGTTGCATTCGTTGAACAATGCCTGAAAGGCCGCTCTGGTCCAGCAATTGCCGCTACCGATTATGTGCGCGCCTTTGCTGATCAAATCCGTGCTTTCGTGCCCATGCCTTATACCGTTCTGGGTACTGATGGTTTTGGCCGCTCTGATACACGTAGCAATTTGCGCCGATTCTTTGAAGTTGATCGTTATTACATTGCCCATGCTGCTATTGCCGCACTTGCGGCTGATGGAAAAATGAGCGGGAAAGATGTGGCGCGCGCGATTAAGATGTATAACATTGATGCAGAAAAAGCCAACCCGATTAGCGTGTAAGCTAATCATTGAATATCGAGGATTTTATGTTACGACCAACAACACTTCTACTAGCGATGAGCTTGGCATTTCAAGCCAATGCTGTCGATGCGCCGCAATTCAGTCCATCCAATTTATCGCAGCACGTTAAGATACTCTCATCAGATGCGTTTGAAGGCCGTGGCCCAAATACAGCGGGTGAAACCAAAACCGTGGCCTATCTAATCGAACAATTTAAAACATCTGGTCTGCAGCCGGGCGGTGATTTAAAAAATGGCAAACGCGCGTGGACACAAGCAGTACCGCTCGGTCGCTTTGAAATTAAAGGTCCAGTCAATGCAACTGTTAGCATCAATGGCAAATCGCAAGCAGTTAAACAAGGCGACGACATTGCCATTCGCGCGGCAATGAATGGGCAAAGTTCTATCAGTATTAAAAATGCACCTTTGGTTTTTGTTGGCTATGGCGTGAAAGCGCCGGAACGCAAATGGGACGATTTCAAAGGTGTCGACCTAAAAGGCAAAATTGCCGTGGTGCTAATTAACGATCCGGATTTTGAAACCGGCAAAGGCGATTTCGGCGGAAAGTCGATGACCTATTACGGCCGTTGGACCTATAAGTTCGAAGAAATGGCGCGCCAAGGCGCAGTTGGCACAATGATTGTGCATGAAACTGCACCTGCTTCTTATGGCTGGCCGACCGTGAAGAATTCTAACACCAATGTGATGTTTGATATTGTGCGTAAAGAACCCGGCAAATCGCATGCCAATCTGGAATCTTGGATTCAACGCGATTTAGCCGTGAAATGGTTTGATGACGCCGGATTGAATTTCGAGCAATTGAAAAAGCAGGCGCAAACCCGTGCTTTCAAACCAGTGGAATTAAAAGGGCTGCGTTTCTCTGCAGATTATGCCGTTAATGCGCAAGTGATTACCTCGCAGAATGTATTGGCACGTTTGCAAGGTAGTAAATACCCAAATCAAACGGTGATTTACAGCGGCCATTGGGATCATTTAGGCGTGGGTGCTCCGGATGCGAAAGGCGATACCATTTATAACGGCGCAGTGGATAACGCAACCGGCATTGCTGAATTACTAGAGTTAGCCAAGGCCTACGGCAAACAACCCAAAACACTGCGTTCCGTGGTGTTCTTGGCGGTAACTGCAGAAGAAAAAGGCTTGTTAGGTTCGGAATATTACGCTTCAAATCCGCTGTATCCGTTGGCGAAAACTGTGGGCATGATTAACATGGATGGACTCAGCCCGAATGGTATGGCGCGTAATTTCACCATTTCAGGAACGGCAAAACTCGACTTGCTCGACATGCTGATTGAAACCGCGAAGAAATGGGAATTGGTGTACTCGCCCGATCCAAAACCTGAAGCCGGATATTTTTTTCGCTCCGATCATTTTCCAATGGCGAAGCGTGGCGTGCCTGCCATTTCGTTTGGCGCGGGTAATGATTTAGTCAATGGCGGCATTGCCGCTGGCGATAAGGAAGAAGACGACTATACCAACTATCGCTATCATCAGCCGGCTGATGAGTGGCAGTCGGATTGGACGTTTGCTGGCATGAGCCGCGATCTTGAAGTGCTATACACGCTCGGCCGTAATTTAGCGAACTCAACGAAGTGGCCGAATTGGTCGAAAGATTCCGAGTTTCGCAAGGCCCGTGATGCCAGTGCCAAAGAACGCGGACAGTGATTTGAACTGCAATCCATGAAACTGGTTAAATTGCTGGGCAATCTGGGCTATGGCTCGCGCAAAGACGTTAGCAAGCTGATTAAAAACGGCTGGCTGACTCGCCGCGATGGCAGCACCATCGGTATTGATGATGATGTGCCGCACGAGGATATTCTGCTCGATGACGAGCCGCTTGATCCTGCGCATGGCGTGCTCATTTTGCTGCATAAGCCGGTTGGCTATACCTGCTCAACGAAAGACCCTGGCCGCGTGGTATACGACTTATTGCCCGAGCGTTTTCGTTACCGTAATCCGGTATTGTCCACTGTTGGGCGCTTAGATCGTGATACTTCTGGCTTGCTGATGTTGACCGACGATGGGCTGTTGCTGCATCAGATTATTTCGCCAAAGGCTCATCTGCCTAAAATCTATAAGGTTGAGTTAGCAGAAGATTTGCGTGGCGATGAAACCGAATTATTCGCCAGTGGCACGCTGATGCTGGAAAGCGAAAAAAATCCGCTTGCTCCTGCACAGATGGAAATCATCACACCACGAAGTGTGCGCCTAACCTTAATTGAAGGACGCTACCATCAAGTACGCCGAATGTTTGCTGCTACTGGTAACAATGTATTGAGCTTGCACCGCACGCAAACCGGCAATCTCGATTTGGACGGCCTTGAACCTGGACATTGGCGGATTGTTTCGCGCGCCGAGGCCAATGAGAAGTTATTCAACATAACGTAGAGGCGGGTTCCTAACGCGCCCAATGTATTGATACGGATATATGGGCCAATTCGCCATGTTGGGTGGGTTATGAACCCACCCCTACCTCACATTATGAAACGGGCGAATATCATTCACCCCTAAACAAAATCACTTCACATTGATCACCGGATCAACATCTCCGCCAACGATGAATGTGCAGTTTGCGCCTTGTACAGAACAAACGGCATGCTGCATCTTGATGCGCTCCATCTCAACGAATTGCGCAGGATTTAGGTTCATCGCATTGCGGTATGCATTATCTGCTTCTGCGCGGCTCTGCTCGGCAGCTTTACGACTTTGCTCGGCAAGATCGCGTTTATGTTCAGTGAGCACGCGTTGCTCTTGTTGTGCAGTTTCCACGCGTTGATTGCGCACTGCATCGGGTGGGTTGGCTTTGCCAACAGTAATTTTTACTAAGCGAATCGGAATTTTATTTGACTTAAAGTAGTCGCCCATGGCTTTGGTGACTTCAGCATCAATTTCATCAATGGCCGTGGTTTGAATAGCCGTTTCATTCATGCCATGTTTTTTGACCGCTGAACGAACACGGTTGAAGAACTCCTGTTCGACATTATTCTTATACCAATCTTGGCCGAAATCTTTCACTAAAACCACCGGGTCGGTCACTTGCAGGCGAATCACTGCGTGAAAATCAAGTGGCACGCCATCACTCGACATTAAATCGCCGAAGTTGCCGTCGTATTGTTGTGGAAACATATTGACGTAAATTTTTTCCGTGGAAAACCATGCATAAGTTAAACCGGGCAGAACGGGGTTTTCACGCACTCCGCCATGGCCAAACAGCCAAGGCTTATCAATCAACACCGCTTGTTGCCCTGCATCAGGAGTAACCACCGTGCAGCCTGTAAAAGCGGCTAGTAGCGCCACAACAATGGCAATACGCTTTAGGTTTTTCATTTATGTTCCTTTTAAATAGGTAAACCAACGCTAGGGCGATATCTTCATTCTCAGGATAATGTTCGGCAAGGTCAAGATATATGCGACTTACAATCAAACGGCTTACAACTAATGGCGCGCCGTCGAATTAGTCAGTTTTAAAGGCGGGTAAATCAACCACGCATTTGTTTTCAATACAGGCCACGTGGTTTTTCGATTCAAGCATATAGGCTTCATCGGGCGGCGCCGAGCAACGGATCATGGTGCGTTGGTTTGCTACATAGCGCGCGTATTTCTTCTTATGCCATTTATTTACCGCCGCGGGCCGATTGCAGGGTTCGGTGGTCCATCGGCACGAAGTGCTTTTTTTGCATTGAAACCATTTATCTTTCAACACCAAGACATCGCTGGCAGCGAGTGTATTGCTTACACTGAAAAATACGAAAAATATCACAACTGGAAAAATGTTTTTTATGAAATTTAGATTCAAGTGATTGCCTAACAGGTGGGTGTATACATAACTATACGCTTATACAGCCCACGATTAAAATCGTGGTTGAATCAACGCGTTTTCTCTATAGAGTCATAGGCTATGAATGGAAATGCTGGTCCAGCTCGTGGTGGATTATCACGACACATTGAGATGCAAACAACATTTTCGATCCTAGCGTGATCTTCTTCGCACCCAGGCGCTCTAGGCTGTGGAAGGTCTTCTTCGGCATCGGGATGTGGTCGGTCAACAAGAAGCAAGGGTTGTCCTGAAACGCTTGCTCGCGAATCGAGGTACCTTTCTTGTCCATCACGAACAACTGGTGATCGACGGCCAATTCTTGCACCAGGCGCTCGAAGCTCAGCGTGCGCACTGTCACGCCCGATTCCACCGGTCGCATCTCTTCCTTGTCCATCCCCTTAGACACATCCAGCGCCTTCGCAATTTTACCCAACAACGCCCGCTCATCGAAGCCGCCAATCTCATGCATCGCGTTGACGTCAAAACAAATCGTGCGAGAGAAATCTTGGGTGCTTTCCAACACCAGATAAACCACCACATTTGCACGATGCGACTGCGCCACGAAGATCGTGTTCATCAGCGTATGCGCCAGGATTTCGGTATGTGCATCCTGGCCGACCGACGCCAACAGTTTTTGGCTATCCGTGGGTGCCGCTCGCGCTCTTAGTACAAAGGTTCGCATGTGTGTCCAGTTTTGTAGGGCGACACTGCGTCGCAGATTTCGAATTCACTCATCTTCGCTGCGCACCGATATTTCATCTATACCACTTTCGGATGTGGTGGCCGTAATGGTGATTGGCCGACAGCAAACGCTGCAATCTTCGATGTAATGCTGATGCCCAACCGAGCAGTCAATAGCGATTTCGATTGACTCGCCGCAATATGGGCATTGGATGGTGTCGAACTGGAGTCCGGTCATGGCGTTGTATTTTAAGGAAGAAGTTTTATGGTAATGCACAATCATCCGCTATGTCTGCTTTTTGATGCGATGACTTTCACGCCACCACCACAACTTCAACACAACATGCTCACGCCATTATGACGCTGTCTGCACAGCTGATGCAGGATAGTATAAGGGTGCAAAAGCACATTCCCTCAACGTATTGCCAAAGGATAGCTTATGAAAATGATGCAGAAAGTATTACTCAGCGTTTCAATGTTTGGTTTAGTTGCTATGCCAGTGTTTGCTGGTAATTACGATAAGGCTGTGCCGAAACAAACCATCGTTGATGTAGCCGCAGGAAATCCCGATTTTTCAACTTTGGTTGCTGCTGTAAAAGCCGCTGGCTTAGTGGGCACACTAAGTGGCAAGGGTCCATTTACATTATTTGCACCCACTAATGCTGCGTTTGCGAAATTGCCAGCTGGAACAGTGGAAAGCCTATTGTTGCCAGAAAATAAAGCCAAACTAACTGCCATTCTTACCTATCATGTAGTGTCCGGTAAAGTATTAGCGGCTAAAGTGGTGAAACTGAAGTCGGCAAAGACCGTAAATGGTAAAGCTGTAACGATAAATACCAAGAAAGGCGTTAAGGTTAATAATGCCAATGTCACCGCTACCGATATTAAGGCCAGCAATGGCGTGATTCATGTTATCGATACGGTATTGATTCCATAAGCATAGCGCTTTTTGTAGGGGCGTATCTCGATGCGCCCATTACATAACGGTGATTGAATTGATAGCCACGATTAAAATCGAGGGCTCATTCACACGGCGTAGCATGTTGGAATAATTGTTTAAATAAATCAAAAATTCAACTACAATCAGACTTATGCCTACTAGTAATAACATTTATAAAGTCACTAATTTTATTAAAATTATTTGCAAAATATTAATAATTCTTGGAAACTCATTAACATTGATTGGTTGCTTGGGTATTATTCTTGGCTTGGGCGGCATAATTCGCTTAGATGATTTCGCAGTAGGTATATCATCAGGCATTCGTGTGATTGGTACTGTGGCCATTGCTGGGTGTTTGTTAAGTGCTATTGGCTATGGTTTTTCAGATTACATTGACTAGCAATAAACACAAGAGGTAACTCATGTTCAAAAAATCTGACTTTTTTATACTTTTGGCAGTGATGATATCGTTCGTCATCTCGGCTTATTTGTGGTTTGTCATCAATGATCGTGAACAAGCAATCTTTACTGCCATTTGGATTCCATCTATTCTTACATTTGGAATTTACTTCAAGTTGTGTGTATTGATGAGGCAAAAGAAATGACCAGCATAGATCTGCTCTATCCAGCTATAACTGCTTTTGCATTTCTACTTGTTGGTTTGGCGTTAACTGTTTTTGAATTTAACAAGTCTGAAAAAAACCGTGATGACTGACCGTTAGATTAGCTTCTAAGCAAAGAATATATTTAACATATAGCCCGCCGTTATATTGGTGGACCTTTTTATGCGGCCTGCAGATTGATAATCGATTCTGCGTGTTCGGTCAAAGGCTGTGCACCAAACCAATGCAGACGTTCGCTTAATGCCGCTACTTCACCAATGATCAATAGTGCAGGTGATTGCACATTGTGTTGTGTGGCTAACGTGTAAAGATTGGCTAGTGTACCAGTGATAATGCGTTGCTCTGGCCTCGTGCCGTTTTCAATCAACGCGAATGGCGTGTTGCCTTGGCGGCCATGTTCCAAGAGTTTATTCTGCAAGCGTTCAAGCCCGGTAACGCCCATATAAATGGCCAGGGTTTGTTTTTTAGCGGCTAATTGCTGCCAGTCCAAGCTGTCTTCCGATTTCTGACAATGAGCAGTCACAAAACGAAGCGATTGCGCATAGTCGCGATGGGTCAGTGGAATGCCGGCATACGCGGCGCAAGCCAAAGCGGCAGTAACACCTGGCACCACTTCAAACGGAATATTGTTGGCACGAAGCACTTCGCATTCTTCGCCGCCACGCCCAAAAATAAACGGATCGCCGCCTTTTAAGCGCACCACGCGTTTGCCGGCATTGGCATGCTCAAGCAATAAGGCGTGAATGCCATCTTGAGTGGTGTGATGTTTGCCTGCCTGTTTGGCTACTTCAATAAATTCTGCATCGCGCCGCGCTAAAGCCAATACTTCCTTGCTCACTAAACGATCATGCAAAATCACATCGGCTTCGTTCAACAAACGCAAGGCGCGCAGTGTTAACAAGCCAGCATCGCCCGGCCCAGCGCCCACCAATGCCACCGAACCCTGTGTGCTTATATTTCCTTGCTGGCTTAATGCAGTAAAAAGTATTTGCTCGGCTTTAATGAATTGATGTTGCCGAAGTGTTGCGAGGATTGGGCCTTTTAGCAGTACTTCAAACCAACGACGGCGTTGCGAAAGCACCGGCAGCTGGCTACGAATACGTTGCCGATGACGTTCAAGAATTTCGGTTAAATGGCCATACGATTCATCAAACTGCGCTTCCAGTTTTTCGCGGATATGCCGTGCTAGCATGGGCGCAGCACCGGCACTTGAGATGGCAATTTGCAACGGGCCGCGGTGAATCACCGAAGGCACTTGGTAGCTTGACAGTTCAGCATCATCCACAACGTTTACAAATAGTCGCCGTGCTTCCGCCGCTTTGGCAACCGCTTGATTAACCAGCACATCATCGGTGGCAGCTACTACTAGCCAAACATCATCTAACCAGTGTTCTTGAAAACGCCCAGCAATAAATTCTATGGCATTTTTTTCCAGTAGTGCAAGTAACTCATCAGCCAATTCCGGTGCACCCACGCGCACACGTGCACCGGCTTGTTGTAGGGCAGCAATTTTGCGAACCGCCACCGCACCGCCACCAACCACTAAGACTAAGCGGTCTTTCAGATTGGCAAACAGTGGGAATAAGGCTTCGCTCATGGTCTTAAACGTGAATGCCACATTCGCGTAACAAACCGGAAAAGCGCGTATCTTCTTCGCGCATGCCGGGCTGCCAGCGTTTGGTGGTGTGTGTGTCGCCAATCGATATATAGCCCTCATGCCAGAGTGGATTGTAAGGAAGGTCGTGCGCTTTTAGGTAATTGAAAATATCGCGATCGCTCCAATTGGCCAGCGGGTGAATTTTCCAACGGCCATCGCGTAATTCCAGGTAATCAATGTTGGCACGGGTGCTAGATTGCGAACGACGCAGGCCGGCAAACCATGTGCGCACGTTCAGCTCTTTTAGCGCACGCTGCATCGGTTCAACTTTGTGGATTTGGTTGTAGCGCAGAATGCCTTCGGTGCCGTCATCCCATAAGTTTCCGTTACGCGCTTCGTTCCATGCGCCACTCACTTTCGGTGTGAATACTTTCAGGTTCAAATGTAAGCGATTTTGCAGTTCGTCAATAAAGCGATAGGTTTCTGGAAATAAATAGCCGGTATCAATCAGGACAACTGGTAAATCAGCACGTTGTTGGGTGAGCATATGCAAAAGCACAGCGGCCTGCGCGCCGAAACTTGACGACATCGCATGTTGCCCTGCCAGCGATTCCAAGGCCCAGCTGATGCGTTGTTCAGCTGTTTGTTGGCCGAGCCAAATATTCAAATCGGCACGGGCGCGGCTGTCTTCAGCAACGCTAACCAGATCGGGGAAGGTCATAATATTAACTCCACAGCAATTGCGGTTGGTGCTGCCAACACGCCGGTTCGATACAAAAAATCACCAAAGGATTCGGCACGTAAACGTTGCTCGGCATAGCCTTGCAATAAGGGTTGTAGGGTTGCTAAGATTTCTGTTTCATCAATATTTTCTTGATATAAGCGGTTCAAACGCCGGCCTTGGAAATCTGCGCCCAAATGTAAGTTGTAGCGCCCCAGTGCTTTGCCAACTAAAGCGATTTCGCCCAAGTATGGCCGCGAGCAACCGTTTGGGCAGCCGGAGATGCGTAGTAAAATGGGCGTATCTTTCAGCGAGTAGGTGTCAAGCAAGATTTCTACTTTGCTAAGAAAATCCGGCAAATAGCGCTCAGCTTCGGCCATGGCTAAGGTGCAGGTTGGAAAGGCCACGCAGGCCAAGGCATATAAACGCATAGCACTACTGCGTTGATAATTATCTAAAGCATGTTGCGTAACAAGAGCATCAATAGCCGCGCGTTGTTGTTCTGGCACCGAAGCGATAATTAGGTTTTGATTGGGCGTTAAACGGAAATCACCCGAATGGATTTTGGCAATTTCTCTCAAGCCAGTCAGTGCTTGTTGCTTTTCATTATCAACAATGCGGCCGCTTTCAATACGCAGTGTTAAATGCCATAAGCCATCAGTACCTTGTGTCCAGCCGAAGCGATCACCGTTGTGTTCGAATGTAAAAACGCGTGCTGGTGCTAATGGTTCACCCAAGCGTTGCTCAATTTCTGCAATAAACCAATCGAGCCCACGTGAATCAATGGTGTATTTCAAACGCGATAATTTTCGGTCGCTACGGTTACCGAAATCGCGCTGCGTAGTTAGCACTGCTTCGGCCGCGGCAATCACTTGGTCAGTGCGAATAAAGCCCAGCACATCCGCCAAGCGCGGGTAAGTGCGCGCATCGCCGTGCGTGCTGCCCATGCCGCCGCCGGCCAGTAGGTTGTAGCCTACTAATTCACCGTTTTCGATAATCGCGATATAGCCTAGGTCTTGGCTGAACACATCCACATCGTTGATTGGTGGCACGGCAATGCCAATTTTAAATTTACGCGGCAAATACGTAGCGCCATACACCGGCTCTGATTCGTCGCGGCCAATAATCTTTTTTTCGTCCAGCCAAATTTCGTGATACGCACGAGTGTGCGGCAATAAATATTCTGATAACGCCACCGCCACTGCATGTACTTCTGCATGCGCATTCGATTGCACGGGGTTGGCACTGGCCATCACATTGCGATTCACATCGCCGCAGGCCGCCACGGTGTCCATTAATGTTTGGTTGATGGCCGCGATGGTAGGCTTCAAATTACGTTTAATAATGCCGTGAATCTGGAACGCTTGACGCGTGGTTATGCGTAAGCTGCCATTGCCGTATTGCAAGGACAGTGCATCCAAATCCAGCCATTGTTTCGCCGTTGCTACGCCGCCTGGCAAGCGTGTGCGAATCATGAAGCTGTAAGCGGGTTCGAGTTTTTGCTTGCGGCGTTCTTCACGTACATCACGGTCGTCTTGTTGGTAGCTGCCGTGAAACTTCAGCAGTTGCGCATCGCCTTCGCGTAGCGCACCAGTAATCGGGTCAGCTAAGCTTTCCAGCAAAGTGCCACGCAAACCATTGCTGCCTGCTTTAAGGATTTCAACCGCAGATAATTGAGTTGTTGATGTAGGCGTGCTCATCAATACACATCCTTGGCGAGACGGCCATTTTGCTGCAATTGGCTAATGTAGTCTTTGGCGTCTTCAAGCGAAATCGCAGCTTGCTGGCTCACAATGTCAATTAAGGTTTGTTGCACATCTTTGCCCATCGCAATCGCGCCGCAAATATACACATACGTGCCACTTTCCAGCCAGGCATAAACATCAGCGGCATTTTCGCGAAGACGTTGTTGCACATACACACGCTCTGCCTGATCGCGCGAGAATGCTAAATCTAAACGGTGCAGGTGGCCTTTTTTCAAGGCATCTTGCCATTCTAATTGATACAGAAATTGCGATTCAGCATGTTGCGCGCCAAACAGCAGCCAATTTTTGCCACTGGCACCGGTTTCTGAACGCTCTTGCAGGAAGCCGCGAAACGGCGCTACGCCAGTGCCCGGGCCAATCATCAAGATATCGCGTGAGGTATCTTGCGGCAACCGAAAACGTTCATTGCGTTCAATGAATACTTGCAATGAGTCGCCTTCTTGCTGCTCCGCTAAATACCCTGAAGCGACGCCAAAAGTTTGCCCAGATTCACGGCCATAATTTGATAGTGCAACTGTTAAATGCGCTTCATGGCCAACTGCTTTTTGGCTGGAGGCAATGGAATACAATCGTGGTGTCATGGGCCGCAGTGCTTGCAGCAGTTCGCCAGCATTCCAGTTTGCAGGGTATTGGCGGATCACATCAACAACGTGTTGCTGACTGATGAATTTGGCAATCGCTTGTGAATCATCAGAGCTAAGTAAATCTTTTAACGCTGATGAATTGGCGCGCTCGGCGTGTTGTTGCAAAAAAGCTTTGCTAAGCCGGCTAATTTCACGCTTGCTGCTTAGCCACTCCTGTAGTGAATGGCTTTGTGTCTCAAGGCTAATTTCTTGTTCAGCAGGTAAGCCCAGCGTGCTGAGCAAAGCTGAAACCTGCGTTGCATTGTTGCGTGGCCATATGCCTAATGCATCGCCTGGTTGGTAATCAAGCTGCGCAGTTAGCGCAATTTCTAAATGCCTTACATCTTGTTGGCTAGCACGGCCGGTGATGCGTTGATTTTGCAATACTTCCGCGCTGAATGGCTGGTTGCGACTGAAAAAAGTTGGGCTAACAATAGCGTGTTTAACAACGGGGTGAAGTTCGGTAACTAAGGCGCTTGGTTTGCTGGTTTGTAAGTGTGCTTGAGCGTAACGTATGGCTTGATGTCGCCATGGCGATGCAATGCTTGCCACATCAACATCCGCTTCTGCAACGGCCAACCAACGTGTGCCACCGAGTTCTGTTAATCGCGCGTCAATTTTTTTCGCCACGGCATTAAACAGCGGATAGCTTGAGTCGCCTAAGCCCAGCACAGCAAATTGCAAATCTGGCAAAGCAGGTGCTCGGCGGCCAGAAATGAATTCGACGAAGGCAAGCGCGTCATCGGGTGGGTCGCCATCACCTTGGGTGCTTATCACTACCGTCAATAGGCGCTCGCCAACAAGTTCTTTCAGCGGATAGACATCAGCACGTAATAACCGAACATTCAGACCAAGCGAGTGTGCTTCGGCTTCTAAGGCTTCTGCTTCGCGGCGTGCATTGCCGGTTTGACTGCCATAGATAATCGTTAAGCGAGCATCAGTTTGTATGTGTAAGGCAGGAACTGCGTGCAATTGGCCAGCTTTAACGCTAGGTTGCTGCGCCGCAAGGCCTGCGGTATAGCCAGAAAGCCATTGCAGTGCCGCAGGTTCCAAGCCATCAGTTAAGCGCAGCAGAAGGCTAGCGCGCTCTTCTGAAAGCGGGGAGGTAAGGGCGTTGGCAAGTGTTGCGTTCATAAGGGGTCTATTCAGGCTATGGATTTATCATATGGATGCAGGCTATTGAACGGAAATTATGTTTGGTTATTTGCATATACCATTCGCTTATTTCCAGTGGTTTGCCGAGTATGTGAGGATAGTCGCAACACTTTTCGGGTAGACTTCAAGAGGTTTGGAGCAACGAAAACCGACCCCGTCTTTTTGTAAGTGATTTTGTATGCCAGAATTCATCGACAATCAGTTTATGCTGTTCATGCTGATCGGCTTTGCCGCGCAGTTAGTGGATGGCGCGTTGGGTATGGCCTATGGCTTAACGGCCACCTCATTTCTATTAGCTGCTGGTTTGCCACCAGCAACTGCCAGCGCTACGGTGCATTTTGCAGAAACTTTCACCACTGGTGCTTCAGCCATTTCGCATCACAGCTTTGGTAATGTGCACAGTCCGCTGTTTAAGCGCTTAGTCATTCCCGGTATGTTGGGTGCAGCCACTGGCGCCTATATATTGACTGAGTTAGATGGAGATGTTTTAAAACCCTACGTAGCGGCGTATTTAATACTGATGGGTTTATATGTATTAGTGAAATCATTTGCTGAAATAAATCCAATTCATGTCAGTAAGCGAATTGCGCCCTTGGGCTTTTTTGGCGGCATGATAGATTCCATCGGCGGCGGTGGATGGGGGCCGATTGTAACGTCAACCTTATTAGCGCGCGGCAACCACACGCGTTACACCATTGGTACTGTGAATGCGGTTGAATTTTTTGTCACCCTCACTTCCTCAGCGGTATTCATTGCCACTATTGGTTTGTCGCATTGGAATATTGTTTTAGCGCTGGCTTTGGGCGGCGTGTTCGCTGCACCAGTGGCTGGCTTTGTGGCAAAGAAAATACCGCATCGGCCAATGATGTTCTTTGTTGGCCTACTGATTATTGGAGTCAGTGCGCGCACGCTGTGGGGTGCACTGGGCTGAGATAATCTGATGTAGGGGCGGGTATGACTTTGTACATATTTTGAATATTCCCACTGTGCTGTACTATGTATTGCACTTGTCAGGGGAGCGTGTGTATGCATCGGTTACTAGTTCTGTTTTTTGCGATTTTCTTATTCAGTGGTTATTGTCTTGCGCAAGACGCTGCGCCCGGTGCACGCGAGCTGCCTGCTGGGCTAATTGTGCCTGAGGCTTCTAAGCCAGGAGCTAGCTTTGATGTTGATAAAGCCACAGCGTCCTATATTGCACTGCTCAGCCCTGAGCAACGCGCGCAATCCGACGCCTATTTCGAAGGTGGCTATTGGCTACAGTTGTGGGGCTTTTTATACGGCTTACTGGTCTGCGTAGTTTTTATCGCTACTGGGCTCTCACAGAAGATGCGCGATATCGCCAAACGCGTCAGCCATCGGCCGTGGTTGTATACCGCCATCTATGCCATTTTTTGGTTGCTAGCAGCTGAATTGCTCAGCCTGCCTTGGGCTTTGTATACAGGCTATTTTCGAGAGCATGCTTATGGTCTATCCAATCTTTCACTGGGAGCTTGGTTTGGAGAGGCAGGCAAGGGACTATTAGTCAGTATTATTATTATTCCGTTTGTAATTTCAGGCCTTTTTGCGGCTGTTCGAAAAGCGGGTGAGACGTGGTGGCTGAAAGCCGGTATAGCCAGTTTCTTCTTACTAATAACACTCATGATGGTTTCGCCGGTGTTCATCAGCCCACTGTTTAATGATTACAAGCCACTCCCCGATGGCCCAGTCAAATCGGCTATATTTTCCTTGGCGCGTGCCAATCAAATTCCAACTGATAACGTGGTGTATTTCGACGCATCCAAGCAAACAACGCGCGTGAGCGCCAATGTCTCCGGTTTTGCTGGCACTATTCAAGTCAGCCTTAACGACAACTTATTGAACAAAACCTCATTACCTGAAATTAAAGCAGTGATGGGCCATGAGATGGGTCATTACGTGCTTAATCATGGTGTTCGAAATCTCGCGTATATAAGCCTGGTGCTACTATTCGGATTTTGGTTTGTTCATAAAATGATTGACCGAGCGATTGCCCATTTCGGCGTGCGTTATGGAATCACCGAGAGAACCGACCCGGCCGTGTTACCTATTGCGGTTGTGGTTTTTAGCTTTTTCATGTTGTTGGCCACACCGGTGTTGAATAGCATCACCCGCACCGCAGAAAAAGAAGCCGACCTGTATGGCCTGAATTCGGCGCGCGAGCCGCACGGCTTCGCCACCGCCGCTATGCGATTGAGCACCTACCGCAAGATCCAGCCTAGCTACTGGGAGGAGGTCATCTTCTTTACTCATCCAAGCGGTTACGACCGTGTGCATTCCTCAATGCTGTGGTTACAAGAAAATCAAGATTTGACGGTCAAGTAATTCGATAAAAAATGTAGGGGCGGGTCCTAGACCCGCCCATGGTTAAACATAATTTTCATTGGGCGGGTCTAGGACCCGCCCCTACAATTGATTGTGGTTTCTATACCGCGCAGTCAAATACACAGTTACCATCACAAATAGCAATCCGGCACTTGATGCAAATATTAAAGGGATACCTTTGCCGGTAACTTTATAAAGTACTATTGAATAGAACAGTGATATAGAGGATGAAATAATCCAAATACTCCACGATCGAAGTGATATGTCCTTGCTCGACTTTGTATCGACCAACTTTTTCCATTGCGGTAAATACGCAATCAAGGAAATAACTGGCACCGCAGCTTGCAGTATCCCTGCGATGTTTAATAGTGTGTGAGTAGACATCATTAAATACGCGTATTAATCCCTGAAATTCTCAAACTGCAACGGCAGTTCAAAATCTTTTGATTTCAGCAATGCAATGGCTTCCTGTAAGTCGTCGCGCTTTTTCGCCATCACTTTCAGTTTCTCGCCATTTATCTGTGAATCCACTTTCAGTTTGGCTTCTTTCAATGCTGCCGCAATCTTTTTGGCGGTTTTTTGTTCAATGCCGGATTTCAGCGTAACTTTTTGCTTGGCGGTAGCCAGATTCACTTCTGGTTCGCCAATATCCATGCAGCGTGAATCAATGCCACGGGAAATCAACCGCGCTTTCAGGATGTCGAGCATTTGCTGCAATTGAAAATCACTGGGTGCTTGCTGGGTCACCACAAAGCCATCCAGCTCAAAATGTGCATCAACATTCTTGAAATCGAAGCGATTTTTAAGTTCGCGATTGGCAATATCCACAGCATTGGTTAATTCATGTGTATCAACTTCTGAAACGATATCGAACGATGGCATAAAACCTCCAAAATTATGCAATAAGTGTGAACGTAAATGCTCGGTTGTGCAATCATGGCATATGAGCGAACACAGCAAAAATGACAATAAACGGCGCGGAATCTTGATGATGCTAACCGCGGTCATCTTTTTCAGCTTAATGGATGCAGTGATGAAGGCCTTGGCAGCGCATTATCCGGCTATACAAGTCACTGCGCTTCGGGCCCTCACGACTATGCCACTGATTGTCATCTATGTGCATTGGCGCAAAGCATGGTCATCGCTGTTCAAAGTCCGTTGGCCTTTGCATTTATTTCGAGTCGTCATCGGCATCGCTATGCTAACCAGCTTTGCATTTGCTTTGAAAACATTGCCGCTCACAGAAGCTTATGCACTTTTTTTCATTTCGCCGTTATTAATTGCAGCACTTTCAATCCCATTTTTAGGTGAGAAAGTGTCGCGCACTAGTTGGATAGCCATTGCGGTGGGCTTGCTTGGCGTGTTGGTGGTGTTAAAACCGAGTGGCGCTGGCATTATCAGTTGGGCCGGCTTCGCCGTTTTGGCTTCGGCCACCTGTTATGCATTTTCAGCCATCACCGTGCGACTGCTCAGCCGAACTGATAGTTCAGAAAGTATGGTGTTTTGGCTGATGTTGGGTGTATCGTTCGGGGCAACATTGCTCGCTTGGTCAGTTTGGAAACCACTGCTTGCAGAAGATTACTGGCTTTTGCTGGCTTTAGCCATCACCGGATTTATTGGTCAGCTAACCATCACCGAGGCGTTTAAATCAGCACCAGCGGCAATCATTGTGCCATTCGAATATTCGGCCTTGGTGTGGGGCTTAGGGTTAGATTTGCTGATATGGCAAACTGTTCCAGAGCTTCGCGTATTCGTAGGCGCGGGCATTATTGTGGCCAGTGGAATATATTTGGCTAAGCATGAAGCCTCAGGCATTGAAGCTGAACATCCTTGATTTGTAGCTTGTCGAGTCTATAATGAATTTACTCAATTTAACTTGCCCTGTGGAGTTATCATGAAAAGCAAAGCTGCAGTATATTTATTAGCAATAGGCTTTTTGCTTTCAGCCTGCAGCACCCAGCCTGTTGTTACTGCTCAAGCGCGTGTTGGCGCTGAGTTGAGCTCATATAAAACCTATGCCTTCGAACCAAGTGCAGGTAAAGATGCCTATGGTAATGCTAGTATTGCATCGACGCATGTGAAGGCAGCTGTTCGCAAAGAAATGGCTAGCCGCGGTTATACATTCAGCGAGATAGGTTCCGATATTTTGGTGAACTTCAATGCCAGTATTGTTAATCTTCCCAAAAAGAGCTCGGGCGCAGTATTAAATCTAGGTATGTTTGGATCGTATGGTGGTGTTAGCCTGGGTGTTCCAGTTTCTGCAGCGGGTGCAAATGATAATAAAGCCAACCGTATTTTTCTGGAGTTATTGGATACCAAACGCAAAGAAGTCGTTTGGGAGGGCGCCTATGTAGGGGCTTTATCTGAACAAGATCTTGCTGAACCAAGTGTAAGTATTTATAAAGCAGTAAATAGTATTTTTAGCCGCTTTCCGATACAGTAGTTGCTAGTTATTGGCTGCAATAGTTTGCCTAGCCTTAACCCAATTAATGCATGAATATTTTAGACAAACGAGGGTTTTATGAAAAAGGTCATCTTGAAAACAGTATTGGTCGCCTCGGTTTTGGTGATGACAGGATGTGCCAGTCAGCCACGTATCAGTAGTCAAGCTCGTGTAGGTTCAGATTTTTCCAGCTATAAAACCTATGCGTGGGTTTCACCATTAGCAACTGATAGGGCTGGCTATTCAACGATTATAACCAGCCAATTCAAAACTGCTGTGCAGGCGCAAATGGCGGCGCGCGGTTACACATTCGACGCCAACAATCCTGACTTGCTGGTCAACTTTTTTTCCAATACCGAAAGCCGTACTGAGGCCTATAGCAGCCCAAGTATGAATATGGGTTATTACGGTTATCGTGGCGGATATGCTTATGGTATGGGCTTCCCGATGTATGGCGGTGGTGTAGAAACACGCAACTATAAAGTGGGCACAGTCAGTATTGATGTAGTTGATGCTAAGCGCAAAGAGCTGATTTGGGAAGGTGCACTTGAGGGCACTCTAAGTTCGAAAGCCATGCAAAACCCGGGCGGTGCGATTCAATCGGCAGTTGGTCAGATTTTTACGCAATTCCCTGTGCAATCTGCAGTCGTAACACCCGCACAATAATTTTTATTTTTCCCAGAAAAAAGCGGCTTCGGCCGCTTTTTTTTATCGTGATTAGTTCTCAAACTCATCTTTCAGGGTATAAATCATTCGGTCGCGATTACTTTGCTTTTTCTTTTCAATCCATTCACCAAGCTTAATTGGCGTGCGGGATGATTTAGCCGTTTCAGTTAAAAACTGTGCTTCAATTTCACGCTTCATGATAAAGATGCGTTGCTCTCTTGGCATATTGAGTTCTTCAGCAAGGCTTGAATCATACGCCGAGTCGGAAATAGGTTTTGGTTCTGCTACAAAAGACACTTTCTTAATGTTAGTTTGAAAGTACAAATTTAAGCCATTTCGCGACATATCTTCAACAAAAATAATTTGATTCGGATGACCAGGAAGCATAGGGCTAATTGCCGCAGAAAATGCCCTCGAATCCTTGCCATTGTCTTTGAGCAATATCGGTGCTAAGCCTTTGATTCCAAGCAGTAGCAGCAACCAAAGCGCAATACCTAATTGCGCGCCAGTGCCAATTCTCCAGCTTTGCAGTCGTTGCGCCAACAACAAACAAGCGGGCACGAACAGCCCAAGAATATACAAGTACAAACGCGATTGTGAAAGAAAGAAAATGACTAGTGGTAGCAATAGCCAGAGCCACAGAAACCGTTTTTGCAATGTTGGCAATGTAGTAAGCTCGGCAGTTTTTGAGTAACTTTGCTTAGCCCAAACCAACAGCCATGGCAATAGCCCTAATAGCAGCACCGGCACATATATTTTAAAGCCGCCATACCATTCGCTATTGCGAGCATGTGTGTCGGTAGCTATGCGCGCATACACTTCATGGCCAAGAAAATAGTCCAGCAAGCCAGGGTGACGTTGTATCACCAGCGCATACCAGCCTAGTCCAACCACGGCAAAGGCGAGCAGCCCCCACGGACGAAGCAAAGATTTCGCATTTTTATGCCAAAGTTCGAACACCACAACTACTAGTAAAGGCAAAAGTGCTGGAGGCCCTTTGCTTAGAAAGGCTAAACCAAATGCTAGCCACATCGCATCTAGCCAACGCTGGTTGCCACCGGCAAAACGCGCTTTCACAAAACAGCACATGGCTAGAGTTAACATAGCCGCCAAAACTCCATCAGTATTAACGGTGTTGGAGGCAAAATACGCAACCGGCGAACCCAATAAAAATAATGCTGGCAACCATGGGCGTTTCGGTACAAAGGTTTTGCCCAGTTGATAGCTCAGAAAAACACTCAGCATGAAAGCAAGCGCCATTGGCAAGCGCACCGCCCATTCGTTGTAGCCAAACACCGATACCGAGCTGGCAATTAGCCAATAGGTTAATGGCGGTTTGGTAAAGTGCAAGCTGTCTTGATTGCGATACAGCGAGATCCAATCATTGTGTTGCAGAATTTGTATGGCTACGTTGCTATAACGCCCTTCATCGGGCTCTAACAAGCCACGACTGCCCTGAAATGCAATCGCCCATAAGCAGGTGGTTAGCATTAGGCTGAGCAACGGGTTTTTTTGGATGAAATCACGTAGCAGTTGAATAGGGTTCATGTGCTTATAGTAAACCAAACATGAATTCATGACGAAAGCGTTTGGGCGCCGATTAGCTTGTGATGTGCTTGGATGGCTTAAATGATTGGCAAGCGAGCCAACTCGGGTGACAATAGCATCGATACTTTATCCATATGGTTAATTCTATGTCTGATGCAATTGAAGCGCGCGTGCCTGATTTAGGCAATGATGCCGGTGTGCCGGTTATCGAGTTATTGGTTAAGGTTGGCGATGTGGTTCAAAAAGACCAAGGCTTGCTTACCCTAGAATCCGATAAGGCTACTATGGAAGTGCCTTCGCCGGTGGCTGGTGAGATTATTGAAGTCATTGCCAAAATCGGTGATGAATTAAAGACTGGCGATTTGGTGGCCAAAATTCGTGTTTCTGTCGCATCCACCGAACCCGTAAGGGCGATTCATGAATCGCCGCTACAATCCACGCCGCAATCCATTCCTGCCGCCGTATCCGTGGAGCCCGAACGGGCGCATCGCGATGCGCCCCTACAATCTGCGCCGGTTGTGGTCGATGTAAGGGCGAATAATCATTCGCCCCAACAACCAGTACCAACACATAGTTTGGATAATTCCGATTTGGTGCCAGGCAATGTCCCATATGCTAGTCCAGCCGTGCGCGTCTTTGCTCGCGAACTCGGGGTTGATTTGGCAATGGTTAAAGGCACGGAGCGTGGTGGGCGAATTATCAAAGCGGATATTCAGACGTATGTTAAATCGGTCTTGGCTGGCGGAGGCCTAGCCACTACAAAGGGCTCAGTGAACGGAGGCGGCTTGAATCTAATACCTTGGCCGCAAGTTGATTTCAGCAAATTCGGATTAATTCAACACCAGCCTTTATCACGTATTCAAAAACTGTCTGGCGCGAACTTAGCACGCAACTGGGCGATGATTCCGCATGTTACACAGTTTGATGAAGCTGATATTACTGAAATGGAAATTTTCCGTAAGCAACTAGGCAAAGAACAAATAGATGTAAAAATCACTCCTTTAGTATTTATCATTAAAGCGTCGGTGGCGGCACTGAAAAAATTCCCAAATTTTAATTCATCATTAGACGGGGATAATTTAGTGTTGAAGAATTATTTCCACATTGGCATAGCGGTTGATACGCCGGATGGTTTGGTGGTTCCGGTTATTCGTGATTGCGATAAAAAAGGATTAGTTGAGCTTTCGCATGAATTAGCTGCCATCAGCGCGAAAGCGCGCGATAAAAAATTAACCGCTAACGACATGCAAGGCGGATGCTTTACTATTTCTTCTTTAGGCGGGATTGGCGGCACGGCCTTTACACCGATTATCAATGCACCAGAAGTGGCCATTCTCGGCGTTTCAAAGTCGCAAACAAAGCCGGTTTGGAATGGCACAGAATTTAAACCCAAGTTGATGTTGCCATTGTCGCTATCATACGATCATCGGGTTATTGATGGCGCATCCGCTGCTCGCTTCACAGCCTATTTGGCGCAAGTATTTAGCGACATTCGTCTTTTATTGGTCTGAGGAATTTATGGCTACGATTGAACTGAAAGTTCCAGATATTGGCGGTAGTGCGGAAATCATTGAGTTGCTGGCCAAAGTGGGCGATAGCATTGAATTGAACCAAGGCCTGCTAACGCTTGAATCAGATAAAGCCAGCATGGAAGTGCCGGCCACGCATGCTGGCATATTGAAACTATGGCAGGTTAAAGTCGGTGATAAAGTCAGCGAAGGTGATGTGATTGCATTAATTGACGCTTCGACAGGCTCAGCGACCATTTCCGAAACCATAGGTGCGCCGCTTGCTGCGCCCGAATCAAAAACCGCACCCGTTGTCGCAACAAAATCCATAGGGGCGATTCACGAATCGCCCGCCACAAATGTGCCCATTGTAAATGTCGCTGAAATACAACGGGCGCATCGCGATGCGCCCCTACAGAAATCGGACCACACCTGCCAATTGGTGGTCATCGGTTCTGGCCCGGGTGGCTATACCGCCGCGTTCCGCGCCGCCGATTTAGGCATGGACGTGATTCTGGTTGAGCGCTACCAACAACTTGGTGGCGTTTGCCTAAACGTTGGTTGTATTCCATCGAAAGCCTTATTGCATGCTGCGAATGTTATCGAAGAAGTGAAACACGTGGCTGATATTGGCCTAGATTTCGGCGCCGCTAAAATTGATCTCGATAAACTGCGCGCACACAAAGAAAAAACCGTTAGCACACTCAGCAAAGGCATTGCTGGCATGGCTAAGCAACGCAAAGTCAGAACCGTTATTGGCTTGGCTGAATTCGCGTCGGCTAACCGTTTGTTGGTCACGTCTGAAAAAGGTGTTGAGAGCATCGAGTTCGCGCAGTGCATCATCGCGGCTGGTTCGCAGCCAGTGAAATTGGCAGCCTTTCCGTGGGACGATGCGCGCGTGATGGATTCCACCGATGCGTTGATGTTGCACGACATCCCCAAGAAATTGTTGGTAGTCGGCGGTGGTATCATCGGCCTAGAAATGGCCTGCGTATACTCCGCACTGGGCAGCGCCGTCACCGTAGTCGAATTTATGGATCAACTGATGCCGGGCGCCGATGCAGATTTGGTGAAGCCCTTGCAGGTTTTGCTAAAGAAGCGCGGCGTTGCTATTCACACCTCATGCAAAGTACTCAAGGTGACAGCCGCTACCAAAGCGCTCAGTGCTGAATTTGAAGGCGCATCAGTCCCCGAAAGTAAAGACTACGACCGCGTGTTGGTCTCGGTTGGGCGCACGCCGAACGGCGGCAAGCTGAAAGCCGAGAATGCCGGTGTGCAGGTTTCCGAGCGCGGTTTTATTGCGGTTGATAAACAAATGCGCAGCAATGTGCCGCACATTTTCGCTATTGGTGATTTAGTCGGCCAGCCGATGCTGGCGCACAAAGCCACACACGAAGCCAAGGTGGCCGCGGAAGTGGCCGCAGGGCACAAAAAAGAATGGGTGGCGCGGGTGATTCCGTCAGTGGCGTACACCGATCCAGAAATTGCTTGGGTTGGCCTCACTGAAACCGAAGCCAAGACCAAGGGCATTGCTTATGAAGTCGGCAAGTTCCCATGGGCGGCATCTGGCCGTGCTATCGGCATTGGCCGCACTGAAGGCTTCACTAAGCTGCTGTTCGATCCGGCCACACAGCGCATCATGGGCGCCGGCATTGTTGGCACGCACGCAGGCGATTTGATTGCCGAACTCGGCTTAGCGATTGAGATGGGCTGCGAAGCGGCCGACATCGGCCACACCATTCACCCGCACCCAACGCTCAGCGAAACGGTGGCCATGGCAGCAGAAGTGTTCGATGGCAGCATCACCGATTTGTATATTCCGAAGAAAAAGTAGGGGCGAACCTTGTGTTCGCCCAGATGCATTTAAAACAATTGGGCGAACACAAGGTTCGCCCATACATCATTTAAATCAACACCACCCAACACACTGCGCATACCACCAACACGCTGACGATATCCAGCCAGGCGCCTTCGCGGAGCATGTCTTTGCTGCGGATGAAGCCCGAGCCATAAGCGATGGCGTTTGGGGCGGTGGCCACTGGTAGCATAAAGCCAATGCTAGCGGCCATGGCGGCGGGCAGCATCAACAGTGCCGGTTCAATGTTCAGGCCTTTAGCGGCTGCGGCCAAAATGGGCATTAGCAATACAGCCGTAGCAGTGTTGCTAGCAATTTCCGAAAGCAACACCACACAAGCAATGATGATCACCATCATCAAGAACACCGGCAAATGCTGTGCTGAAACTAATGAATTGCTTATTGCATCGCTAACCCCGCTGCTTTGAAAGGCAGTGGCAAGCGCAATACCGCCAGCGAACAGCAATAACGCGCCCCATGGAATGTTTGATGCAGCCTGCCAAGTTAAAAGTTTTTCGTTATCGCCTTTGCCGGACGGCATGATGCTGAGCACAAATACCGCGCAAAGTGCCACGCTAGCATCGTTGGCATTCGGCATGTTAAGCAAAGCACTCCAACCACCGAATGGCGCGGCGCGGGTTATCCATGCCAAAGCGGTGATGGCGAAAATACTGAGTACACGTTTTTCTGCGGAACTCCAGGCTTGTTGTGCTGGCAAAATAGCGGGCGGGCTATTTTTAAGATTGCGCGATAGGCCAAACGCTAAAATCGGTAACATGATGAGGATAATTGGTACGCCTACTTTCATCCAATCAGCGAAGTTATACGCTTGCCCAGTGGCTTGTTGGTATTGCTGCATAAACACCAAATTCGGCGGCGAACCAACCGGTGTACCTAAACCACCAATACTCGCTGCATAGGCAATGGCCAGGATCAGTGGTGCGGCCAAACGCGGGTCTTTGTAATGTTCAATCACCGCATAGGCCACCGGCAACATAATTAAAGTGGTTGCGGTATTGGAAATCCACATACTAATAAAGCCAGTAGTTAGGGTAAATCCTAAAATCAGGCTACGGCCAGATTTTCCGCCAATCGCATTTACCATCGCAAAAGCGAGGCGTTTATGCGCGCCGGTGCTTTCTAAAGCCCGCGACAACATAAATCCGCCCATCAACAAAAGTATTAATTCATTGCCAACGCTTTGGGCAACTTGCTTGCTGTCAAGAATGCCTAACATGGGTAATAATGCCAGCGGAATTAGCGCCGTGAAAGCGGGGTTAATCGCTTCGCTCATCCACCAAACAGCGCACCAAGCAGTGATGGCGAGTGTGAATGCAAAAGCCTGGCTTTGGCCATTTGCGCTCAGTGCAAAAAAACAGATACAGCCAAGAATTGGGCCTAAGTAACGAAAGAAAGTAGTCAGTGGCATCGCTATCAAATTCACGGTGATTAACGCATTATAGTCAGCAAGCCGGCTTCAATGGAACCCACAATGCCAAACACTGCGCCAAGCCAAGCCATATATCTTCGCGCTCTCGCATCATTGAATGCGTTTATGAAAATGGAAGCTGCTGGCGGTATTGTCTTGGTTCTGGCTACCGTGCTTGCGATGCTGGTGGCCAATTCTGGCCTCAGTGCAGATTACTTGGCAGGCTTGCAAACGCATTTCACACTAGGTTTTGGCCAATTTGCACTTGATAAAAGCGTGTCACATTGGATTAACGATGGCCTGATGGTGATTTTCTTCCTGATTGTGGGCTTGGAACTAAAGCGCGAAATCGTTGAAGGTCAGTTTGCTGACCGAGCTAATATCAGCTTGCCAGTGATCGGAGCATTGGGTGGTATGGCAGTTCCTATGCTGATTTACGCTGGCGTTAATTGGGGCGATTCCGCCGCAATGCGAGGCACGGCCATTCCAGCGGCAACCGATATCGCTTTTGCTTTAGGCATATTGAGTTTGCTTGGCTCGCGCGTCCCCATGGCCTTAAAGATGTTGCTGTTGGCCATTGCTGTAGCTGACGATTTAGGCGCTATTATCATTATTGCGGTGTTTTATACCGAGCAAATATCAAGCGCTGGCTTAATTGCCGCGCTCGCTTTAATCGGGGTTTTATTGGCGTTGAATCGCTATCACGTGAAAAATCTCTGGGCATACCTGTTTTTCGGTGTGCTACTTTGGTTGGCGGTGCTTAATTCCGGCATCCACGCCACCATTGCCGGTGTTGCGCTCGGCCTGCTGATTCCGCTTGGAAGGGACGAGTGTGACGGCGCATCTGAAAAATTGTTACACGCACTGCACCCCTGGGTTGCCTTTGCAATATTGCCAATTTTCGCCTTCGCCAATGCCGGCGTGCCCATTCAAGGCTTAAGTTTTGCCAATTTGCTTGAGCCGGTGCCTTTGGGTATTGCTGCCGGCTTATTTATTGGCAAACAGCTGGGTGTGTTTGGCTTTATCTGGGTAAGTGTTAAGTTGGGCTTAGCAAAAATGGATTATTCACTCAATTGGGCAATGCTGTTCGGCATGGCCACTTTATGCGGCATTGGCTTTACCATGAGCTTATTCGTTGGGTCTTTGTCTTTCGATGCAAGCCATGTTGAATATTTACTCACGCACCGATTAGGCATTTTGTTAGGGTCGTTGTTGTCAGCAATCGTCGGTTTTATCATTCTTAGCCAGGTTTTGCCCAAGCCAAAAGCCAGATAATGGCATTATTTGCAATTTCCGTACGCTAGGGTATTGCAATTTCCTAACGATAACTTAATATGTCAGAACGGAGAGAGTTCCGTATAGGTGGCATTTACAAGTTGGCATTAGAGTTTTTACTCATCATTTGGAGAGAGTGATGACTATACTGAAGCCTTGTAAGTGGTGCGGAAATACTTATCAAAAACTGGACATATACCCATGAAAAAATTGCAAAACGTAAATCGACTGATTACACGCTCCCCGCTTGCAGCTGCTGTTGCATTCGGTTTATTTGTAACACCCATGGCGCAAGCCTTTGATTTCGAAAATGGTGAATTGAAAGGCAGCATTGACAGCACCGTGTCGTATGGTATTTCGATTCGCGCCGATGATCCAGCTGAAGGTTTGATTGCTAAAGCCACCATCAACCCATTAATTGCCTTGCAAGGTCAACTACTGCCTGGCGCATTAGCGGGCTTAGGTAGATTCCCGGGCTCTGCAGCTCAAATTGCTGCTCCTGGTCGTTTTTCGGGCAACCGCGATGACGGCAATATTAAGTATGAGAAAGGCGATGCGTTTTCAAACGCCTTTAAAATCACTTCTGAATTAGAAATGTCTTACAAAAGTTGGGGTGCATTTGCACGCGTTAGCTATTTTTATGATTTCGAAAATAATGGCCGTGATGACATGAGCCAAGCTGCTTTGGAAAAAGTTGGCACAGATTTCCGTTTATACGATGCCTTTTTGTATAAAAACTACGCATTGGGTGCGAATGACGAAGTGAGCGGCACCGTGCGCTTTGGTAAACAAGTATTGAGCTGGGGCGAAAGCACCTTCATTCAAAACGGCATAAACGTCATCAATCCTGTCGATGTGTCGCGCTTACGTGTGGCTGGAGCTGAATTGAAAGAAGCATTCATTCCTACCAATATGATCTGGGCTTCCACCAAGTTCAGCGATGCAGTTTCCATGGAAGCGTATTATCAGTTTGATTGGAAGCCAACCGAAATTGATCCATCCGGCACCTATTTCAGCACCAACGATTTCGCATCTCCAGGCGGCACGTACATCATGCTTGGTTTCGGCACCGTTACCCAGCCAGTGAACAACCCTGAAAACTATGCATCAGCCTGCATTATTGGCAAACCTGCAGCAGGCCAAACCAATGTGGCTAACTCAGACCGATTTGCAGAATTGTCGGCAATGTATGGCGCACCCACAGCTACAGCCTTGCTACGAGCCGCTTGTGCTGCCGCTGGCCCACGTTTAGCAAATGATAATGAAGCCCGTGATTCAGGACAATTTGGTATTGCCTTGCGCTGGTATGCAGAAGCTTTGAACCAAACTGAATTTGGTTTTTATGCCATGAACTATCACAGCCGTTTGCCTTTGTTGTCGGGCATTGCAGCTTCAGTCATCCTGCCAGTGCCGGCACCAAACTCAGCGGCATTACTTGTTGAATACCCAGAAGACATCCACTTGTTCGGCATAAGCTTCAATACCACTCTCCCAGGCGGCATCGCTTGGCAAGGTGAAGTTAGCTACCGTCCAAATATGCCTTTGCAACTTGATGACGTTGAAGTGTTATTTGCTGGCTTAAGCCCAATCAATCAAGCTTTGAACGCTGGCGGTGCGCCACCTGCAGCGAGATTCTGCAGCCAATTGCTTCCAGGTTGCACATCGGCAGCTCCTGGCCAGTATATTCAAGGCTGGCGCGAACACCAAGTAACGCAATTGCAAATGACTTTCACCAAAGCATTAGCACAAGTGTGGGGCGCGGAGCAAATTGCTTTAGTGGGTGAATTTGGTGCAACACAAGTTAATCTTCCAGATCCTTCTCTATTTCGTTATGAAGGTGAAGGCACCGACACCGGTGGTGGTTGCGATGTTGGCGATGTGGTAGCTGGCTTGCCAGGTTCTGTTTTGCTTCCAGGCTGCCTGCGTAATCCTTTGACACAAAACGAAGGCTTCCCAACTGATTTTTCTTGGGGCTATCGTTTAGCAGCAAGGGCTGATTACAACAGTGTTTTTGGCACACCAGTTACCTTGTCGCCACGTATTGCATATAACCATGACGTTAAAGGCATTACCCCAGGTCCTGGCGGCAACTTCTTGGAAGGTCGTAAATCGCTAACTCTAGGCGTTGAAGCTAACTACTTGAATAGCCTTGTGTTCGATTTAAGCTACACTGCATTCTCGGGTGCGGGTCAATTGAACCAAATATATGACCGCGATTTCTACTCATTCTCCGTGAAGTACTCGTTCTAATAATCCTGGGAGGGAAACTACGAATGAAAATAACTCTAAACAAATCCGCGCTTGCCATTATGGCAAGTGCAGGACTCTTAATCGCTCAAGCTAGTTCGGCGGGCGTCAGTGCCGATAAGGCAGCTCAGTTAGGCAAGTCACTCACGCCACTTGGTGGTGAAAAAGCGGGTAATGGCGGCGCTATTCCTGATTGGACTGGCGGTATCACTAAACCACCTGCAGGCTATAAAGTCGGTATGTTCCATCCTGATCCATTTGCATCCGATAAAGTGTCTTTTAGTATTACCCCTGCTAACTTCAAACAGTACAGTGAGCAGCTCTCGCCTGGCCAAGAAGCAATGTTCGGCAAATATAAGACATTTAAAATGAATGTCTATCCAACCCGTCGTTCTGCATCAGCACCAAAGCGCACCTATGATTTCACCCTGAGAAATGCCACACAGTGCCAAACAGTTTCCAATGGCGAAGGCCTCAAGAACTGCGCGGAAGGCATTCCGTTCCCGATTCCACAGAACGGCCAGGAAGTGATCTGGAACCACAAGCTGAAATATAAAGGTGTGTCGTTCTCACGCTTCTCGAACCAAGCGGCACCATCTGCATCGGGCGCATTCACATTGATTCGTTTGCGTGAAGACGGTTTGGGCTTGTACTACAAACCAGGCAACACCTCTGAAAACATCAACAGCATCTTGTTGTACTTCAAACAAGAAGTGCTTGGCCCAGCACGTTTGGCCGGACAAGTTTTGTTGGTGCATGAGAGCCTTAACTCGGTGACATCGCCACGCAAGGCCTGGGTATACAATCCCGGTCAGCGTCGTGTGCGTTTGGCACCAAACGTTGCCTATGATAATCCTGGTACCGCAACCGATGGTTTACGCACCAACGACATGACCGATATGTTTAATGGCGCGATGGATCGCTTTACTTGGAAATTGGTTGGCAAGAAAGAAATGTATGTACCTTACAACTCCTACAAAGCACATAGCGGCAGTACTAAGGTTAAAGATTTGATTCGTCCGAATCATCTAAACCCAGATTATTTGCGTTATGAATTGCACCGCGTTTGGGTGGTTGAAGCAACTTTGAAAGCCGGTCAGCGCCATATCAATTCACGCCGTACATTCTTTGTGGATGAAGACAGCTGGCAAATCTTGATGGTTGATCATTACGATGGCCAAGGTAAAATGTGGCGTTACTCAGAAGCACCTTCGGTTAACTATTACGAAGTTCCTGTGTTCTGGGCTACCATCGAAACCCATCATGATCTGAAATCAGGCCGTTATATTTCTGGTCTGTTGGATAACGAAGAAAAGCCATTTAACTTCGGTTTCCAAAGCGCACCAAGCGACTATACGCCGCAAAACCTGCGTAACGAAGGCGTGCGTTAATTAACTAAACCGCGCCTTCGGGCGCGGTTTTTTTTGCAGCAATCCCAACATGGGAGCATCAAAATGGCTCAATTGCCAAATAAATCGTGGCGCATCGTTGGCGCTGTAACAATCTTATCTATTCCGTTGTTGGTTCTGTCTGTTGATGCAAATAAAGACGATCCATCAACCAGTGCTTCAGAAATACAACCAAAAGCACAACACAGTTTATTGCTTGATATCGCAAAAACAGATTCTGGTTTTGTTGCGGTGGGTGAGCGTGGGCATATTATTACCTCAGCAGATGGCAGTGCTTGGCAACAAGCTCAAACGCCAACACGCTCAACACTAACCACAGTGAGTGCGCAAGGCGCACATATTTGGGCAGCAGGCCATGACGGTGTAATCTTGCATTCCGCTGACTCCGGTAAAACTTGGCAAAACCAGCGTGTGCAACCGTGGTCGGCCGATAGCCAAGAAATTACCAACGGTTCAGCTATACTCGACACATTATTTGTTGATGAAAACACCGGCTATGCCATCGGCGCATACAGTCTTCTGCTGAAAACGCAAGATGGCGGCGCAAACTGGCAGGCCATAAATGTGTCTGGCTCAAACACGGCAAGTGCGCAATCGGATTTGGTGGCTACTTCCACTGGTACATTTAGTGACAGCGATTTAGAACTTGCGGCAGAATCTGATCCGCATTTAAATGCCATCACACGCACCGAGTCGGGTCTTTTGATTGTGATGGGTGAGCGCGGCGCAGGTTTTCGATCAAGCGATGAAGGTGCCAGCTGGCAGAAAATACGCTTGCCATACGGTGGCTCCATGTTTGGTTTGATTGCATTGGGCGGGGAAAAAATCCTAGCGTTTGGTTTGCGTGGCAATGTCTATGAATCGGCTGATGCCGGCAGTAGCTGGGTGAAAGTAGACAGTGGCACCGATATCAGTTTGCAAGGCGGCACGCGTGCTGAAGATGGCACGGTGGTATTGGTTGGTAGCAATGGTTCATTGTTTGTACGCGCGCCAAATCAAGCTGCATTTACTATGCGGCATGTGCAGCTAAGCACTGGGCAAAGCCCGGCATTTTCGGCGATTATTCCCAACAGCACCGGCTATCTGCTCACTGCAGATTTAGGCCATGTTTCTTATCGTATAAAGTGATGGAGTATTTATGAGTAAATTTGACGACATCGCTGAAAAAATAATCTTTAAAAATCGCGCCATTATTCTCGGTTTATTTGTATTGATTACTGGCGTGATGATTTTCTTCGCCAGCCAATTAAAAGTGGATGCGGGCTTTAATAAACAAGTACCACTGCAACATGAATACATGCGCACCTTCACTGATTACATGGCTGATTTCGGTGGCGCAAACCGCGTATTGATTGCGGTTGTGGCTAAAGACGGCAATATGTTCTCGAAAGAATATATGTCAACACTGGAAAATATTACCAACGATGTTATCAATCTTGATGCCACTGATGATGCCAAAGCGCGTTCGTTATTTACCCCGAATGTGCGTTTTATTGAAGTGGTTGAAGATGGCCTAAGCGGCGGCAATGTTATTCCGCAGGATTTCACCCCGAATCTAGAAGGCTTCGAAGCAACGCCTGAACATTTCGCTAAAATCAAAGGCAATATCGTCAAGGCCGGCATTGTTGGCCGTTTAGTGGCCAAAGATTATTCCGGTTCAATGGTATGGGCTGATTTAATTCCCGAAAGTGACGTCAATAAACTCGATTACAACGTTGTTGCCAAGCAATTGGAAGGTATTCGCAAAAAATACGAGAATGACAACACTAGCGTGCACATTATTGGTTTCGCCAAGATGGTCGGCGATATTTCTGATGGTGCAATGAGTGTTATCAAATTCTTTTTGTTAACTATTGCGTTCACTTGGTTGTTGTTGTTCCTGTATTCCAGTTCCGCTAAACTAGCATCGCTCACCGTTTTGGCGGCTTTAGTGTCGGTGATCTGGATGCTTGGTGCCCTGAAACTGATGGGCTTCGGCATTGACCCGATGAATATGCTCACGCCATTCCTGATTTTTGCCATTGCGGTTAGCCATGGTGAACAGATGATTAACCGCTTCCGCGGTGAAATATTCTTCGGTGGTTTGGAAGAGGGCACAATTGAAGAATTGCGTGAGCGCGAAAAATTTGCCGTTGATCCGCTCACAGCAGCAACACGCAGCTTCCATGCCCTGCTGATTCCAGGCACAGTGGCGTTGTTGGCGGGTTGTATTGGGTTTGGCGCAATCATGGTGATTCCAATCCAGATGATTCGTGAACTCGCCATTACTGCAACCGTTGGCGTGGCACTAACCATCTTGACCGATCTGATTCTGTTGCCCATTCTACTTAGCTACACCAAGCTGCGTAACCTTGATAAAAAGCGTGCATTCCGTTTGCGTCAGTTAACCCAATTCGACAAAATTTGGGTGGCCTTAGCGAAGCTGTCACGGCCTAAAGCGGCCGCAACGGTATTGGTGATTGGCGCTATCATATGGGCTAGCGCTTGGATGTATGGCAACAACGTGATGATTGGCGATGCCCAGCAAGGCGTAGCTGAATTGCGCCCTGAAGCACGTTATAACCAAGATGCACGCTTAATCAGTTCAAAGTTTGCACTTGGCGTTGACACCATGAACGTGATAGTTGAAGCGGGCCCTTCAGCCTGCACCACCAGCTACAAGGCGATGGAGACCATCGACCGCTACGCTTGGCATATGGCCAATGTAGAAGGGGTTGAACAAGTCATCACCTTGCCAATGGCCGCTAAGCAAGTGAATGCTGGTTGGAATGATGGTTCGCTGCGCTGGAAAGTATTGCCACGCGATCCGGATACTTTGCGGCAATCAACGCAAAGTTTCGAAACCGACTCCGGTTTGTTGAACGCCGATTGCTCGGCAATTCCAGTCACCATCTTTACCAAAGACCATAAATCCACCACCATCGACAGCATTGTTGCGGCAACCAAGAAATTCCGCACCGACAATAATGCCTATGAAGAGGGTTTTGCCAAGAAGCGTGATGCGGCAATGGCCAAAGCACAGGAAAATGGTGAAGAATATACCACCGATCAAGTTAACTTTCGCTTAGCTACCGGCCCACTTGGCGTACAAGCCGCCACCAACGATACCGTTCGTGAGAAAGAACACCTGATTCTTTGGCTGCTCTATGGCGCGGTTTTTGTGATGTGCTGGATTAGCTTCAAAAGCTGGCGTTCGGCCTTGTGCGTTACCTTGCCACTGATGATGGTCACCGAGCTCGGACATAGTTTGATGGTGGAACTCGGTATTGGTATGAAAGTGAATACGCTAACGGTAGTTGCACTCGGCGTTGGCATCGGTGTTGATTACGGCATCTACATTTTCGCGCGTATGCGTGAAGCCATGAACCAAGGCAAAACCCTATCCGAAAGTTATTTTATTGCACTGAAAACCACCGGCATCGCGATTTTCTACACCGCGTTAACGCTGGCTGTTGGCGTGGCGATGTGGATTTTCTCTGATCTGAAATTCCAAGCCGATATGGGCGTGATGCTGACCTTTATGTTTGTGGTCAATATGCTAGCTGCTATTATCTTCCTGCCGGCGCTGTGCCGCTGGATTTTGCGTCCTAATGAGAAAGACAATTGGGTTCCACACGTCTAATTGAAAAGGGCCCGAGAGGGCCCTTTTTTTTATGGCGTTGTTGAACATCGATTACTGCGCATAATTACTATTTCTTTGATTGAATCAGTTCAATTTCTTTTTTCAGTAATTCGCTGGCAAAGGCCGATACATCCACGTCTCTGTCAGTGGCAATGCTAGAAAGTTGCGCATGTAACGCGGCATCGATGTAAATAGGCAAACTAAATCGCGCGTTCGGATGAAAAAATTTTCCACGTTCGGCTTGGCTGAAATCAATATCGTCAGGGATATCATCTTCAATTTGATGAATAGGTTTAGTGGACATAGAGGTCACCATTTTGTGGCTGAGTATCATAGTACAACCGTTCCTTTCGCGTGGCAAATCGTGCCGAAATGAGTCGAATCAACATTCTGTTATCAGATAATTCGGTAAACGTATGGCTAGCTACAATAAATCTCCTGTTACCTATCAATCCTAGGGTAAGCCAGCGTTCTTCGAATAGGCTGTGCGATTTGTCAAATTGACTAAGTGCCAAAGGGTCAAGAAAAATATGAGTGGCTTGTGCAAACGATACGCCATGTTTGGTAATGTTTGCTTCATCTTTAGTTTTATCCCATACAAATTCATATTGATGGAAATTCGCGATTTTATCCATATTTGCGAACCAGCAATTAAATGTTGATTCATTAGAACCTGTTGATTGTTGAAAATCTGTAGGTAAATATTGCAAATCAGCTAAGAATTTTGCTTCGAAATCAGAACAAGGGACGGAGGTACCTCCGTCCCTGACTAAACCAAATCCGCAGCAGCAGGCGGTTCCGGTTTGGCTTTTTGCAGATTGCGCAAAGCAATAGCCAGTACGCCGGAAAGCACCAACGCACCACCAATCCAAACCCGAATGCCGACTTGGTCGTGTAGGAATACTACGCCAAGAATGGATGCCAACAGCGGTGCAATTAATAAATACGGGGTGATTAAGGCAACTGGATGGCGTTTAATCAGCACAAAGAACAGGCCGTGGCCAACCAATGACGCAATCAGCGCAGCATACACAACGCCAAACCATGCTTGCGGGCTAGCTTGCATAATGTATGGCATCGGGTTGCCTTCTGCGGTTAGGCTAATCAACGAAATTGGCAGGATGGCGAGCAATGCCGTCCAGCCTTGTTGTTGGATTAAATCCATATTCAGCCCACGCATGGCGATGGTGCCGAATGCGATACACAGCGCCGAAACCAACATAATAATCACTGGCGCTGGATCATTGATGATCTCTGGATCTAAGCCGAGCACCAGTACACCGAAAAAACTGACTGCGATTGCAGTGCCGGTGCGCCAATGGAATTTTTCGCCCAGCAGCCACCAAGCCAGCAGTGCCACCATCGGCACATAGCTTTGCATCACTATGGCCGGTGAAGCAATATTGTGTGAGAGCTTGATTGACCAAAAATTTAAGCCGAAATGCAAAACGCCATTAAATAAAGCCACTAATCCAAGTCGTTTCCACACAGAGCGATCAGGAATTTTTAGGAATGCGCCAAGCACAATGCACAGCAATAACAAGCGCAAGCTAGTGAACAAAAATGGTGGAATTTCTTGAAGCGCCAGTTTCGATGTAATGAAATTGCCGGCCCACGCGAGGCAAATTAAAGCGACAAGGCCAAGTTCGCGGCCGCTGAGTCGGCCTGGGTTAGATGGCAATGCCGGCCTTCTTGTACAGTTTGTTCAAAGTCCATAATGGGCCAATCATTAGATACACCATATCGGTGAAGAAGCTTGGCCGCTTGCCTTCCCATATGTGGCCAATGAATTGCCCAATCCATGCCACAACGAAAACGGCCACGGCAATTTTTAATAAGCCATTGAGCCCGAATTTGGCGGCCAGCAGATAATTAATGAACCCGAATCCGACAAAACCAACTAACGCGCCAAGTGCCAAAGATTTAGACAGTTTCCAGTAATACATCCACGTAAAAAATACCGTGAAGGCGAACCAAAAGCCTGGCTTCAAAATAGCCGCCGGCACGGGAATGCTCCATAAAGCGGCAGTCACTGACCAAACAATGAGCGGCACGCAGATTAAATGCATGCTTTGGTTGCTACTATTTTGGTGATCGTTTGAATAATTGCCTAGCAGTTCTTCGATGCGACGCATAACATTACTCCACAGTGATATTGGCTAAGCGAAGCAGAGCTTCGGCGTATTTGGCGCGTGTGGCATCGATAATTTCGGCAGGCACGTGCGGGCCTGGCGCGGTTTTGTTCCAGTCTAGGGTTTCTAAATAATCACGCACGAATTGCTTATCAAAGCTTGGCGGGCTGATTCCAGTTTGATAGGAATCGGCTGGCCAGAAGCGTGAGGAATCCGGGGTTAACATTTCATCCATCACATGCAAAACGCCGTGTTCATCTAAGCCGAACTCGAGTTTGGTATCGGCAATAATAATGCCTTTTTCAGTGGCAAAACGCGATGCGAAGGCATAGATTTCTAAAGTTTTGGCACGCACTTGCTCAGCTAAATCAGCACCTATTTTATCCACAATCACATCGAAACCAACATTTTCATCGTGATCGCCAAGCGCCGCTTTAGTAGATGGCGTAAAAATTGGCTCAGGCAATTGTTCGGCCTGCTGCAGGCCACTCGGCAGTTTAATGCCGCAGATTGCACCATTGGCTTGGTAGTCTTTCCAGCCAGAACCAATAATATAGCCGCGCACGATAGCTTCTACCGGCAGTGCTTTGAGCTTTTTGGCAACCACCGAGCGCTTAGCATACAAAGTCAATTCAACGCCTTCAGGTAATGCTGAAGCCACTGACTCGCCGGTTAAATGATTCGGGCATAAATGCGCGGTTTGTGCGAACCAGAAATTGGAAATCTGGCACAGCATCTCGCCCTTGCTTGGAATAGGGTCGGGTAGCACTACATCAAATGCCGACAGGCGATCGCTGGCTACCATCAATAAACGATTGGCCGGTAATTCATACACATCGCGGACTTTGCCTCGGTGCAAAAGGGGAAGGGCTAAATTGGAGGTGTGCAGAGTGGTGGCCACAAAAAAACCTTAAAGATGCGCGGACTTTGCGTATTGTACCGCTAAGCGGGCGCGCTGACTGCTAGAATATTGGCATGAACCGCTTAATCTTCGTGCTGATGCTCGCATTCAGCCCCATCCTTCAGGCAACATCGAAAGCACCAGCCAAATCTGGTCAGTGCGTGGCTTGCCATGGTGTTGATGGGCAAAGCAAGCTGGCCAGTAACCCGATTCTGCGTTGTCAGCATGAGGCCTATCTTATCTCAGCCTTGAACTCCTACCGAAGTGGAAAGCGCACTCAATCAGTGATGAACTCAATCGCCAATTCATTGCAACCGAAAGATATTAAAGCGTTAGCGGCATGGTATGCCAATCAACCAGGATGTAAAAAATGAAGCAATGGAAATATAAAATTATCGGCTTTCTACTCGGCATGCTAACTAGGCGGCCGCAATTTATTTTGCTTGGCGTGGTTATTGGCCATCTATTCGACATTGGATTTTTCAGTAAAAAGTCATCAACACCGATTGAAAGCAAGCCGGATATACAGATTCCGAGTGCTTTCGATATTTTAGATGTGCCGGAAAACGCCAGCATGGAGGACATTGAGCAGGCGTACCGCAAGAAAATATCCGACTACCATCCCGACAAAGTGGCTAATGCCGCGCCGGAGCTGAAAGCACTGGCCGAACAGCGCGCCCGTGAAATCAATGCAGCCTACGATGAATTGCAGAAGCTGCGCCAACAGCCATAAGGAATGCTGATGAAACCGATTATTGCTCCGTCTATTTTATCCGCCAATTTCGCTAAGCTTGGTGAAGAAGTTGATGCAGTGCTCGCCGCCGGCGCCGATTGGGTACATTTCGACGTGATGGATAATCATTACGTGCCGAACCTGACCATCGGCCCTTTGGTGTGTGAAGCATTACGAAAGCATGGCATCACTGCGCCGATTGATGTGCATTTAATGGTTAAGCCGGTCGATCGGATTATTCCAGATTTTGCCAAAGCTGGAGCTACGTTAATCAGCTTTCATCCGGAGGCTTCCGAACACGTCGATCGCACCATTGGCTTGATTAAAGAACACGGCTGCCAAGCGGGTTTGGTATTGAATCCAGCCACGCCACTGAGTGTGCTTGATCATGTTTTGGATAAACTCGATTTGGTGTTGATTATGTCAGTGAATCCCGGCTTTGGTGGACAAGCCTTTATTCCGCATGCGCTGGATAAAATCCGCCTTGTGCGCGAGCGCATTCGCGAATCGGGCAAGTTAATTCGCATAGAAGTAGACGGCGGCGTAAAAGTGGAAAACATTGCTGCAATAGCACAGGCCGGCGCCGATGCTTTTGTGGCTGGTTCGGCCATTTTCGGTGCCAAAGATTATGCGCAAGTGATTCAGCAGATGCGCGCTGAGATAGCCAAACCCTTATGATATCTGCTGATCAATTCCACGCTTATGCCGCACAAGGCTACAAGCGCATTCCTGTGGTGCAGGAAGTACTTTCCGATCTCGATACGCCATTGTCGGCATATCTTAAATTAGCCGGTGGCGCGTGCAGTTATTTATTTGAGTCGGTTGAAGGCGGCGCACGCTGGGGCCGGTATTCCATTATTGGCTTGCCAGCGCGCACCGTGCTGAAAGTGTATGGCTATCGCTTGGTGCTTGAAGAAAATGGCGCGATCGTTCGCGATGATATGGTTGCCGACCCGCTAGCAGAAATTGAAAAAATTAAAGCCGCCATTGCGGTGCCGCATCTGCCCGATCTGCCCAAGTTTCACGGTGGCTGGGTGGGTTACTTTGGCTATGAATGCGCGCAGTATATTGAATCAAAACTTCAGGCTAAACAAAATCACGACCAACTCGGCATGCCGGATATTTATCTGATGCTGGCTGAAGAATTAGCGGTGTTTGATAATTTGAAAGGCAAAATATATTTAATTGTCAATGCTAACCCCGAGCAAGAAAAGGCCTATGAGAATGCCGTTCAGCGCTTAGATGCGCTGGTGCATCAGTTGCGTGAAACGGCAGTCACCTATCCACGCTTGTCTGATCCAACCGCTATTGACGAATCGCATTTTATCTCCAGCTTCCCGAAAGAGAAATATCTGCAAGCCGTACAGCAGTGCAAAGAATACGTGTATTCCGGCGATGTTTTTCAAGTGCAAATTAGCCAGCGCTTATCGGTGCCGTATCACGCGCGCCCGTTGGACGTGTATCGGGCACTGCGCTCGCTGAACCCTTCGCCGTATATGTATTTCCTTGATTTGGGTCGCGAACAGATTGTGGGTTCCTCGCCTGAGATTTTAGTGCGCGTTCAAGCGGGCCAAGTGGTGGTTCGTCCAATTGCCGGAACCCGCCGCCGTGGCCATGATGAAGCCGATGATTTGGCGATGGAAGCTGAGTTGTTGGCTGACCCGAAAGAACGCGCCGAACATTTAATGCTGATCGATTTAGGCCGCAACGATGTGGGCCGCATTGCCGAAGTGGGCACTGTAAAAATGACCGAACATATGATCATCGAACGCTATTCACATGTGATGCATATTGTCTCTGAAGTGGTCGGCAAAATTCGTGAGGGCTTAACCTTTATGGACGTGCTACGTGCTACCTTTCCGGCTGGCACACTAACCGGCGCCCCGAAAGTGCGCGCCATGCAAGTGATTGCCGAATTTGAGCCAGTAAAACGTGGCGTGTATGGCGGAGCGGTGGGTTATTGGGGTTGGGATGATCAAGCCGATCTTGCCATCGCCATTCGCACGGCAGTTATCCAAGACGGGCAATTGCATGTGCAAGCGGCTGGCGGCGTGGTCGCCGATTCAGTGCCTGAGCTGGAATGGAAAGAAACCATGAACAAAGGCCGCGCATTATTCCGCGCCGTTGCGCAGGCGGCTATGGGGTTGTGATGATTCAGATAAGGAGTTCGACAATGCATTTGAATAAAATTTTGTTTGTTTTACTTGCAATGACAATTACGCCAATAAGCTTGGCGCAAACCATACCGAATGCACCGCATATTGTCGTCAACGGTCATGCCGAACAGACAGTCAAGCCGGATAAATTCATATTGCCGATGGAAATTACCACGGTCAGCAAAGATCCGGCTGCAGCTGAACAGATCGAAAAGCAAACACTTGCCATGGTCGCTCAACTGAAGAAAATGGGTGTCAGGGATGAAGACATTAAGACTGACAATTTGGTCGTCGACAAGAAATATGATGATAACGAGCGTTTTGTCGGCAACGAATATACACGCAGCATCAGGACCGGATTTGCTGATAAACAGATGTTAATTAAATTTTTATCTTCAATCAATGATATTGAAAATTTAGAAATTGATTCAATCGAACGTCAAATAAAGGATATTGATTTATTAAAACTTGAATTGATGAAGGACGCTATTGATAACTCAAAACATAGAGCTGATATTTTGGCGGGACTTTACGGTATGCGTGTATTGGGTGTACATACAATCTCAACTAGACATATATCAGGTGATGAAAGTAGTTACGGTGAGAGCGCCCGAACTTTGGATCGCGTTGAGGTAACGGGCACGCGCATCAAGCGTAGAGACAAGCTGCCACCGATCGAGCAGTTAATTAACGAAGGAACCATAGATGTTGAGGAAAACATTTACGCTGTATTTCTGATTGGGAAATAGCCTGAATCGAACAGGTTATCTTTTTATTTGGTAATAAAATTTAGAAACTACCTGCGTGTTTGAAAATTATTATTTATCCACTCAACAAAGGAATGTACATGGCTAGTATCTTGAACGTCAAATCTATCTTAACGTCACTGTTGTTAGCCAGTATTCTGGTAGCGAAAGCAATTGCTGCACCGCCGCCAATAGAACATTTCACCAAACCCGAACAAATTCAGCCGTATTCGCTCGAGTTATCGCCGAGTGGACAATACTACGCATTGATTGCGCCAAGCAATGATCGTTCAAGTCTAATTATTGTAGACCGTGCTACCAATAAAGTTACCGCAAACATCCGGCCTGATAAAGGTCAATTCATTCGTGAATTCTGGTGGGTCAGTGGCAGTCGTGTGGTCTTGACGATGGATGAAAAAACTGGTGGATACGCTACACCTGCTTGGTACGGTGAATTATGGGGCATTGATGCCGACGGTAAGAATAATACTTACTTATTCGGTTACCGTGGCGCTAAAAGTGCTGGTACTCATATTCAAAATAGTACGATAGTTAGAGGTGCGGCATACGTGTTGGAGCCAAAAGCAGACGACAAAAACGCAATATTAATTGGTATAAGTTATTGGGATGGGTTGAGCCAGAGTAAAACGCCATATCTAGAATTAGCAAGATTGAATGTTAATAATGGCAAATTTATTAAAAGCGGCGGCAAGGTTCCCATTCGTGAAGTTGACGTAGACGGAATTTTAGTGGATCAAAGCCGGCATGTGCGCGTGGTTTCTGGGCAGTTAACTGATCGCTACCAAAAACTGATGTATCGTGATCCCAAAACCAATCAGTGGCTAACCATTAATGATGAAGAAATTTCCAACAAATATATTCATCCGCTGTCGTTTGATAAAGGCGACAAAGAGTTTTATGTGAGTGTTTATGCCTCTGGCGGACCAAGCTATTTAGGGCTTATGAATCCGCAAACAAAAGAAATACGGAAAATTTATGCGCCTGAAACGGCCGATATTGGTATGTTACTGCCAAAGGCTGGCAATAATAATGGCGCTTATGCGGTTCAGACCTTTGATGGCAGTGGCCGTGGCGGGTTCGCATTTCTCGACAAAGATGCGCCTGAAGCACAATTAACCAAAAAATTGAATGCGCAATTTCAAGGCGAATTGGCGTATGTCACTAGCTTTTCAGATGATGGCCGCTTCGCTAGTGTGTTTGTAACCAGCGATGTGAATCCTGGTGAATACTATATCCACAATCGCGACGACAACTCAATATCGAAACCTTTGAAAGTACGGCAAGAAATTGATATCAATAGTTCTGCCGTTATGGAGCCTGTTTCATTCAAAGCGCGCGATGGAATGATGATTCGCGGTTGGTTGACTGTGCCTAATGCGCCAGCTGCGAAAATGCCTTTAGTCGTCATGCCGCATGGCGGCCCATACGATATTGTTGACCGCTGGGAATATAATGCCGATGCGCAATTATTAGCTAGTCGCGGCTATGCGGTATTGCAGATAAATTTCCGCGGCTCGGGCGGCTATGGTAAAGACTTTGTTAATGCCGGCGTCAAAGAATGGGGCGGCAAGATGCAAAACGATGTAACTGACGGAACCAGAGCAGTATTAGAAAAATACGCGATTGATTCCAATCGAGTTTGCCTATTTGGCATCAGTTACGGCGCTTACGCTTCATTAATGGGTGTAGCAATGGAGCCTGCTTTATATAAGTGCGCCATTGGTTATTCGGGCGTGTATGATTTGAAATTGATGCGCAATCAAGGCGATATCAGTAAACGTGAATCTGGACAAACATTTCTGAATGATGTGTTGGAAAAAGATGATGCATGGCTACGGGCGCGTTCGCCAGTTGATCAGGTTGCTCGTATTAAAGCCCCAGTGTTATTGATACATGGTGGTGAGGACAAACGTACGCCACCTGCTCATGCTGAGTCGATGCGCAGAGCGCTTACAGGCGCCGGTAATCCGCCAGAATGGGTTTATGAGTCGATTGAAGGGCACGGCTTCTTTGATCCGAAGAAACGTTTGAATGCCTATCAGCATATCGTTGATTTTCTAGATAAACATATAGGAAAGCCGTAATCATCTGTTTAATACAAGGTTCTTGATTCTATTGCTCGATAATGTCAGATAATTCTGTGTTTTAAATGAGATAATAAACGTAGATTCCGCCTTAAGAATTGAAACGCCTTATGCTTTTAATGATCGACAACTACGACAGCTTCACTTACAACCTGGTGCATTATTTCGCCGAGCTAGGCCAAGAAGTGAAAGTGGTGCGCAATGATGCACTAACCGTTGCAGAAGCAGCTGCGCTGAAGCCGGATTACATTGTGCTGTCGCCGGGCCCATGCACGCCGAACGAAGCGGGTATTTGTTTGCCGGTGCTGGAGCAGTTGGCCGGCAAAGTGCCGATTTTTGGTGTTTGCTTAGGGCATCAAAGCCTTGGGCAGGCGTTTGGTGGCAAGGTGGTGCGCGCTAAGACCATCATGCACGGCAAAACCTCGATGATTCACCATAATGGCATCGGTGCGTTCAAGGGCTTGCCATCGCCATTTGAAGCCACGCGCTATCACTCATTAGTGGTTGAACAAGAAAGTTTGCCAGATTGCCTTGAAATCACCGCTTGGACACAGAATGATGATGGTGATATGGATGAAATCATGGGTCTTCGTCATAAAACCTTGGCGGTTGAAGGCGTACAATTTCACCCTGAATCAATTTTGACCCAACACGGCCATGATTTATTGGGCAATTTCCTCGCTAACAATAAAAATAATAACGATTAAAACTATTAAGGATACTCATGACACCGCAAGAAGCTCTGCAACGCATCATCGATAACCGCGAAATTTTCCACGATGAAATGGTGGCTTTGATGCGCCATATTATGGCTGGCGATGTATCTGATGTGATGATTGCCGCCATCCTGACTGGTCTTCGGGTGAAAAAGGAAACCATCGGAGAAATCACTGGCGCGGCGCAGGTGATGCGCGAGTTCGCGGTTAAAGTACCCACTCCGCCGGGCGTGGGTTTGGTGGATATTGTAGGCACCGGCGGCGATGGTGCGCACACTTTTAATATTTCTACAGCTTCAATGTTTGTGGCCGCCGCTGCAGGCGCGCAGATTGCCAAGCATGGCAATCGCAGTGTGTCGTCCAAATCGGGCAGCGCCGATGTGCTGGAAGCATTAGGCGTAAACATCGAGCTGAGCCCCGCGCAGGTGGCGTCCAGCTTGAATAAAACCGGCATCGGCTTTATGTATGCACCCAATCATCACCCAGCCATGAAGCATGTGGCGGCGGTGCGCAAGGAAATGGGTGTGCGTACTATTTTCAATATCCTTGGCCCGCTCACCAATCCGGCCAGTGCGCCGAATGTGTTGATGGGCGTGTTCCATGCCGATTTAGTTGGCATCCAGATTCGTGTTTTGCAACGCTTAGGCGCTGAGCGAGCGTTGGTGGTGTATGGTCGCGATGGTTTGGACGAAATATCCTTGGGCGCATCAACATTGGTCGGTGAATTGCGCGGCGGGCAAATTCGCGAATACGAAATCCATCCAGAAGACTTCAACTTAACCATGGCATCAACGCGGTCATTGCGGGTTGAGAATGCCGAACAATCAGCCGCTATGCTCATCAGCGCATTGACGGAAGAATCCGGTGTGGCGCACGATATTGTTGCGCTCAATGCCGGTGCGGCTTTGTATGTTTCGGGTCAATCGAAATCAATTGTTGACGGGTTAGAGAAAGCCAAAGCGGTAATGCGCTCAGGCGCTGCTTTAGCCAAGATGAAGCAGTTTGTAGAAACCACCAAGGCTTTGGGCACAGGCTGATGTCAGATATTTTGATGCGCATCTTAGCGCGCAAACACCAAGAAATTATCAGTCGTAAGCAGAATGTTTCGCAAGCGCAATTAATCGAATATTGCAACGACATGCCCGAACCGCGCGGTTTTGTGGCTGCCATGCAGCGCAAGATTGCCGATGGCAAGCCCGCAGTGATTGCCGAAATTAAAAAGGCTAGCCCAAGCAAGGGCGTGATTCGCGAGCATTTTGTGCCGGCTGAAATTGCTCACGCGTATGCAGTGGCTGGCGCGGCGTGTTTGTCGGTGCTTACCGATGTTGATTTCTTTCAAGGCAGCGATGCCTATTTAAAGCAAGCGCATGATGCCTGCAGTTTGCCTATCTTGCGAAAAGATTTTATTGTTGAGGAATACCAGATTTACGAAGCGCGCGCCTTAGGCGCAGATTGCGTATTATTAATTGTGGCCGCGCTAAACGATGCACAGTTGCATAGCTACGCGCAGTTAGCGCAAATGTTGCAAATGGATGTGTTGCTAGAAGTGCACGACGACAAAGAACTACAACGCGCTTTGCAAGTGGATGCACCCATGCTTGGCATCAACAACCGAAACCTGCGCACTTTTGAAGTTAGCCTGAAAACGACTTTGAAACTTCAAAAGAAAATTCCAGCCAACAAGTTAATTGTTACCGAAAGTGGCATTTTAAATCGCGAAGATGTGGATGCGATGCGTAACAAGGGCATTCATGGGTTTTTAGTGGGAGAAGCGATGATGCGCGCACCCGATCCAGGCTTGGAACTGAAAAACTTATTTTTTTAGCGGGTTCCAAACACCACAATGGTTTTGCCGCGCGCTTGCAAAAGGTTTTGTTCTTCAAGTTGTTTTAATACGCGGCCGGCCATTTCACGCGAGCAACCGGTGATGCGCGACAACTCCTGGCGCGATACGCGGATCTGCGAGCCTTTCGGGTGCGATAGCGCATCCGGTTCTTGGCATAAATCGTGCAGGGTGCGCAAAATGCGGTTCGCCACATCCAAATACGCTAAACGGCTGGCTTTTCGGCTAGTATCAAGCAAGCGCTTGGAAATTTGCGCGCCAATAGCATAAATAATTTTCGGGCATTCTTTGCTTAATTGATGCGCGAATAATTCTTGCAATTGTTCATAGCCAATTTCAGCCAATTCGCAAGCTGTTTTAGTCCGCAGTACGACTTCGCGTTTTTCGGTTTTATAAAACAAGCCTAATTCGCCAATAAATTCGCCTTGGTTCACATAGCCAAGCACCAATTCACGGCCGTCTGGTTCTTCGGTTATCACGCTTAATGAGCCGCTGGTCACATAAAAAAGCGTGTTGGCCGGGTCGCCAGGCCGAAATACATCGGTGCGCGTAGGGTATTTACGGCGATGTGTATGGCTCAAAAATGCATTCATAGAGGCCGCATCTAAGGCCAAAGGGCTCTTAATTGGCTCAATTGGAACAATGATTTTTGGTATCGTTACTTCAGACATATTTTAGTAAAAACCTTTATTTAACTGTTCTAGCATAACCCCACTCGTACTTGAAGCTCAAGTCCTTGACTGCATTCAGAAAAAAATGCTTGCATTTAGAGGTAGATATCCGATAATTGCGCCTCACCTTCCACAAACTTTTAAGGAATACTGCGTTGGTCAAGCCACTGCCTCGATTACGCCTGCAAGGATTTAATAATTTAACCAAATCCTTGAGCTTCAATATTTACGATATTTGCTATGCCGCCTCGGAAGAGCAGCGTCAGCGCTATATTGAATACATTGATGAAGTATATAATGCCGAACGATTAACCCAAATATTGACCGAAGTGGCCAATATCATTGGCGCGAATGTACTGAATGTGGCTCGGCAAGATTACGATCCGCAAGGCGCATCGGTCACGATTCTGATCTCAGAAGAGCCGATTATCGATAAAAAGGCTGCAGGTAAAGAATTGATTTCTGATGCGGTGGTTGCGCATTTGGATAAGAGCCATATCACTGTGCACACATATCCAGAAACGCATCCGCATAATGGTATTGCCACGTTCCGTGCTGATATCGATGTCGCCACATGCGGTGTTATTTCGCCATTGAAAGCCTTGAATTACCTGATTGAAAGTTTTGATTCCGATATTGTGGTGATGGATTATCGGGTGCGCGGTTTTACTCGCGACATCAAGGGCAAGAAGCATTATATTGACCATAAAATCAATTCCATCCAAGATTTCTTGGCTAAAGATTCACGCTCGTTCTACGAAATGATGGACGTCAATGTGTATCAGGAGAACCTGTTTCACACCAAGATGCACGTTAAGGAATTCGATTTAGATACCTATTTGTTTGAAGGCAAAGCCAAGAGCCTTAGCTTCAAAGAACGCCAGCGTATTGAATTGCAGGTTAAGCGTGAAATCGCTGAGCTGTATCATGGCCGGAATTTAATTGATTAATTGCAAAAATCTGTAGGAGCGCCTTTAGGCGCGATAATCATCATTCGCGCCATCAATCGCGCCTAAAGGCGCTCCTACAATCGGTACGCGACGGCCTTCATAAGCCGCGACGACAAGGCCATCAGCCTTGGAATTGGTTTGGGCAGTTTGCGCGCGCCGTGTGCTTCAGCATGTTCAGCATGGCGCGCTTCATCGGCTTTCATCACCTCAAGAATTTTACGGCTACGCAAATCTTCAGCGGGCAAGGTGTCAATATGTTCGGCCAAATGCGCTTCAACTTGCCGTTCGGTTTCAGCCACAAAGCCAAGATTCCAGCCATCGCCTTTCAAGCCGGCGCCAAGGCCAATGGCGTAGCTGCCTAAATACCACAGCGGATTAAAAACACTGGGCGTGCTGTCGAGTTCTTTCAAGCGGCTTTCGCACCAAGCCAAATGATCAGCTTCTTCGCCTGCGGCATGTAGCAGTTGTGCGCGCGTTTCCTCAGTTTTCGCAACGCGCGCCTGGCCCAGATACAAGGCCTGCGCACAGACCTCGCCAGTGTGGTTGATGCGCATCAAACCGGCGCTGTGTTTAATCTGCTCCGGGCTCATTTCCAAATCGCGATTATCTGCGGCAGGGTTATCGCGTTGCGCGCTTGTAAGGCTTGCCGTGGTGTTCAAGGCATGTTGCAGTTCGCCGAATATTCGGTCAAGCGGTGTGAGTTGGCGTTTCAGAGTCATTGATAAATTGTGCCATAAATTCGAGTGGATGCTTTACAGGAACGTCAGTGCCGCTTGCAAGATGCAATCGACAGCCGATATTTTGGGACAGAATTAAGTTAACTGTATTCGTGTGAATAGCTTGCAAAATTGGTGCACGCATTTGTTCAGCACGTTCTGGCTGCACGAGCTGGTGCAAGCCAGCCGCACCGCAGCAGCCATGATCGGCAAGCACGGTGAGTTGCAAATCCGGTATTTGTTTGAGCAATGCCAAAGCCGCGTGGTGTTGCCGGTGAAAGCTAGCTGAGCAGGGCACATGAACTGCAACATGCTCGCCTTGGGCAGAGTTAAATGGCAAGCGCTTGCTATGTTGCTGCAGGTATTGCAAAGCATCCAATACAGGAATACCAGCGCTGTGTTCAAGTGCGCTAAAACAGCCGCTTGCCAGCGTTAGCAATTGGTCATAATCAACAAATGCTCGGCGGTTTTTTTCCGCGAGTTGCTCTGCGTTGCGCGCATCACCGGCATGCATAGCGGCTTGCCCACAGCACACCTGCGCACTTGGAATGTCGATTGATTCGCCCAAGGCGCCAAGCAGTTTTTGTAAAGCAAGCCGAACATTTTGCTCATAAACATCGGCCACACAGCCAGAGAACAGCGAGCTACGGCTTTTCGTTGCGTGCGCAAGAAGCGCAGGATTATCTGTAACATCGGGTTTGGGTAGCAGTTTTAAAGCGCTCGGCAATACTGTGTAAAGTTTGCGATAGATGTGCAATGTGCTGTTCAACCATGCTTTATGTTGCATCAAGAGAAGCGCTAATTTTGCCCGCCATGGCAGCGCCGGTTTAGTCGTTGCGCGTGTGCCAATCAATAGCTCATCATACGAAACATTTGCGGGGCAAACGCTCTCACAACGTCGGCAACCTAGGCAGTTGTCTAACGATGGATGCGTTGCAGAGCCAAGGATGTCAGGGCTTTGGGCAAGCGCCAACATCAGCGCGATTCGACCGCGCGGGGATTCAGCCTCATTTTGCGCTATTGCGTAAGTTGGGCAGTGTGGCAGGCATAATCCACACTTCACGCATTGTTGGGCTAAATCTGAACGGTAGCTGGTACTTAGAGAGGAATTCATAGCTTAAATGCTAACACGGAGTGCAACAGGGCTTGCGCGAAGTCGAAATTCAGGATATTATTCCGCTTCTTATTCACTTGATTTTGTTGGAGCCTGTCATGAAAGCCATGACCATCAGCGCCAAATCCGAAACTGTTCAGCAAGACTGGTACATCGTAGATGCCAGCGGCAAAACACTCGGTCGTTTGTGCTCAGAACTCGCTCGCCGCTTGCGCGGTAAGCATAAGCCTGTATTCACACCACATGTGGACACTGGCGATTATATTATTGTCATCAATGCAGAAAAAATTGCCGTTACCGGTAAAAAACTGCAAGACAAAATGTACTATCGTTTTACCGGTCATATCGGTAACTTGAAGTCGGAATCTCTTGGTCAAGCTTTGGATGCCCATCCAGAACGCGTCATTGAAACCAGCGTGAAAGGCATGTTGCCGAAAAACCCGCTTGGTCGCGCTATGTTCTCGAAGCTGAAAGTGTACAAAGGCTCCGAACACCCACACTCCGCCCAGCAGCCAAAAGTGCTGGACATTTAAGGTTATAGGTAAATACATCATGGCTGCACAGCAAAACTACGGCACCGGTCGCCGCAAATCTTCCACAGCTCGCGTATTCTTGCGCAAGGGCACTGGCAACATCGTTATTAACGGTCGTGCTATTGACGAATTCTTCGGTCGCGAAACCTCGCGTATGATTGTTCGCCAACCTTTGGAATTAACCAATAGCACCGAAAGCTTCGACGTCTCCGTGACAGTTGCAGGCGGCGGTATTACTGGCCAAGCTGGCGCAATCCGTTTAGGCATCGCCCGCGCCTTGATTGAATACAACGAAACATTGAAGCCAGAATTACGCAAAGCCGGTTTTGTTACCCGCGATGCACGTGAAGTAGAACGTAAAAAAGTGGGCCTGCGCAAAGCACGTCGCGCTACTCAGTTCTCGAAACGTTAATCGGTTTCTTGCATCAAATGAAAAACCCGCTGAAAAGTGGGTTTTTTTATGGTTGTTTTCCTACGCAATCTTCCGAAAAAGCCGATAGTAAAAGCTAATAGGCAATGCCATAGTGCCTGTGTTGCCAATGAGTGCTCGGACATGCCCAGAAACACTGCTGCTTTAACTTTGAGTCAAGCCGCTACCTCCGATTGTGAGAATGCTATATACTTATGCTATATGGCAATCAAGGAGGGTAAGTCGATGGCTACTGGAACTGTATTTACCAACAACCGCACACAAGCTGTTCGCCTGCCTGCAGAGGTTCGCTTGCCTGATGATGTTAAGCGTGTTGATGTGCGCGTTAAAGGCATGGAACGGATTATTTCGCCTATTGGACACAGCTGGGATAGCTTCTTCCAGAATGCTGAATTCATGCCCAGCGATGATTTCATGAGAGAACGTGATGACTCAGTACCGCAAGAACGCGAGTCTTTGTGATGCTTCGTTACTTACTGGATACCGATACGGTGATCTATATTATTAAAAATCGTACACCACAGATGCAGAAAAAATTCTCACAGCATGCGGGTCATTTAGCAATCTCCGCAATCACCTTGGCGGAGTTAATGTTTGGTGCAGAAAAAAGTAGTCAAATATCGAGGAATTTAGCGGCCATTGAAGATTTCTGCAGTCGTTTGGATGTGTTGCCGTATGCCAGCAAAGCGGCGCAGCATTATGGATTAATCCGGTCTGGTCTTCAGAAAGTCGGGAAAATTATCGGCGGCAACGACATGCATATAGCTGCACATGCCCGCAGCGAAGGCTTGATATTGGTGAGCAATAATCAAAGAGAATTCGAGCGTGTACCGGGATTGTTACTGGAAAATTGGCTTGAATAATATGCGCTGGTGATTGATAACGAGGTGGCTAAGGCGGTCTTTTATCGAACACATTAGGCTTCAGTAATCTGCTGCGTATATACACGGTTCTTGCCTTCGGCTTTCGCGACATACATCAGCTCATCAGCATGCTTAATCATATCCTTCAGCTCCATCGGTGCTATATCATATGAAACCAAGCCGATGCTGGCAGTGACCGAATGTGCCAGCAGTTCCGGCGTTTGATTCAACTTTAGACGGACAATCTCAAGCACAGAGTTAGCTACATCATCTTTGGTATCAGGCAGAAAAATCACGAACTCATCGCCGCCCAAGCGCGCCAGCAGATCGCTAGAACGGAAGTTGGCGGCCAATATTTCGGCAGCTTTTATTAATATCCTGTCGCCTTCATGGTGACCGAATCCGTCATTTACCTGCTTGAAATTATCCAGATCGATGAATGCTAGGGATACCGGCAGTTTTTTCCTAGTGCAGAATGATAGAAGTATACCTGCATGGTTTTGGAAGGAAAGGCGGTTAGGCAGACCGGTCAATGTATCGGTTCGGCTGAGTTCGCGCTCATTGATTAGACCTTTGCGTAATCGGCTGACCAGCAACGAAACCAAAAGAAAGGCCGACCCTTGGGTGATGAAGTTGATTGCCCAGATATACGAATGCGAGTATATATTCCCCGAGATGGCCTGTGCCAATACCCATAAGCAGGTAGCCAGTAGGGCATATACAATTGTCTCCACTTTTCCGACATGCCATGCCCCGTACATCAACGGCAGGAAGTAAAGCGGAAAGACCCGAATTTCGATGCCCGAGATCACGTCAATATAGCCCACAGCAAAAAGACCGAGGAGGACTGTACTGACGATAAATGCTTTGCGTTTTAGAAGAGCCATGTCGCGAATGTATCAACAATCATTTCCGAATCTCACCGCCAGTAATCACCACATCTGCGTTGCGTGCTGCGAATAAGCCATTGCAGACTACGCCGACGATTTGGTTGAGCTGGCTTTCCAAAAGCACGGGGTCAGTAATTTGCCAATTGTGTACATCGAGAATCCAGTTTCCGTTATCGGTGACAACATTCTCGCGCCAAATGGGTTGGCCGCCAAGCTTGACGATTTCGCGTGCCACATGCGAACGCGCCATGGGAATCACTTCCACCGGCACCGGAAATTTTCCAAGTAGCGGAACAAGCTTTGACGGATCGATGATGCAAACGAACTGCTTGCTGGCCGCCGCAATGATTTTTTCGCGCGTTAAGGCTGCGCCACCGCCTTTGATTAAACGATTATGCGTATCGCATTCATCGGCGCCATCCACATACAAATCCAGTGGTCCTGTGGCGTTTAAATCGAATACCGGAATGCCGAGTTCTTTCAGCAATTTGGTGCTCTGCTCGGAGCTTGATACTGCGCCTTCAATGCGCGATTTCATGCGGCCTAAGCCTTGAATAAAATACGCCACCGTTGAGCCGGTACCAACGCCAACAACAGAGTTATCTTGCACGAAGTCGAGTGCGCGTTCGGCTGAAGCCTGTTTGCCTTGTTCGGGAGTCATGATGTTGGTTCCAGTTTGAGAATGGTTTGCCATTGGACTTTTGTGACGGGCAAAACGGACAGGCGGGTGCCACGGTTAAGCAGCACAAAATCGCCAAGAATATCAGCATTGGCTTTTAATGTTTCAAGGCTGAGCACAGCGCTAAATGTTCGCTCGAAAGACACATCAACCAAAAACCAGCGAGGCTTTTCTACTGTGGCTTTCGGATCCCAGTAATCCGATTCTGGGTCAAATTGGGTTGGGTCTGGGTAAGCTGCCGAAGCGACTTTAGCAAGACCAGCAATGCCAGGAATCTTAGCGTTGGAATGATAGAACAACACGCCATCGCCAAGCTTCATATCTTTCCACATAAAATTGCGTGCTTGATAATTACGCACGCCCGACCATGGTTCTTTTTTGACTTTCTGCAAATCATCGATAGAAAACGCGTCAGGTTCAGATTTCATAAGCCAGTAATTCATTTACATGGTTTCCTTTGTGCTGCAATCAATCCACTCACGTTCGGTTACAATCGCATCCATATTAATATCCCATTTTTGCGAATCGAGTACGTCTAATTCTTGGCACGCATAGGCGATGCCAATTAATGTTGGAGTCGCTAGGTTATTTTGTCGAAAAGCGAAGCTGGTGTCGTAATAGCCGCCGCCCATGCCAAGGCGTTGGCCGCCTCGTGTAAAGCCTAGCATGGGAACTAAAACAGTATTCAACTCATCGGGACGGAGGCAGGAGCTAGGTGCGAGCGTCGGTTCGGGAATGTCATATTGATTGGTGGCCAATTCATCGCCAGCGCGCCAAGGCGCGAACAGCAATTGCCGGTTGGCCTGCACCACTGGTAAACACCATATCCAATTGCTGGGTAAGCGTAGCTGCAATATGTGCAGTGGCAGTTCGCCAACGCTGGCCCAATAGCCCGCGAGTGTTCCGCCAGATTTTGGCAGCTGCGCAAGAATGTGATCGGCAACGGCTTCGGCAGCGGCCATTTTATCGGCTACGCTAAGCAGGCTTCGTTTGGCTTTCAATTCCTGACGCAGTTCGTTGCGCATGCCGATTCCTAAAAAAGTGTCCTCCACTATGCCGATGCCTGCCAACGACCTTGATCCCTAGGATCAAGTGGGTATCGACTTGCCGTTTTTAGGCTTTCCGCAACACAGGCGGACATGCACACCAACGGTTCGACCGATTCCCGGGTCGTGTTTATGGGTCAAGGGCTAATGTTGAGCACGCTGTCGAACACAGCAGAGGACGCAAAGTTATTATAACGCGATGTAGTGAAAGGAATGTTAGCGTGGCAGATTATCGAATAAATCGTCGAGCTTGCGGTTCATGTCACCCAAGCTACGGCCAACCACCGCATCGGATTTTTCGCGATTATCTTTCAACATTTGAAAGTCATGGGCAATATTGAGTGCAGCCAATACCGCAACACGCTCAAGGCTAACGGTTTTATTGCTGCCTTGGATATCGCGCATTTGTTTATCAAGCAATGTGGCGGCGGCTTGCAAGCTTTCCAGTTGCTCAGGCGGACAGCCCACACTGTAGTCACGATCGAGTACTTTGATTTTCACCACATTACTCATCGTTACGCTCCAATTCATTGAGCCTGTTAATCATGGCTTCTACGCGATGTTTTGCTAAATCATTTTTGCTTTGTAGCTGATTGCGCTCAACGGACAGTTGTTCGAACTGCAATTTCAGCGCTTGGTTTTCACCGGCGAGTTTATGCGTAGCGTCCAGCAGCCTATCAAGCCGTTGCGCTAAAGCGTGTATTTGGGTGGCGTAATCGGCTTGTGTCATCGCTATAAATTAGATGGCATTGGCATCAGAGTCAAGGTGTCCGAAGGCATCGACATACTTGCTTTTCTTTTCATGCTCAATAATAAAGTTTAAACACTCGCCAGCAGGCATCGGTTTGGCTAACCAATAACCTTGTATTTCATCGCAACCAAATTCTATCAGGGTATCTAAATGCTCTCTTGTTTCCACACCCTCAGCAATCATGGTCATGCCTAAGGAATGCCCAAGCGCAATGATGGTTTTCACTAAGGTATTGTCGTTGGCATTTGGGCCGATTTCGCGTACAAACGATTTGTCGATTTTCAAGGTGTCAATCGGCAGTTGTTTGAGATAGGAAAGTGACGAATAGCCGGTGCCAAAATCATCGAGCGAAAGTGTCACGCCTAAATCTTTTAATGCCCACAAATTTGCCAATGGTGCGGGGTTTTGGCTTAACACCATTGATTCAGTGATTTCTAGCTCAATGCAGTATTCAGGAATTTTGTGCTTTTCAATCAAGCTGGCGATTTGTTCGGAGAGTTTTGAACGCAATAATTGCAATGCCGATACGTTAATCGACATACTGATGTGGTTAAGGCCTTGAGCATGCCATTCGCTGAGCGTATGCAGGGCATCATCCAGCACCCAATCGCCGATTTCAATAATTTGCCCGGATTCTTCAGCCAAAGGAATGAATACATCAGGGCCGATGCGGCCCAGTTCTTTACTATTCCAACGCAATAATGCTTCCACGCCAACAATTTGATTGGTCTCCAAACTCATCCGTGGTTGGAAGTTTAATTCGAACTCATTACGCACCACGGCCATCTTCAGGCCGCCTAACAATTGCGCGCGGTACCTGGATTTTGCATCCATTTCTTCATTGAAGTACTGCACGGTATTGCGGCCTTCGTTCTTGGCTTGATACATGGCAATATCGGCAAATTTTAATAAGTCGGAAGGGGTTTGTGCGTGGTCTGGGAAAATGCTAACGCCAATTGAGCCGGTTAAGTTTGCGGCTTGGTTGTCGCTGAGCATAATCGAGCTATTGAATTGCGCCAGAATACGCATGGCACATTCACGAATTTGCTCATCGCTTTCAGCCGATTCAAGCAAAATCACGAACTCATCGCCAGATAGTCGCGCTACTAAGCCGAACTCTCGCGTGGCCGCTAGTAGTCGTTGTGCTACAACAACCAGCAAACGATCGCCAGCGGTGTGGCCGAGTGAATCGTTAATATTTTTGAAGTTGTCTAAATCAAGAAATAACACCGCAACGCGGTTTTGGTTGCGGCGCGCATGAATAATGGCTTTGCTAAGCTTCTCAATCAACAGTGGCCGGCTTGGCAAACCGGTTAGCGAATCATAATTGGCAAGGTGAATGAGTTCTTGCTCGATGCGCTTTTTGTCGGTGATGTCGTTGACCACCGCCACAAAATGACTGCGATGGCCGTTGCCATCGAGCACTTCCGAGACTTCAATATGGCAGAGAAACTCGCCTTGGTCTTTACGCTTTTGCCAGATTTCCCCCAACCAATGGCCAGTGTCCACAATTTGTTTTTGAATTAGCGCGTATTGCGTGCGGTCGTGTTGGTCTGAATTCAGGATGTTGCGACTTTTGCCAATAATTTCAGATTCGATATAGCCAGTGATGCGCGAAAATGCTGGATTGATGGAAATAAAGTGAAAGTCCAAATCAACCACGCCCACTGCTTCGTTCATGCTTTTAACCACAGCGAGAGCAATACGACTGTCACTTTCGAAGTCACGCTTAGCACTTATATTTTTACTTGCGGCAGCGATTCGTAAGGGGTTATTGTTTGCGTCATATTCAACAACACGGCCACGGCTGGTGATCCAAATCCAGCCTTGGCTGTAATGTCGCAAGCGGTAACTGACTTCAAAATCAGTATTTTGACCTTGCAAGTGATTATTGATGGCTTGGTGGAAATCCGGTGCGTCTTCCGGGTGGATGTAGATCTGAATGAATTCGATAGCATTAATAACTTCAGGAAAATGACCATCAATTAACGGCTCAAAACCCACTTGCGTGAGTTCTTGGGTATCAAGGCGCCAAGTCCAAATTGCTTCGCCGGTGCCTTTCAGTGCCTGGCGTAAATCGTCGTGCCGAGTATTAATAGCTTGCAACACATTGGCTTCACGTTTTTTAGCTAGCCAAATAAAGCTGATTAATATCAGTGAAAAACAGATGCTGACAAATAAAAGTGCCACAGTTAGCTATAACTCCGTATCTTGAACAGAGATAAAGTTAGGTAATTCCCGATTTTACTTGCTTCGGAAAATGTAAAATTATGGCTAATCATTATTCATGCCATACCTATGTTAAGTCGTCTTGAAGCCCCTTCATTCAAGTTTAGGAGCCTTTTGTGGATTCGACAAGCGAAACGTCATACTTTCAACATTTGCTACAATAGCTAAAAAGTTAGGAAATACACCATGGCCAACACAATGCCTGATTACCAATCTATTCAAGAACAGCTAAGCGACTTACAGATTCCCATATCCCCGTCGGAATTACACGGCGCTATTTCAGGCTGTTTATGTGCGGGTGCGAACATCAATGCGCAAAACTGGCTGGCCTTTGCACTAACTGATGCTGATATGGATGGCAAGGCTGAAACCGGTTCTGCCTTGAATAAATTATATGTGGCGGTTAGCGAGCAATTGGCTGGCGATATTATGGATTTTGAATTTGATTTATTGCTACCTGACGATGATATGCCGGTTTCCGAACGCGGCCCAGCCATGGTTGATTGGTGTCAAGGCTTCTTAGGTGGCTTTGGTGTGGTGCCAACGCCCGCACAGGCGTTATCTGAAGAAGCCGATGAAGCGCTGCAGGATTTAGCTAAGATTGCTGGCTCGGATTTGAATTATGAAGACACCGAAACCGATGAAGAAGCGCTTATTGAGGTCTGCGAATATATTCGTGTTGCCGCTGTGCTGTTGTATAACGAGCGTGTGGTCAATCGGCAAAAACGCCAGCGGCTGAACTAATGATCAGCCCCGCAGAGTTTTCTCGGCGCCGGCGCGCGCTGATGGACATGGCTGATGACAACAGCATTTTTATCATTCCATCTGCCAATGAAAAAATCCGTAGCAAAGACACCACCTTTCCGTTTCGGCAAGACAGCGATTTTTGGTATTTAACCGGTTTCAATGAACCCGATGCAGTGTTAGTGCTGGTGCCAGGCCGCCAACATGGCGCAAGCTTATTGTTTTGCCGTGAACGCGATGCTGCCAAAGAAGCCTGGGATGGCCCACGCCTCGGCCCAGAAGGTGTGGTGGAAACATTGCGTCTTGATGATTCGTACCCGATTACCGATCTAGACGATATTTTACCCGGCTTGCTGGAAGGGCGCTCGCGAGTGTATTACCATTTTGGCCGCGATACGGATTTCGACCTGAAACTGATGGGTTGGTTAAATCGAGTGCGCGCACAGATGCGTTTGGGCGCTGAGCCACCGCACGAATTCCTGGAATTGGGCCATTTGCTGGATGAATTGCGCTTGTTCAAAAGCAAAGGCGAAATTGCCTTGCTGCGTCGCTCGGGCGAAATTGGTGCAGAGGCGCAAATTGCAGCGATGCGTGCTACCAAAACCGCACGCTATGAATATGAAGTGGAAGCGGC
>JANPOU010000031.1:0-59351 GCA_031428155.1 Arenimonas sp. | reverse complement strand
CCTCCGTGCGTAAATTGGTTTCAAGTTTCATATCCGGTGCAGCAGCCCCTTATTTTGGTTGTTAGGTGGTAATCTAAGTTCATAATAAACAACAAAACAGGAGATGAATCATGTACAAACAACTGTACTTCTTAGCAGCGTTCTCTTTCGCATTCCTGACAATTGGCTATGCATATGCCGAGGCACCTGAGAAGGAAAAGGCACTAGCATGGACTTATCAAGATCCTCAGCTCAAGTGGGGGCCCTGCCCAGCGTTCCTACCGAAAGGTTGTGCAATCGCCGTTCTGCACGGTGATCCTGCTAAAGAGAATGCAGACATATTCTTAAAAGTTCCGGGAGGCTCCACGCTTGCCTCCCACTGGCATACGTCACCAGAGCGCATGATTCTAGTAGCAGGCACTCTTCAAGTTACCTATGAAGGACAGAAACAGACAACTTTAAAGCCAGGTACTTATGCGTACGGCCCGGCTAAACTTCCGCACAAGGCTTTTTGCGTCGGCAGCAAACCATGCGTACTTTTCATCGCCTTTGGTTCGCCGGTGGATGCTGTGCCTATTGAAAGCATGGCCAAATAGTCCGCGTGTAACCACCAAACTACGCAATCAAGGTGACCTCCGTGAAAATACTGATTTCAAGCTTTGCATCCGTTCCGGCGGTCTCTGTGTTGGTTGTTAGGCTCCACTAATCTTTGCACGAGGTGAGGTAATGAACCGCTTAATTCAATTCTTGCTATTTCTCTCTGCATTCGTACTGTCGCTTCCTGCGAATGCCCAACTCGATACCACCTACAAAGAAGGGTCGGTAACCGAGGTGACCTACTTGAAGATCGAGTATGGCCACTTTGACGAGTATGTCGACTGGCTCAATTCAACTTGGAAGCCGCTAAATGAAGCGAAAAAGAAGTCGGGGCTGATCATCGACTACCGGGTGTATACCGCACGTCCAAGGAAGCCTGATGAGCCGAATGTAATTTTCATGATCACTTACCCAAACATGGCCGCTTTTGATCGAAGTGCTGAAGAGAATGCAGTTGCTGTAGAGATGATTGGTAGTGCAAAGGAACAGGACGCGGCAAGGATCGCTCGCAGCGCCTATCGGAAGCATCTCGGCACCGAGCTGATTCGAGAAGTCATCCTGAAGTGATGGGTGTAAGCAGAACAGAAAAGAAAAGAAAAGATAGACTGCATGGCTAGCCTTTGCTGTTGCCATAACGGGTGGCTGCATCTACGCTTGGTTTCAGCTAAACGTGTACCCGTTGCTAAACTACGAAACATATAGCGGCTGCCCATGAGTCAATTCGCAGCCTAACGATTCCGTAAGGTGCTTCCTGTCAAGTTCAATTCATGACTTTGTGTTCCAAGCAAACAGGACGGTGTACATTTGCGTTTGAATAATCACTTTCGTCACCATAAATCCCTGAACTCGGTTCATACTACCAACGATACTTTAATAACGAGGGAAATAAAAATGGCCAAAACAAAGATTATTTATACGCTGACCGATGAGGCGCCGCTACTGGCGACTTATTCGCTTTTCCCTATTGTCAAAGCTTTCGTTGCTTCTGCTGGCGTTGATGTGGTGAGTAGCGACATTGCTGTGTCGGCTCGGATTCTGGCAGAGTTTTCCGACTATCTGACTGACGAGCAAAAAGTGCCGGACAATTTGGCCGAGCTCGGGCGCCTGACCTTGCTGCCCGACACCAATATCATCAAGTTGCCCAATATCAGCGCATCGGTGCCTCAGTTGACTGCGGCAATTAAAGAGCTGCAAGCACATGCTTACAACATTCCGAATTTCCCAGATGATCCTAAAAATGATGAAGAAAAAGCCATCATGGCACGCTATTCAAAGTGCATCGGTAGCTCGGTGAATCCTGTTTTGCGCGAAGGCAATTCTGACCGTCGCGCACCTAATGCTGTCAAAAATTATGCCCGTAAAAACCCACACTCCATGGGTGAATGGAGCCAAGCCTCGCGCACCCATGTTTCGCATATGCACTTTGGTGATTTTTACCACAGTGAAAAGTCCATGACACTCGATGCGGCTCGCGAGGTCAAGATGGAACTTATCACAAGCAGTGGTAAGTCCATTATTCTGAAACCCAAGATCGCCTTGCTGGCCGGTGAAGTTATCGACAGCATGTTTATGAGCAAGAAAGCACTGTGCGAGTTTTACGAAAGAGAAATTGAAGACGCTTACAAGAGCAAGGTCATGTTTTCGCTACATGTGAAAGCGACCATGATGAAAGTTTCACACCCGATTGTGTTTGGTCATTGCGTCAGAATTTTTTACAAAGACGCGTTTGAAAAGCACGGTAAATTGTTCGACGAACTTGGCGTGAATGTCAATAATGGCATGGTTAACCTGTATGACAAAATTGCCACATTGCCAGCGTCCAAACGTGAAGAAATCATTGACGACTTACACCGTTGCCATGAACATCGTCCGAAGCTTGCTATGGTTGACTCATCGAAAGGCATTACCAATTTTCATTCACCGAGCGACATCATTGTTGATGCCTCAATGCCAGCCATGATTCGCATTGGCGGCAAGATGTGGGGCGCTGATGGCAGGCCGAAAGATTGTAAGGCGGTGATGCCAGAGAGCACCTTCGCACGCATCTACCAAGAAATGATTAACTTCTGCAAATGGCACGGCAATTTTGACCCAACCACGATGGGCACCGTGCCTAACGTGGGCTTAATGGCCCAGCAAGCAGAAGAATACGGTTCGCACGACAAGACTTTCGAGATACCAGAAGATGGTGTAGCCAACATCACTGACCTTGCCAGCGGTGAAGTATTGTTGACTCAAAATGTTGAACAAGGCGATATCTTCCGTATGTGCCAGACCAAAGACGCGCCAATCCGCGACTGGGTAAAGCTTGCGGTTACCCGTGCACGCCAATCCGGTATGCCAGCCATCTTCTGGCTTGACCCATATCGCCCACACGAAAATGAAATGATTAAGAAGGTGAATACCTACCTAAAAGACCATGACACTAAGGGTTTGGATATCCAAATTATGTCGCAAGTGCGCGCCATGCGCTACTCACTCGAGCGCATCATTCGTGGCCTCGACACGATTTCGGTGACCGGCAATATTCTGCGTGACTACTTAACCGATTTGTTCCCTATTTTGGAACTGGGCACCAGCGCAAAAATGCTCTCGATTGTGCCGCTGATGGCTGGCGGCGGCATGTATGAAACCGGTGCAGGCGGTTCGGCGCCGAAACATGTGAAACAGCTTGTTGAAGAAAACCACTTGCGCTGGGATTCACTTGGCGAATTTCTCGCACTCGCTGTGTCGCTGGAAGACGTTGGCACCAAAACTGGCAATGCCAAAGCCACAATTTTGGCCAATACACTCGATGATGCCACCGGCAAACTTCTCGATAACCGTAAAGGGCCGTCAACCAAAACCGGCGAACTCGATAATCGCGGTAGCCACTACTATCTGGCCATGTATTGGGCTCAAGCTTTGTCTGAACAAACCGACGATAAAGACTTGCAGGCGCACTTCACTCCGCTTGCGAAACAACTCGCCGACAACGAGCAAGCGATCATCAGCGAGCTCAAAGCGGTACAAGGAAAACCGGTCGACATTGGTGGCTATTACTTCCCTGACCCGGAAAAAACCGAAGCAGTGATGCGCCCAAGCGCAACCTTCAATGCGGCAATGGCAGCAATTAACACAGAACTTCCCTGAGAGTAATGTATGACTCGCCATTCCCAATTCCGTGCTTGCCCGTTGTGTGAAGCCATCTGTGGTCTTGAATTGCAATTCGAAGATGAAAAGCTTGTAGCGATTCGTGGCGACGACGCCGATCCGTTTAGCCGAGGACACATTTGCCCGAAAGGCAACGCGATTTTGGATTTGGAATCCGACTCCGACCGCTTGCGAAAACCGATGCGTCGGGTTGGCAATGAATGGCATGAAATATCTTGGGATGAAGCATTTACTTTAGCTGGCGAAAAACTGGCGGAAACGCAAAAACACTATGGCGCCAACAGCATTGGCGCGTATTTGGGCAACCCGAATGTGCACCATTTCGGGCATATTGCCTATTTGCCTTTTTTGCTGAAACTGATTCGAAGCCAAAATGTATTTAGTGCTTCGTCAGTGGATCAATGGCCGCATCAATTGGTTAATGCGCAGATGTTTGGGCATCAATTCCTGGTGCCAATTCCTGATATTGACCACACCGATTATTTTCTAATGTTGGGCGCTAACCCAATTGCATCGAACGGCAGCTTGATGACGGTGCCAGATGTGAAAGAACGTATCAAGGCGCTAACCACACGCGGAAAACTAGTAGTCATTGATCCGCGCCGCACCGAAACCGCTGAACTTGCTAGCGCGCACCATTTCATTAAGCCAGCGAGCGATGTATATTTTCTAATCGCCTTTTTGCAAGCGCTGATTAAAATCGGCCCAGCACGTTTGCAAATCTATGCCGAAAAATTATCTGGTTTTGATGGCCTGCTTGATGCAATCAAAGCATTTAAAATTGACGCCATTGAATCACTGACCGGTATCAATTCTGACACCATAGAAAGCATAGCAAGCGATTTCTACCACGCAGAAAAAGCTGTAGTGTATGGCCGCATGGGTGTATCGGTGCAAGCACATGGCACGCTCTGCCAATGGCTGATGCAGCTGATTAATATCTACACTGGCAATTTGGATAAAGTCGGTGGTGCGTTGGTGAACGATGCCGCATTGCCGATTACCGGTAAGGGCACATCACCTGGTGCGCGCGGCCGCTGGCAAAGCCGTGTGCGTGGAGTTCCTGAATTTGCTGGCGAATTGCCGGTGTCAGTATTGTGCGAAGAAATTTCTACTGAAGGTGAAGGACAAATTCGCGCGCTAATCACCAGTGCCGGTAATCCAGTGTTGTCCACTCCAAACGGCCAAGCATTAGATAGCGCGCTGGAGAAATTAGATTTCATGCTCAGCATGGACATCTATATTAATGAAAGCACACGGCATGCCGATTTAATTCTGCCCCCCGCATCATTTCTAACTCAAGATCACTACGATTCAGTATTTAATGCCTTTGCGGTGCGGCGTGTAGCGCGTTTAAGCCAACCAATACGCGAACGCGCAAGCGATGAACGTGCCGACTGGGAAATCATCAATGGTGTTGGCGCGGCTTTTGCAAAAGCGATTGGCAAAGACTGGCAAACACTGCCGCCACCGAAACACATGATTGCGATGGGCTTAGCGCGCGGCAATTCTGGTTTAAGTATGCAAGATTTGGAAACTGCCGAACACGGCATTGATTTAGGACCATTGCGCCCTTCACTAATGCAACGCCTAGAAACCGCTAGCGGCAAAATTGAAGCTGCACCTGATTTATTTATACAGGCCTTGGCCGAATTAGCTAATGCATCTACTGCTACTACTGGCGATACTGACTCACTGCAACTGATTGGCCGCCGCGATATTCGTAGCAATAATTCCTGGATGCACAATTCGCCGCGCTTAGTAAAAGGCAAAACACGGCATCATTTATTGATGCATAAAAATGATTTGCAATTGCGTGAACTGGCCGATGGAAATACCGTGCGTGTGCGCTCTGAATCAGGCGAAATTTTTGTTGAAGTGAAAAGCTGCGATGATCTAATGCCCGGCGTGGTCTGTTTGCCGCATGGCTTTGGCCATCAGCGCGAAGGCTTACACATGCAACAAGCTGAAAAAATACGCGGCGCCAGCTATAACGATTTAACCTCCGCCACCGAATTAGACGGTCCATCGGGCAATGCCGCACTGAATGGTGTGCGTGTGTGGGTTGAAGCAGTTTGATTCGATTATGCGCATTCTTAGTGATTGGCTTGCTGGCTAATATCAGCGACTGCGCCGGCGCATCACAAGCTGTCATCAGCGAGCGGCCTGCCGAGTGGGCAACGCCGGTTGCGGCAGTGGCAGGTTTACCCAACCTATTTCGCGTGAATGCGAATTTATACCGCGTGGCACAACCCACGCGCGAAGGGTTTATTTTTCTCGGCACACATACCAGCCTTAGCAATGCCGACCGCCCCATCAAAACCGTTATTTCGTTGCGTGCATCCAAGGACGATGCTGAACTGGATTCCCCGGACTCGGACCTGCGCTTGGAACACATCAGCTTCAAGACCTGGCATGTTGAAGACGAGGATGTAGTGAAATTCCTGCGTATCGTCAGCACGCCATCAATGCAGCCCGTGTTGGTGCATTGCAAGCATGGCGCAGACCGCACCGGCATGATGATTGCAATTTATCGCATTACTCATGATGGATGGAGCAAACAAAAAGCCATTGATGAAATGATTGAAGGTGGATACGGCTTCCATCCGCTATGGCAGAATTTAGTACGCTACATTAATGCGCTTGATATTGAAGCCATAAAAGCTGAAGTCACCCAGCAACAGCAATGAACTTAGGATTATTCCAATGCGTAAAATAATATTACTGGTATTTGCATACGCTTGCATCATTCAGACAAGCGCAGCGATGGCGACCAACGTTGAGTCAATACAGTACCTCAACTCTGGAAAAATACTGCCGACGGGATTGCCATTTTCTGAAGCAGTTCGTGTTGATAATACGCTCTATTTATCAGGACAACTGGGTATATTGCCCGGTACACTCAAACTGATTGACGGCGGTATCGCAGCAGAAAGCCGTCAGACAATGGACAATATCAAAACAACATTAGAAACGCATGGATATACATTACAGAATCTTGTGAAGTGTACAGTCATGCTTGCTGATATCAAAGAATGGACCGCATTCAATGACGTGTATAAAACTTACTTCACCGATCACTACCCTGCCCGTAGTGCACTAGGTGCAAATGGTCTTGCAATGGGAGCACGTGTGGAAGTGGAATGTATGGCCGTTAAAGCAAAATAAATTTAACTATTTTTTCCAACCCAACCATCCTGGCCCACGAACAACTCGGCCTGGTCTTGCATCAGTCGGCTCACCATTTTTCAAGACCTGCTCGCCATTGACCCAAACTTCATTCACTCCAGTGCTGAATTGCTGCGGCTTATCGAAGGTGGCATGGTCTTGAATTTTGCTTGGATCAAATAAAACCAAATCGGCATAGCAACCCACCGCTAAACATCCGCGATCGCGCAGTTTCCAATTTTTTGCCGGCAAGCCAGTTAAGCGATAAATACCGTCTTCCAGTGTGGTGAGTTTTTCATCACGTACATAACGCCCTAACCAGCGCGCAAATGTTCCGTAAGCGCGTGGATGTGTGCTCGATTTCAGAAATACGCCTTCCGGCGCGGATGCTTCGGCATCGGATCCTAAGCTGACCCAAGGCTGTTTCAAGCCAAGACGGACATTATCTTCTGACATTAAAAAATACACCACATCAATGCGTGAATGATCTTCAATGATCAAATCAATAATGGTGTCTTCAGCGCTTGTGCCACGCTTTTTGGCCACTTCCGCCAAGGTTTTTCCGGTGAGTGGTTTCAATTTATCGGTTTTGAAGCCAATAAGCTTTGTTCCTTCTGCACCAGCCATTAAATACAAATTTTCCCATTTGCTGGTTGGCGTGCGCATTTCTTGAATCACTTGTGCACGAATTTTTGGGTCCTGCAAACGTTTCATCCAGGCATCAAGCCCACCCTCTTGTACCCAAGGCGGCATAGCTGCAGTAAATCCGGTAGCGCCGGCCGTATAGGTATACATGTTCGCGGAAACCGACAAACCCTCAGCGCGCGCTTGCTCAATTTGTGCAATCGCTTGAGCCATTTTTGGCCAATTATCGCTGCCAGCGGCTTTCAAATGATAGGCCTCGGCATGCGCGTTGGTTTGTCGCGCAATAGCAATTAACTCGTCTAAAGATTCATTGAATCGATAGGCTTCGCTGCGCATATGCGTCATATAGCCGCCACCGTATTCACTGGCTGTTTGCGTTAGTGCTATTAATTCATCGGTTTTTGCATAAAAGGCCGGCGCGTAAATTAACGAGGCACCCACGCCCAGCGCGCCCTCCTCCATAGCTTGCCGAACTAAGGCTTGCATACGCTTTAATTCATCGGCAGTTGGCGCACGATTTTCAGAACCCAGCTCATGAATGCGAACCGTTGTAGCACCCACCAAAGATGCCACATTCATTGAAATGCCGCGTTTTTGCAAATATTCTAAATACCCACCCAGAGTTGTCCATGGAATATCGAAGTGAAAATCGCTCTGCTGTTCAATGGCTTCTTTTTTCATGGCCGGATTTAGCGGCCCCATCGACCAACCTTCGCCGAACACCTCCAAAGTGATGCCTTGGCGTAAATCGCTTTGCCCGCGGCCATCGACAATGAGCGATTCCGTGGCCCAGCTCAACATATTGATGAAGCCCGGCGCTAGTGCTTGCTGCTTGGCATCCACAATTTGTTTCGCATTGAATTTGGCATTATGTGCCAAGTGGGCCACTACGCGGTCGCCATTCACCGCAACACTGACTGATTGCGGGGCAGCGCCGGTGCCGTCATACACTTTGGCATTTTGAATCACCAAATCATAAGTCGGTATTTGCTCAGCTACTGCAAACGAAGAGAAAACCAATACGCAAGCTACCAAGGTGGATGCGGTCCAAGATTTCATCACTAACTCCCCATTATTTTTCTGTATTCTAGCTTGAATTGATCTCTGACCAAACTGCTCTACCCAGCGCGGCTAAAAACGGATAGCCGATGCTATCGTATTCATATTTATCATCATTGAAAATACCATCGGCATTGACATAAATATTTGCTGATAAAAAGCATTCCCATTCGCTAGCTGAGTCGGTGATGTATTCAACATCGGTTAAATAACCATACGCATCTCCCACTTTGCCGATCAAGCGCAACGAATCCGGCTTGCGGGTTTTGACATCGCCGAGAATAAAGAATCGGGCATAGCCGTCTGGGTATTCGGCTTCTGGATAAACTGGATCAACACTCTCTCGCGGCAGCATCGCCATAATCTTCAAGACTTGTTCACGCATTGCATCTGGAATGACCCAGCGTTGATTTTTCGGCACCGATGCCGGATCAACAATCGCTTTTAACATCTGTTGCGAATCGGCTAATGCAATAAAATTAGCCTTCGAAAAATCGTGTGGCCCATCAACCAACTCGCCGCTATCCTTCAAAAAGCCCTTACCAACTAGCGCCTCACCAAAAGCAAACACGCATGGCTTAGCAACGCGCTCAGTAAAGCTAAACACCAGTTTGTCAGTGGCATCTAGCACCCTGCCAGCTCTGGTTCGGATATTGTCGTTCACCGGCGCTGACATTCGGCTGATTAAACGCACCGAGGGATAATCCAATTCGGCCAAACGCTGATGCATGGCATCAACACCGAGGAAATCGTACAGGCGATTGAATGGCGGGTTTTCACTGATAGTGAAAATGCGTGTTAGCGTTCGTTGCAAAGATTCAAAAGCCGGCTCATCGGCAGGCCACTCGCCGCCAATGGGCAGCTGGGTAAATCCAATCTTGGCCGATAAATCCAAGCCCAGTGCCGCGATTTTTTCGCAGGCCAATAAAGCAATCGGCAATTTCGCCACACTGGCGGTGCTGAACCATTGCGTTGGTGTTAACTGCCAACTCGTCTTCTGCCATCTCGCCTGACTGCCTTTTTTTCGGTACTGGCACAGTATCTGCACGCGATGATCGGGATTACTGGCACATGCCGCAAATTGTGCGGGCATGGCCGCAAACACACTCGGCCAGAATGTGCTCTCGGCAAAAAGCTGATTCGGCACTGCTATAACAGGGAAAAATAGTGCTGATTGTAAGAAAATTCGTCGTTGCATACGTCAATGCTAACAGCATGTTTGAGTCAAACGGAAGCCTCATTCATTTTGTTCATAAACTATGAATACGAATGCAATTTCCTTGCCCACAGCGGTTATGGCTCCTACACTGAATGCTGTTCAAATGACGCGGCGTTGCGTTGTTCCCTGCACTTAAACCAACCCGCCAACAATATATGACCGTGACCCAAATAAGCAGCACCCAAAATACACACGATGTCTTACAACAAGACGTGATTGCGCGCTTTACACAACTAGAAGCACAGCAAACTTCGACACTAACCGCCAAAACCGCTTTGCAGCTAGCCGCAATTGCTTGCCGCGATGTCTTAGCTGAACGCTGGGCCAGTACTCAAAAAGCCGATGCAAGCCGTGGCACCAAGGTGCCTTGCCGCCGCGTGCATTATCTGTCGATGGAATTTTTGATGGGCCGCGCCCTAAGCAATGCTTTGGCTGCGCTTGGCTTGGAGCCGGTATTACGCAAACTGCTTGCCGAGCGCGGCATTGATTTAGCTGAAGCGCTGGAAGCAGAGCCCGATGCAGCATTGGGTAATGGTGGCCTTGGCCGATTAGCAGCGTGCTTTCTAGATGCCTTCGCTGAACTAGGTTTGCCTGCTTTTGGCTACGGTTTACGTTACCACTTCGGCATGTTTGCACAATCCACTCCCGATGGCCGGCAAGTGGAAGCGCCAGATGATTGGCTACGTGAGCGCGATTTATGGGACATTGAACGCCCAGACATAGAATACATAGTTGGCTTTGGTGGCCGGGTGGATTCCGACCGCGCCGGTGGCCGACGTTGGATGCCAGCTGAGCGCGTGCGTGCACGTGCATTCGATTTTATTGTGCCAGCTCATCACGGCGAACGTGTTTCTACTTTGCGCCAATGGCAGGCACTTGCTGAACAGACCGTCGATTTTGCCGCTATTGTGCGTGGCGATTATGCCAGCGCGGCCAAATCGCAGTGGTCAGCTGAATCGTTAAACTGGGTGCTTTACCCAGACGATAGCCATGCTGCCGGACGTGAATTGCGACTGCGTCAAGAAGCGTTGTTGGTTAGCGCTTCTTTACAAGATTTATTGCAACGCCACTTGCAGGAATTCGGCACACTCGATTCGCTCGGCGAGCACAATGCCATTCATTTGAATGATACCCACCCAGCGCTTGCGCCGGCTGAATTGATGCGATTGCTGATTGATGAGCACGCCATGGATTGGGATTCGGCATGGCAGATCACTACGCAAGCGGTGTCGTACACCAACCATACTTTAATGCCGGAAGCTTTGGAAACTTGGCCAGTAGCGCTGATGGAACAATTATTGCCACGTCATCTGGATATTATTTACGGTATCAATCACCGTTTCTTAAGCGATGTGCGCAAGCGCTTTCCAGGCGATGAAGCTTTAGCTGAACGCGTGTCTTTGATAGATGAAACCGGCGGGCGCAAAGTGCGTATGGCTGCTTTGGCGGTAGTGGCTTCGCACCGCGTGAATGGTGTGGCGGCATTGCATTCGCAATTGATGGTGGAAACCATTTTTGCCGATTACGCCAAATTGTTCCCAACACGTTTTCATAATGTGACCAATGGCGTGACACCACGACGCTGGCTACAACAAGCCAATCCAAGTTTATCGCGTGTTATCGATTCGCATATTGGCAATGCATGGCGCCGTGATTTACAGCAATTGGCGAACTTGCGCGAACACGCCGATGATCCAACACTTTCTAAACAGTTGGCTCAAGTTAAGCAGGCCAATAAAATCCGCTTAGCCGAGCGTATTACGCGCGAGACAGGTATTGTGGTGGATGCGAATTCGCTGTTTGATGTGCAGATTAAACGCATCCACGAATACAAACGTCAGCTGCTGAATTTATTGCATGTGGTGGCGCGTTATCAAGCCATGCTGGCCAACCCGAATGGGCCGAATGGTGAAGGCTGGCAAGCACGCACGGTAATCATCGCCGGCAAAGCCGCCTCGGCGTATCACACCGCGAAATTGATAATTCGTTTAGCGCACGACATCGGCCGAGTGATTAATGCTGATGCTCGACTTGATGGCAAACTGAAATTGGTATTCATGCCAAATTATGGTGTGAGCTTGGCGGAATGCATTATTCCTGCTGCGGATTTATCGGAACAAATTTCTACCGCCGGCACCGAAGCGTCGGGCACTGGCAACATGAAGTTCGCATTAAATGGCGCACTCACCATCGGTACCTGGGATGGCGCCACCATCGAAATGGCCGAAGCGATTGGGCCTGAGCAATTATTTATATTCGGCCATCGCAGTGAAGCCGTTGCTGAGATGCGCGAACTGGGTTATTCACCGCGTTTAATTGCAAATGAAAATACCGAATTACGCTTTGTGCTGGACGCTATTAGCACTGGCATGTTCAGCGCCAGCGAACCAACGCGTTACAAAGCCTTGGTGGATGATTTACTGAATGTGGATCGCTATTTTCTGTTGGCTGATTTTGCGGCCTATTGCGCGGCGCAAACGCGCGTGGATGCGTTGTATGCAAAACCTGTTACGTGGAATAGTGCTGTTGCACGTAACATCGCCGGTATGGGCTCTTTCTCGGCTGACCGCACAGTACAGGAATACGTTGATCGTGTTTGGTCATCAGCTTCGTTAACAAATAATCCGAGAGCTAAACCGCCACATGCTTAACCCCAGCGATGCTACAGCCTTGCTGGCAGCGCGTCATGCCGATCCGTTTGCTGTGCTTGGCCTGCATGCTGATGACGCTGGCCGATTGTGGCTGCGAGCACTATTGCCTGGTGCAGAAAAAGTTACTGTGATAGATAGTAAGAGCGGCAAGGCCATTGCTGAGCTATCGTTACGCAATACGGCAGGATTATTTGAAGCACTTATTCCTCGGCGGCGTAAATTTTTTGGCTACCGATTGCGCGTGACATGGCAAAATGGCGAAAGCACCGAACTTTCGGACGCCTATGCCTTTGGCCCGCAACTTAGCGAACACGATTTGCATTTATTGCGCGAAGGCAATCACCCTGCGCCGTATTCGGTTTTGGGTGCGCATCCTCAGCAACAAGAGGGTATTGAGGGCGTGCGCTTTGCGGTCTGGGCGCCGAATGCAAAAAGAGTTAGCGTTATTGGCAACTTCAATCAATGGGATGGCCGACGACATCCGATGCGTGTTCGGCACAGTGCCGGTGTTTGGGAGTTGTTCATTCCGCATGTGACGCTTGGTGATTTGTATAAATTCGAATTACTCGATGCCAATAATGTGGTGTTGCCAAGTAAAGCCGATCCGTACGCACGCGCCGCTGAATTGCGCCCCGGAACAGCAAGCCGCGTTACCGCCTTACCAGAAACTAAAGCACTGCCAACTGAGCGCGTTGTTGCCAATCGCCGCGATGCACCAATCAGCATTTATGAAGTTCATGCGCCTTCTTGGCGGCATAACAAAACATCCACTTTTCCAAGCTGGGATGAGCTGGCTGAAAAGTTGCCCGCATACGCCGCATCTCTGGGCTTCACGCATCTGCAGTTGATGCCAATTAGCGAGCATCCTTTTGATGGCTCGTGGGGTTATCAAACCCTTGGCTTATATGCACCGAGCGCTCGCTTTGGCCCGCCAGAAGGATTCTCACGCTTTGTGGATACCTGCCATGCGCAGGGCCTTGGTATATTGCTTGATTGGGTGCCGGCACATTTCCCCGAAGACAGCCATGGCCTAGCGCGTTTTGACGGCACCGCCTTATACGAATACCAAGATCCGCGAGAAGGCTGGCACCACGATTGGAGCACGCTAATTTATAACTTCGGCCGCAACGAAGTGCGCAACTTCTTAGCCGGCAGCGCCCGCTATTGGGTGGAGCGCTGGGGTATCGATGGACTACGTGTGGATGCCGTGGCCTCTATGCTATACCGCGATTATTCCCGCGAAGCGACTGAATGGATTCCGAATGCGTTTGGTGGCAGAGAAAACTTAGAAGCCATATCACTTTTGCAACGCGTTAATACAGAGATTGGCAGCACACCCGGCGCTATTACAATTGCCGAAGAATCCACTGCGTTTGCTGGTGTTAGCACGCCGGTATATGCCGGTGGCTTGGGTTTTCATTTCAAGTGGAATATGGGCTGGATGAATGATTCGTTGCAATACATGCACGAAGATCCGGTGCATCGGCGCTGGCACCACAACAAAATCACTTTTAGCATGGTCTATGCATTTAGCGAAAATTTTGTTTTGCCGTTGTCGCACGATGAAGTGGTGCATGGCAAAGGTTCCCTATTAGCCAAGATGCCCGGCGATGATTGGCAAAAGTTTGCTAATCTGCGTACCTATTACGGCTTTATGTGGGGCCATCCAGGTAAAAAATTATTGTTCATGGGCCAAGAATTTGCACAGCCGAATGAATGGCACCATGAGCAAGAACTACCTTGGGCTTTGCTCAACGATGTGCGACATAAAGGCATTCAAAGCTTGGTACGCGATCTAAATGCGTTGTATCAAAAACATTCGGCCTTGCATCAGCTCGATTGTGAGCCAGCCGGATTTGAATGGCTAAGCAATGACGATGCCGAACAATCGAGTTTGGCTTGGCTTCGCAAAGATGCCAACGATGGCAGAGTAATCGTGATCAGTAACTTCACGCCAGTGCCACGTAGCGATTATCTTGTCGGGATTCCCGATGATGCAACAAGTGCATGGTGTGAAGCGCTGAATACTGACTCGCACCATTATGGCGGCAGTGATCTAGGCAATGGCGCAGGTGTTTTACAGGTTGAAAATATTCCAGCGCACGGTCATCGGCGTTCCATTCGTTTAACATTGCCACCACTTTCCACGCTGTTTTTGGTGCCGGCATGACTTCGCTTAGCATCGAAACACTAGCAGCCGGCCGGCCGGAACAACTCGGCGCACATGTCTGCGCAGAGGGTGTGCGTTTTGCGGTTTTTTCGCAGCGTGCAGAAACCATTGAGTTATGTCTATTCAGTGCCGATGGAGTTACAGAACAGCAACGCTACCTCTTGCAAGGCCCAGATGATGATGTATTTCACGGCTTGCTGCCCGATGCTGGACCTGGACTGATTTATGGCTTTCGTGCGCACGGACAATACAAACCCGAACATGGCCGACGATTCAATGCCAATAAAGTCTTGCTCGATCCGTATGCGCGTGAAATTGTTGGCACGTTTGCTTGGCAAGATGAGCATTGTGGCGCGCAAGTTGATCACCCTGAAGGCGATCGTTATCCTGATCCTTGTGACAATGCCAGTACAGCACTGAAAGCGCGTGTATTGAACGACCCAGGCACAGCACCGGGCATGCTTAACAGACCACGCCATGAGTTGTCGAATGTGGTGTTGTACGAATTGCACGTTAAGGGTTTTACTATGACCCTTGCTGGCATTCCTGAGCATCTGCGCGGCAGTTTTTCGGCACTCGCGCACCCTGTTGCTATTGCGCACTTCAAACGCCTTGGAATAACGACATTATCGCTGTTGCCAGTGCAGCAATCGCTTAGCGAAAAGCATTTGTTTGAACGTGGCCTGAGTAATTATTGGGGCTATAACTTGATTGGATTTTTCTGCCCTGACCCACGATTAACTTCCGGCAATCAACAGCACAGTGCCGTTGAAGAATTCCGGCAAATGGTGCGCACCTTGCACACACACGGTTTGGAAGTGGTGATTGATGTGGTGTTTAATCATACAGCAGAAAGTGGCGCCGACGGCCCAAGCATAAGCATGCGCGGCTTGGATAACGCCAGTTGGTACATGCTAACGCCAGACGATCGCAGCCATTACGAAAACCATAGTGGTTGTGGCAATACTTTGCGTGTAGCGCACCCACGCGTTAGCCAATTCGTGATGGATGTGTTGCGCTTCTGGGTTGAGAAAATGGGTGTCGATGGTTTTCGTTTTGACTTAGCGCCGGTACTTGGCCGAACACGTAACGGCTTCGACGCTTCCGCGCCGTTTTTCAACGCGCTTCGGCAAGACCCTCTGTTGGCTTCCGTGCATTGGATTGCTGAGCCTTGGGATACCGGTTCCGGCGGCTATCAGCTTGGCCGCTTTCCCGGAAAATTCCTGGAATGGAATGATCGCTTCCGTGATGCGGTGCGTGGCTACTGGCTGAATGCCGGAATTAGCCGTGGCGAATTCGCGCGACGAATGACTGGCTCCAGTGATATTTTTCATCACGGCAATCGGCAACCCACCGCCAGCGTTAATTTCGTGTCAGCGCACGATGGCTTTACCTTGAGCGATGCAGTGAGTTATTCGCACAAAAACAATGTTGCCAATGGTGAACATAACCGTGATGGGCACAGCCACGAAGTAAGTGCGAACTTTGGTGCGGAAGGTCACACCGATGATCCACATATTCTTGAGACGCGTCTGCGTATTCGACGCGCGTTATTGGCGACGACACTACTGGCTCAAGGCACGCCTATGCTTTGCGCCGGCGATGAATTCGGCAACTCGCAATCCGGCAACAACAATGCGTATTGCCAAGACAATGCCATCGGTTGGCTGAATTGGTCGCAGGCTGAGTCGGAATTACAGACACAGCACTTAGTAGCTACTTTGATTGCTTTGCGTCAAAAAAATCCCTTACTGCGCCAGCCACGTTGGTTTGCTGATGAAGGTACACACAGCAACACACCACAGCTGCATTGGTATACGCCAAATGGCACTCGAATGACCATCACCGATTGGCATGATCGCAGCGATAGCGTGTTCGCCTGCCAAGTACAAGCCAGTGATACGCAATCACCAAGTTCGTGCATTATTTTCAACCCGCAGGCCACATCGCGCGTCGTGCAACTGGCCAATGGCCCTTGGCGCGTTGTGCTTGAAAGCAGCCAAGCCAATGCCGTGCATTCGGCTGAATCCATTTATCATTATCATGTTCCCGCGCACAGCCTAGTACTGCTAGCGCATGCACCCATTACTCAGGAGCCAACCCCATGATTGATCTGCAGCAACGCCAAGCCGGTGTTCTTTTGCATATCACTTCCCTGCCAAGCCCAAATGGCATTGGCGATTTTGGACCAGATGCATTTCGATTTGTTGAATGGCTAAACTCTGCCGAGCAACGCATTTGGCAGTGGTTACCCACCACGCCGATTGGTCCGGGCGATTCGCCGTATCAAAGTGTCTCGGCGTTTGCTGGTTCGCCCTTGATGGTGGCGCTCGAGCCCTTGGTGCTTGCCGGTTGGTTGAACACGCCAACACCACCAGTAGGTGGTTTCGATACATTACGCGTTAACTTCGCACAAGTTGTGCCGTGGCGTTTGTCGCAGTTGCGTGCTGCATTTGCCGGATTCAATCGCAAAAACAATGTCGATGAACAAAGACTATTCGCCAAATGGCAAAACCAAGAAGCGTCATGGCTGAGCGATTACAGTTTGTTCATGGCCTTGGAAACTGAAAATACAGGCAAGGCATGGTGGCATTGGCCGGAGCCCGTGCGTGAGCGCGATGTTACTGCGCTAGCTATCGCGCGCCTAAGGCTGCACCATGAAATTAGCTTTTGGTCATTTGTGCAATGGTGCTTCGATACACAATTGGCGGCATTGAAAACCTATGCCAACCAACATGGTGTTGCCATCATGGGCGACTTACCGATTTTTATCGCACACCACAGCGCAGATTGCTGGTCACGTCCGGATCTTTACACACTTGATGAAAATTTTCAGCCGACCGTAGTAGCTGGATGTCCGCCTGACGCCATGGCACCGACCGGTCAGCGTTGGGGCAATCCACTGTATCGCTGGGACAAAATGGCCGAGGAAGATTATGCCTGGTGGAGCGCGCGCATGAAACGTGCACTCAATCAAGCTGATGTTTTTCGCATTGACCACTTTCGCGGTTTTGCCGGCTATTACGAAATACCTGCCTCGTGCACAACCGCGGAGGATGGAGTGTGGATTCCGGGCCCAGGCAAAGCGTTGTTTGAAGCAATTGAACGCACGCTTGGTAAGTTACCGATTGTAGCCGAAGATTTGGGCTTGATTACCCAAGATGTGATTGAACTGCGCGACGCGTTAGAATTTCCGGGTATGAAAATTCTGCAATTCGGTTTCGGAACTGACGATACCGATGGTTTCTTGCCACACAACTGGAGCCGAAATTTTGTGGCCTACACAGGTACCCACGATAACGATACCGTACGTGGTTGGTGGCATAACACGACCGAACACGAACGCCAATATGCTGCCCGCTACTTGCACAGCAATGCTGAGGATATGCATTGGGCAATGATTCGCGCCTGCTGCAATTCTGTTGCAAACACCGTGATTTTTCCGCTTCAAGATGTGCTTGGCCTTGATGGCGAGCACCGGATGAATGTGCCCGGCACCATCGGGCCGCACAACTGGACCTGGCGCTTTGAGTGGAGTTGGATTAATACAGAGAATACACAAACACTGGCCGCAATCACCACGGAAAGTGGCCGCGCAGCACTTGAATTATTGGCAACACAACATGCCTGACATCGCTATCCGTAAAGCTGAATCTACCGACTTTGCAAGGGTTGTTGAACTCAACGCACAAGCCGTGCAACATACGAGCGTAATGGATTTAGCACGGCTCACCGAACTCGATGCGTTATCGAATTACCACAGAGTCATTGTCGTTGCAGATAAAGTGGCTGGATTTCTATTGGCGATGCGCGAAAATGCTGCGTATGTGAACGAAAACTTCGATTTCTTCGCCGCACGTTATACATCATTTTTGTATATTGATCGCATCGTAGTTGACCCCGCGTTTTTTGGCTTAAGCATCGGCTCTTTGCTTTACAAAGATTTATTCCAGTTTGCTGTTGATAACGCGGTGCCGGTTGTAGCCTGCGAGTACAACATCGAACCGCCGAATGAACCTTCGCTCCGCTTCCACAACAAATTCGGCTTCAAAGAAATCGGTACGCAATGGCTGGATGGCGGCAAAAAGCGGGTTTCGTTGCAGGTTGCTAATATCAATACCACGATTTAAATATGCATAGGTGCGAATGATATTCGCTCTAAGGTGGTTGTGATTAAACTGGGCGCAGCAAGCAGCGCCCCTACTATTCTATTGACAAAACCTAATTTGCATCGTTCTATGGACATAGATAATGGAGATGTCATGAAATACACTTTGATGATTCTAATGCTAGTACTTTCACAAACTGCGCTTTCAAGAATAGATACTTGGACAACACATACAGGTGAGCCGATACCGAATGCCGATTCGGTGAAAAGCATTAACGGCTTCGGTGGCTTACTTATCGTTACGCCAGACAAGGATTGGGAGAAAAAATGGAACACATCACCTGAGACAACTCCGGAATTCAGCACAGCTGCCGATGTAAGCTACGGTGAGGAGTTAACCATACTGCCTTTCTTCATCAACCCTAAAACCAATGCGGCAGGCGAGATAAAGATTATTTGTGATTTGAAAATCACCAGACCGAATGGGCGCATCTCCACTCAAAAAAATATAGATTGCGCTTCCGGCAAATTACAGGGCTCACCAAAAAACGTGCGGTTAACTGCAGCATACATTAAGTTCATTGGCGAAGATGGGGATCCAAACGGCGTGTGGGAAATAGCAGTGACAATAACCGATGCCATAAGACGCACCAAAATCCCCTTGAAAGCCAATTTCAATCTTATTGCTATCAGGAAATAAGCGCCTTCGAATAATGACAATCCAAAGAAAACACACGTAGGGGCGAACCTTGTGTTCCCTGAGCTTGTCGAAGGATGTTAGCTGGATTAAATCGGACAGATTGTTGGGCGGGCTTGGAACCCACCCCTACATTTATTCCGGATGATAAACCTCGGCACCTTGCGCCAAAAATTCCTGTGATTTCTCGGCCATACCTTTTTCAATTTCTTGCTGGTCGGCGAATTCGCGCACGTCTTGGCTAATCTTCATCGAGCAGAAATGTGGGCCGCACATGGAACAAAAATGTGCGGCTTTATGCGCTTGCTTGGGCATGGTTTCATCGTGGTATTCGCGGGCACGCTCTGGGTCTAATCCTAAATTAAACTGATCTTCCCAACGGAATTCGAAGCGCGCTTTCGATAAAGCATTATCACGCGCTTGTGCGCCCGGATGGCCTTTGGCTAAATCGGCAGCATGCGCGGCAATTTTGTAGGCCATCAAGCCTTCGCGCACATCGTGTTTGTTCGGCAAGCCCAAATGCTCTTTCGGGGTCACATAGCACAGCATCGCGGTGCCGAACCAGCCGATCATCGCCGCACCAATGGCGCTGGTGATGTGGTCGTAGCCCGGCGCAATATCGGTGGTTAGTGGGCCGAGGGTGTAGAACGGGGCTTCGCCGCACACCGCCAATTGCTTATCCATATTTTCCTTGATCATATGCATTGGCACATGGCCTGGGCCTTCGATCATGGTTTGCACATCGTGTTTCCAAGCGATTTTAGTGAGCTCGCCAAGCGTTTCCAATTCACCAAATTGCGCGGCGTCGTTGGCATCAGCGATCGAGCCCGGACGCAAGCCATCACCAAGCGAGAAGCTCACATCATAGGCTTTCATGATTTCGCAGATATCTTCAAAATGCGTATATAGGAAATTTTCTTTGTGATGCGCCAAACACCATTTGGCCATAATTGAACCACCGCGCGACACAATACCGGTCACGCGTTTGGCGGTCAGCGGCACATAACGCAGTAACACGCCGGCATGAATAGTGAAATAATCCACGCCCTGCTCGGCCTGCTCAATCAAGGTGTCTTTGAAAATATCCCAAGTGAGTTCTTCAGCGCGGCCATCCACTTTTTCTAAGGCTTGGTAAATTGGCACGGTGCCAATTGGCACCGGCGAATTGCGCAAAATCCACTCGCGGGTTTCGTGAATATTTTTGCCGGTCGATAAATCCATCACGGTATCGCCGCCCCAACGGATTGACCAAACCAATTTTTCGACTTCTTCAGCAATACCAGACGACACCGCTGAATTGCCGATATTGGAATTCACTTTGGTCAAAAAATTTCTGCCAATAATCATTGGCTCAATTTCGGGGTGGTTAATATTGGCTGGAATAATCGCGCGGCCGCGTGCCACTTCTTCGCGCACAAATTCAGGAGTAATGATGCGCTGAATATTGGCACCAAACGCTTCGCCCGGATGCTGGCGCAATAAATGCATTTCAGTGATGGCTTCAATACGTTGGTTTTCACGAATGGCAATAAATTCCATTTCCGGGGTAATAATGCCTTGGCGTGCATAATGCATTTGCGAGACATTCATGCCGGCTTTGGCTTTGCGCGGCATTGGACGATAGCCAAAACGCACGTCATCAAGTTTGCTATCGGATTCACGTGCCCTACCAAAACTGGAGCTGAGTTCGCTTAACTGCTCCGTATCACCACGATCAGCAATCCACTGCGCGCGTAGTGGCGCGAGGCCTTTCAGCAAATCAATGGTCACTTCACTGTCGGTATATGGGCCGGAAGTGTCATACACCGCAAATGGGGCATTCGTTTCATCACCACCAAACAATTTTGGGGTGGGCGACAACGCAATTTCGCGCATTGGCACGCGGATATCTGGGCGCGAACCTTGTACATAGGTTTTCTTTGAACCAATAATCGGTGTGGTCACCGAATCGGATAGCGTTTGGGCCTGTTCTTGCATGGTGTTCAGTTGCGCATTCATGGAGTGTCCTAATTGATGCAGGAGACTCGATGCGCGAGCCCGAAGCTCCCTACGGCGGGGCTAACCGCATCAGGTTCTAAGGGTATGTCTCAGCCATTCGGCACCCCTGCTTGAATGCCTATTAGAACATAATCAGCTGCAACTCGCGTTAATGGGCAGGTAAGCGATTGTTTCTGCTGAACTGGCCCAAGAATTATTCTCGTTGACGGTGGATTGGTGAATCAGGAGAATGTGAATAGCGAGCTCTTTCAAGAGCTCATATTCAAAGGTTAATAAATAAAATATATGGATATTTCAACAATTTTTGGGCCAATTATTCAGCAGCTTTGGTGGCTCTTTGTATTAGTAATTGTCATATCTATTCTCAAAACACCTTTGCTTAAAGGTTATTTGGGCGAGCAAATGATTAGCTTATCTGCAAGATTATTACTTGATAAAGACCTTTACCGCGCTATTCACAATGTAACGCTAAAAACACCTGAAGGCACAACTCAAATCGACCACATATTTGTTTCACGTTTTGGCATATTTGTGGTTGAAACTAAGAACTACAGCGGCTGGATATTCGGCGGACAAAATGAGGCCACTTGGACACAAAAGCACTTCAAGAGCACTCACAGATTCCAAAATCCGCTAAGGCAAAACTATAAACACGTTAAAACCCTCGAATCATTACTTAATGTGCCACCAGAAAAGATTTTCTCTGTAATTGTTTTTGTAGGCGGGAGTACATTTAAAACACCGATGCCAGACAATGTCACATTTGCAGGCGCGTATATTAAATATATTAAGTCGAAAACTCAAAAAATATTTACCGACTCGGATGTAGAAAAAATCTACGCAGCAATTTGTGGTAGGCGCATAACTCCATCATTTACAACTAATCGAGACCATGTCAGCAATATAAAACAAAGACTTGAAAAAACTAACTCCGATAAATGTCCTAAATGCAGTTCAGAAATGGCCTTAAGAACCGCTAAAAGTGGCGAAAAGGTTGGTAGTAAATTCTGGGGTTGCACACAGTTTCCAAAGTGTCGTGGTATACGGAGTTTCACCCAATAAAAAACCCACCATCCGGTGGGTTTTTGAATTATTTTTTACCGCGAAGTCTTGCAACGCGACGACGTGCTCGTGCTTTTCTCATGGGATTTGGCCTAAATGGTGCAAAACGGACAGGCATTATCGCACAAATTCGCTAAGGCCGTTGCATGAACCTGAATATGGCCCTTAACCAAACGCCGTTAATCGAGCCAGCGCATGCGGCCAGAGGGTTTCGCGGTGCACGCTGCGGAAGAAATTCAAGTGGCCAATAGATTTTGCGCCAAAATCAGCTGGCTTCAGGGTCTCCATCACATTGGTTTTGGCGTTCGAGTAATGCGGCTGCAAGGCAGAAACCGCTTCCGGCGTGCCCCAAGCATCGTCAGAAATCTGGTAAAGATGCAGGTGGCCGGTGAATTTTGCGGCGTTGCCGCGCGCATCAAACTGCGGCGCATCAAACAAGAAGCCAGGTAGCTGTGCCCATTGCGCGAATTCTTGGCCAAGTTTGGCCGGCAGATCATGCGTTAATCCTGCCCAACCTGGCCAATAGCCGAGCAAGTTTGTAGTTAACGGGACTAAGGTATTCCAGGTTAGCCAATGCCCGTACCGGTAAGGGCGGGACATCAAGGCCCAATAGGCCGAAAGCGCGGCGATGCCGAGAATGCCGTCAATTCGATGGCTAGCGCGCGTAGCGCCCGGCATCCAACCACCCACACTGTGGCCAACAATATACAAGGGCTGATTAGGGAATTGCGCATGCATGAAATCGATTACTGCCGGATAATCCTGCTCGGCCCAATCACTGAAACCGATGTCGCAGTATTCCTGAATCGGGCGAAGTAGCGATTGCCCAATACTGCGGAAATCGAAACTGAGTACATCAAAGCCCTGCTCCGCTAAATAGGTGCAGAATTTAATGTAGTAGGTTTGCGCCACTGCGGTAGCTGGGCCAACAATCACACTGCGAGCGCGTTTTTTATCTGGTGCGGCGCGGAAAATATGGGCAATCAGATAATCGTTTGCATCGACATCAATTCGGGTCATTTCCATCATTCAATTCCATGTTACAGCGATTAATAATTCGCCCAATGATTGCCAGCATTTAATGGGCGGGTTATGAACCCGCCCCTACATTCCCCTTCATTTTCTGAAGGGGTGGCGCGAAGCGCCGGGGTAGTCTGGTGTGTCACGATTCACCTTGAACCACGACGCATACAATGCTGGCAGGAAGAATATGGTCAGTAATGTGGCCACAATTAGGCCGCCCATAATAGCCACCGCCATTGGCCCGAAGAACACGCTGCGCGAGAGAGGGATCATCGCCAACACGGCGGCCAGCGCGGTTAACACAATCGGCCGGAAGCGGCGTACGGTCGCATCAATAATAGCCTGATACGGCGTTTGGCCTTCATCAATATCGTGATCAATCTGGCCAACTAAAATTACAGAATTACGCATAATCATGCCACTGAGTGCAATGGTGCCTAACATCGCCACAAACCCAAATGGCGTGCGAAATAGCAGCAAAAATGCAGTAACGCCAATCAAACCCAGCGGCGCGGTTAACAGCACCATAAACGCGCGACGGAAACTTTTCAGTTGCAACATCAACAACGTCATCACCACTAATAGGAATAATGGAATGCCAGCTGCCACCGACATCGATCCGCGATTGGAATCTTCCACCGTACCCCCGGTTTCCAGCAAATAGCCAGTTGGCAAACGGCTGCGAATGCTCTCAAGGCTTGGCAAAATTTGCGCCGTCACTGTGGGTGGTGTTGCATCGTCCAGCACATCGGCGCGCACAGTAATGGTTGGCAAACGGTTGCGATGCCAAATAATGCCATCTTCCATCGCGTATTCAAGCGTTGCGATTTGTGCCAATGGCACGCTAGCTCCTGACTCCACTGGCACGGCTAAACTTTCCAACAAATCCAGATTGATGCGCTCAGTTTCTGGGCCGCGCAGTAAAATTTCAACTAGCTCATTGCCTTCGCGAAAGGTACTCACATGCGTGCCCGACAACGAGCCGCGCAGAAATTCTGCCAAATGTGATGACGTGACACCCAAAGCTCGAGCGCGATCTTGATCGATATTTAGGCGTACCACTTTACTGGGTTCATCCCAATCCAAATTAACGTTAGCAACATGCGGGTTTTCACGGACTTTATCGGACACCTCGCGCGCAAGTCGCTTGACTTCATCAATATGTTCGCCGGAAACCCGGAATTGAATCGGGAAGCCGACTGGTGGGCCATTTTCCAAACGCGCCACCCGCGATTGCACAGCCGGGAATTTTTTATGCATCAAGCGAATTAACCATAGTCGTACTTCTTCGCGCGACTCAATATCTTTGGTCAGAATCACGAACTGCGCCAAATTGGTTTGTGGTAGTTTCTGATCGAGCGGTAAATAAAAACGTGGTGAACCGGCACCAATATGGCTGACATAGTTAACCAAGTCTTTGCGCTTAGCAAGCTCCGCTTCCAAGGCATACGCCATACGCTGGGTATCTTTTAGCGAAGCACCTTCGGCCAACTCCACATCCACCATTAGCTCAAGACGCGTTGAGGACGGAAAGAATTGCTGCGGCACGAAACGAAATAGCAATACCGACACCACGAACGCCGCGATTGTCGCCAAAATTACCGTACGGCGATTATCCACACACCACGATACCCATTGTTTTAATTGCCGATAAAAAGACGAATCATACGGATCTTGATGCACTTGATTTGAATCTGCCAACCATGCTTGCAAGCGCGCTGGCAACAGCAACGCTAAACGCTGCTTCATGCGCTCGGTTTTTTTGTTTGGCAGGCTATGCGTATGCGCATCCGGCAATAAACGGTAGCCAAGGTATGGAATGAATATCACCGCTGCAACCCAACTAAGCAACAATGCGATGGTGACCACTTGGAAAATTGAACGTGTATATTCACCAGTAGAAGATTGCGCGGTGGCAATAGGCAAGAACCCAGCTGCAGTGATTAGCGTACCAGTTAGCATCGGAAAGGCCGTGCTGGTGTAAGCGAACGACGCCGCCGACAAGCGATCAAAGCCCTGCTCCATTTTCACCGCCATCATTTCAACCGCAATAATGGCATCATCCACCAATAATCCTAAAGCCAGAATTAAGGCGCCCAGCGATATTTTATGCAAGCCGATATTGAAATAATACATACAGGCGAACGTCATCGCTAACACCAAAGGAATCGACAGCGCGACCACTAAGCCAGGGCGTTTACCAAGTGATAAAAAGGTGACCAAAAGCACAACTGCAACTGCCTCGGCCAATACTTTCACGAACTCGCCCACCGAATGTTCAACCGCCGCTGGTTGGTCAGACACTTTTTCTAAGCGTATACCGGCCGGCAAGGTTTTCTGCAAGCTTTGGAATTCTTTTTCGAGGCTTTGACCAAGCGCAATAATATCGCCACCTTTACGCATGGAAACCGCAATGCCGATGCCTGGCTTGCCCATAAAGCGCATTTTGGGCGTAGCCGGATCTGAAAAGCCACGCGAGACTTCAGCAATTTCGCCTAAGCGGAAATTACGGCCACCGGCTCTTACGGGAAAATTTCTAATTTCATCAATCGAGGTGAATGCGCCGCTGACCCGCAATTGCACACGGTCGGTTTTCGTTTCAAAAAAACTGCTGAAGTTAACCGCGTTCTGCGCTTCAATGGCTTGCTGCACCTGGTACATCGATAAACCAAGTGTGGCTAACTTGGTGTTCGATAATTCAATCCAAATTTTTTCATCTTGCAAACCAATCAATTCAACCTTGGCTACATCCGGAACACGATGCAAATTCAGTTCAATACGTTCTGCGTAATTTTTAAGTGTGGCGTAGTCAAAGCCATCACCGCTGAGTGCGTAAATATTGCCGAAGTTATCACCGAATTCATCATTGAAAAATGGCCCTTGCACACCTTGTGGCAGCGTGTGGCGCATATCACCAACTTTCTTTCGAACCTGATACCACAACTCCGGTACTTTATCGGAATCCATGGCATCTTTGGCCATAAACATAATCATTGATTCGCCCGGCTTGGAATACGAACGCAGAAATTCGTACTGGCCGGTTTCTAGCAGTTTTTTCTCGATGCGATCGGTTACTTGCTGGCTAACTTCTTGCGCAGTTGCGCCAGGCCAGAAAGTGCGTACTACCATCACCTTAAAGGTAAACGGCGGATCTTCCGATTGGCCAAGCCGTTGGTAGCTAAAAATACCAATCAATGCCAAGACCAGCATAGCGTATCGAACTAAGGTGCGATTTTTTATTGCCCAAGCCGAGAGATTAACACTCATGGTCGATTATCCGATGCACCAATTTTCAGCGGCCGGTTATCTCTGTCTACCGCGTTGACCATTTCATTTTCGCGAAGTAAATGCACGCCAGCTTGCACAATCCATTCGTTCTGAGTAAGGCCTAAACGTATTTCAGCGACCTGCGCACCATAGCGCGAAACACTAACAGCGCGCTTATGAATGCGGGCATTTTTTTCATCAATCACCCACACCGCTGGCTTGCCATTCAATTCGGTTAGTGCCGATAGCGGCACCGACAATGTTGCGCTTTGTACAGTCGAAAACAGCACGCGTGCACTTTGGCCTAATTGCGTTGGCGCTTCGCTGTCATCCAATGCCACACGTACTGCATAAGTACGGGTCAATTCATCAGCGCTGCCGGCAATTTCACGAATTTTTGCTGGATATTTTTTACCCGGCTGGGTCCATAACTCCACCCAAACCACTTGCCCAAGTTGCAGATTTGGCAAATGCTGCTCTGCAACGCTAATTGACACATCGCGTGCACCATCGGCGGCAAAAGTAAATACTGTTTGCCCAGCAGCCACCACTTGCCCCGCTTCCAACAAGCGCTTGCTAATCACACCAGGGCCTGGCGCACGAATAAGCGCATATGAAGCTTGATTACTGTTTACTTTTGATTGCGCCACAGCTTGCTGATAACGTGATGACGCGGCATTTGCTTGCGCCAGTTTGCTGTCAAACAAAGATTGCGAGACCAATTGTTTAGCGGCAAGGTCGCGGTAACGGCGTAGTTCTGATTGCGCCAAATCACGGTCGGCTTTCAATGCTTCAACTGAAGAATTGGCGGCTTGGCTTTGCAAGTTTAGATCTTGATCGTCAAGGCGTGCTAGCAGCTGCCCAGCCTGTACCCGAGCACCCGAATCAACATAGCGATTGGCGATTTTACCTGGCACACGAAATGCCAAGGAAACTTCTTGGCGGGCTCGCACTTCACCGGAGAATATCTGCGCCTCAGCATCAGCACTTTGCGCTTGAGTGGCCAACACCAAGGGCTTTTCAAGGACTTTCTCATTGCCTGTACAAGCGCTTAGAACAACAGTAATGGCGAGGGCGAGCGTAGCGACGAGCAGCTGCTGGTGTTTCATTTGAGCAATCCGATTTAGTGTACTGAGCGGTATACTATCATTATACTGAACTAATTGGTACACTAATGTGATGAGCATGAGAAAACCCACATTAGGCCGCCCAAAAAACCTCGAAAAGCGCCAAGCAATCTTGCAGGCGGCCGCTGAACTGTTCCCGCTGAAAGGTTTTTCCAGCGTGAGTATGATGGAAATTGCAGAAAAGGCGAACGTCTCAAAACTCACTTTATACAGCCATTTCGCCGACAAAGAAGATCTGTTTGCACAAAGCGTGATCGACTGCTGTGAACAACAGCTGCCCATCAGTAGTTTTCAACTACCCAACGGCCTAAGCCTGCAACAAGCACTTATCGCTATTGGAAATGGCTTTTTGGAATTAGTGATGGACGACAAAGCGATTAGCCTGCACCGCATGATGATTGCGCAAACCAGTATTGATATTGAACACTCCGAGTTGTTTTTCAAAGCTGGGCCCGAGCGTATGTTGAGTGAGATGCAAGCCTTGCTCGCAAAAGCCAATGCCAGCGGCCGCCTCACCATCGATCAGCCCAAACAAGCAGCGCAGCACTTTTTCTGCCTGCTGAAAGGCTTAAGCCATATGCGCGTATTGATGGGCCTGAGCAAGCCACCAACGAAAGCTGCACGCGAAAAACACGTGAAAGAAGTGGTGGCTTTGTTTATTCGCGCCTACCAGCCTGAACAGCCGCTTCAGGAATGACTTATGGCACGTTTTAAAGCCCGCAATTACGCAGATAATCACTTACTGAACACAGGCAAAAGGCTTACACTATGCATCTTGTAAACGGAACACTGACATGACACTGAATGTTGAACAAGCCCGGCACGCCATGATTGAGCAGCAAGTGCGGCCGTGGAATGTGGTTGATTTACAAACCTTGGATGCCATGAGTTCGATTCCTCGTGAAAAATTCGCGCCGGAACAATACAAAAACCTGGCCTTCACCGATACCGCATTGCCTCTTGGGCATGGCCAATGGATGTTTAAACCGGTGCTTGAAGGCCGCATGTTGCAAGCTCTGCAACTTAAAGCCGATGATGACGTGTTAATTGTTGGCACTGGCTCGGGTTTTATAACTGCCTGTGTTGCCCATCTTGCACGCGCAGTAACCAGTATTGATATTCATGCTGATTTTATTGAATTGGCAAAATCAAACTTAAAGCAACTTGAATTTACTAACGTGCAATTTGAACACACCGATGCACTAAGCTATCAGCCAAATCATCAGTTTGATGCCATCGCCGTAACCGGCGCAGTTGCCAAAATCCCAGAGTCCTTCAAGCAATGGTTACGCCCTAATGGTCGCCTGTTTGTGATTCACGGCGTATCGCCGGCACAAGAAGCCGTTTGTATTACACGTGTTGGTGAACAATTCAACACTGAAAGTTTATTCGAAACCGATGTGCCGTTCTTAACAGGCGCATCACCAAAAGCACTTTTCACACTTTAAATATTTAAGGAATTCCGCATGCGTTTTAAAGCGACACCTTTAGCATTAGCCACCGCCTTAGTGCTGTGCAGCTCACCCAGTTTTGCCGTTGATTTGATGCAATCGTATACGCAAGCACGCCAAAGCGACCCAACGCTGGCTATCAGCGAGTCGCAGAACGCCATTTCGAAAGAAGGCGTGGTGCAATCGCGCTCTAGTTTACTGCCGCAGATTAACGGCCGTTTGAGCATGAACAAAAACGATTCTGATGGAACGCTCAGCAACAACACAACGTTTGAAAGCAGCAGCACAACACAAAACACCAATGCCAGCTTGAATCAAAGTATTTACAACTACGGTAACTATGCCCGCTTGTCTGGTAGCAAAGCGCGCGCCAATCAATCGAACGCTGAACTGGATTCCGCCAATGACTCTTTAATTATTCGGGTTTCCGAGGCATATTTCAACGTTTTAACAGCTATTGATACTTTAGCCGCTTCGCGCGCCGAAGAACGTGCTGTGAAACGCCAACTAGATCAAGCTGAGAAACGCTTGGAAGTTGGCCTTGCACCCATTACTGATGTACATGAAGCCAAAGCGCGTTACGATTCCTCGCGTGCCAACACCATTTTAGCCGGCAACGCAGTTATCGATGCGCGTGAAGCTTTGAATGAAATTACAGGTGCCGCGCAAACCACAAACATTAAAGGTTTGTCAGACGACTATCAGCCTGTTGGCGAAGCACGTAAAGCCACTGCAGAGCTAGTCACTGAAGCACTGAGCAACAACCCAACCATACAAGCTCGCGAGCTCGCTTTAGAAGCAGCGCAAGATGATATTAAACTGGCTAAGTCTGGGCATTTGCCGTATTTGGATGGTAGCGCAAACCTAAGCAAAAGTAGCTTAAAAAATGGTGATGTCAGCCCATTCTCAACCACAGACTCCAATAGCACCGGCATCAGCGTATCGTTAATTGTGCCTATTTTCAGCGGTTTCAATACTCAATCAAAAGTCCGTGAATCTGTTTCTCGACGCGATATTGCTGCCGAACAATTAGAACAAAGCAAGCGCGCTATTACCCGTCAAGTGCGCAATGCTGACCGCAATTTAGAAGCGGGCTTAGCCGAAGTTGAAGCGCGTCGCTTGGCGGTAGTGTCTGCACAATCTGCTTTAGAAGCTGGTGAAGTGGGTCTTGAAGTGGGTACGCGTACCATTGTTGATGTGTTATTAGCACAGCAGCAATTGTTTAATGCTACGCGCGAATACTCACGTGCACGCCATAACTATTTGGTCAATACGCTTCGTTTGAAGCAAGCCGCTGGTTCATTGGAAGTGGCTGATGTTGAAAACGTCAATCGCTTGCTGACTGCCGATGCAGAACAAAAAATCCAGTAAGCTAATCGATAAGTTACAAAACTATAAGCGCTGAGCAATCAGCGCTTTTGTTTTTTCTAAAGCACCCAAACTTTGTTGCACACAACGCAAGGCGTTTTGCCCAAGCTGTGATGCTTCATTTGGCGAATTTAGCAAATGCAATAATTGCTTAGTAAAGGCCGCAGCATCAGGCACTTCACACAACGCCTCGGCATGTTTTAAGGCCGCAACAATCTCAGCAAAATGTTGAGTGTGTGGTCCAATGATAATTGGCAAACCCAATGCCGCTGGCTCAAGCACATTATGGCCGCCGATATTCTGCAAACTTCCGCCAACAAACACCACATCGGCGCACGGCATGAAATCCTGCAATTCGCCGAGTGTGTCAATCAGAAAAACCTGCGCATCTGCCGAAGGCGCAGAATCTACGCTGCGCGTACTTATATTGAATCCCTGCGTGGCCAGCAAGGCCGCCACTGGCGCAAAGCGTTCAATATGCCTTGGTGCCCACAGCAGCAGCGCATTCGGCCAGTGCTGCAAAATTTCGCGGTGTGCAGCCAGCACCATCGACTCTTCATCGGCATGCGTGCTGGCGGCTAGCCAAATGGGGCGCTGTGGCCAGTGTTTGCGGCGCTGTTGCGCAGAGTAAATGCCACTATGCTCAGAGCGCTTGTCCCATTTAATATTTCCGCTAATTGATACATTGGCTGGCTTCGCGCCTAATGCAATAAAGCGCTGCGCATCCGCATCGGTTTGGCAGGCAATGCCATCAACCAATACCAAAGTGTTGGCAAATAATGTCGGCAGTTTGCTATAGCGTTTGAACGAACGCTCGGTCATTCGCGCATTGATAATTAACACAGGCACATTGGCCTGATGAGCGCGTAGATACAGATTCGGCCAAATTTCGGTTTCAACAATTAGCGCAAGCCGCGGCTGAAAGTGGTGAATAAAACGCCGAGTAGCGAAAGACAGATCAAACGGAATGTACACGCAGAGGCAATTATCCAGTTTCAGCGCCTGCGCAGCTTGCCGGCCAGCCGGTGTTTGGCAAGTGATAAGCAACGCAACATCCGGATGCTCAGCGCGTAAATCATGCAGTAAGCTAGCAACCGCATTCAGTTCGCCCAGCGATGCCGCATGCAGCCATATTGGCTTAGCCAAGGAATTTGGGTAGAAGCCAAAACGCTCACCTATAAATTGTCGATACGCTGGCTGACGAATACTGCGGTACAACAGATGCAACAGCGCCAAAGGCACTAGCAAACACCATAGGCATGCATAAAAAAAGCGTAAAATTAGCGGATACGTTATCGTAGTCATCAGATTTAGAATAACTCAGCCTTGGACTCTGCGCTTGTCAAATCATCGCCCAAAACCCGCATTCTGGAAAAATTGCTTTGCATGGCTCGGTATAACTATCGGCGAAGCCATTGCTAGGTTGCCGTGGTCTGTGTACCGGCCAATGGCGTACGGATTATCTTGGCTCATGCGAATTGCTATGCGTAAGCGTGGCCATATTGCGCGCACCAATATTCAACTGTGCTTTCCAGAACTCAGTGATGCCGAACAAAAAAAACTATGGCGCACGAGTTTTGATTCACTGGCTTTCTCACTATTTGAATTTGCGCGCGGCTGGTGGGGCACATTGCGCAAACAAGATGCTGAAATGCCCATTGCAGGTATTGAACACCTCACTGCTGCGCAACAAAGTGGCCGTGGCGTGTTGTTGGTGTCGGCGCATTTAACCACGCTGGAATACTGTAGCAAAATATTATGTGAGCGCTTGCCTGTTGCCGGCATGTATCGCCCGTTCGACTCAGAAGCGTTTGAATGGAGCGTATTTGAAGGCAGGCTACGGCATGCAAAAAATATGTTTGGGCGCGATGAGCTTCGTTCTGTTTTACGTTATTTAAAATCGGGCGGCACACTGTGGTTTGCGCCAGACCAAGAAACCCGGCGCGGCGAAAGTGTTTATGTGCCTTTTTTTAATCAATCGGCTCTAAGCCTAACTTCAACGCACCAATTAGCAAAACTGAGTAATGCACTGGTGTTGCCATTTTTTCACCAGCGACTGCCAGATGGTAGCTACTACTTAGAAATAGGCAAGACGTTGGATAATTTCCCTAGCGAAGACGCAACAGCCGATACTGCGCGAGTGATGCAATTATTCGAGCAGATGATCCGGCGCTGCCCAGAGCAGTATTTATGGCTACATGCGCGCTTTAAACGACGGGCCGATGGTAAAAAATTGTATTAAGCAGTCAGTTTGTATTCGGCGCCGCAATACGGGCATTTTGCATAGCCAGTGGCTTCAATAGCGAGCACCACTTTCGGGTGCTGATTCCATAGCGGCATGTCTGGCGTTGGGCAAGTTAACGGCAACTGCGCACGCAGCACATCAATCACGGTATCTTTCGGGGTGTTGGCGGCGTTGGCAGTCATGGTGGCGCTCTCTAGAGATTTGAAACTATTTTACCCTCTCCCGTCGCGTTGCGACACCCTCCCCCACTGGGATAGGGGTTGGGCTGGGCGTATGGCCTATTTAGCGGCGCTAGCTTCCATGGTGATGTTGATGGTAACTTCGTCGCTAACTGCTGGTGCATAAGCGCCAACACCAAAATCGGAACGCTTGATGGTGGTGACTGCATCGAAACCTGCCGATGGCGTTTTGCGCATCGGGTGCTCGGCAATTTTGTTGACGGTCACGTTCAAGGTTGCTGGTTTAGTCACGCCATGAATGGTTAAATCGCCCATCACATGCAGTTCTTTGTCGCTGACCACATGCACCATGGTGCTTTTAAAGCTTGCCGTTGGGTATTTAGCGGCGTCGAAGAAATCGGCACTTTGCAAATGGGTATCCAATTTGTCAACACCTGTGCTCATTGAGCTTATCGGGATGACTACCGAAATTTTAGATTTAGCTAAATTCTCGGTGTTTAAATCAAACTCGCCCATCACTTGATCAAAACGCCCAGTGATGTTTGAAAAGCCGAAATGGCTGTAGCTGAATTCAACCTGGGTATGTGTAGCGTCGATGCTGTATTTAGCGGCAAAAGCGTTACCTGCGAATGCCAGTGCTGCGATGGCGATGATGGCGTATTTTTTCATGTGTATAGTCCTAAAAATAATAATGAGGTGTGTGAGGTTAAAGAATCTGGCAGGCATCAGCGAATGACAAACGCGGCGAACGTGGGAATAATTTTTCGGTATCGCCATAGCCTAGATTGATTAGGAAATTAGATTTGATGGTCGTGCCGGCAAAAAATGCTTCATCAAGTTTGGCGTTATCAAAACCCGACATTGGGCCACAATCCAAGCCCAGTGCGCGTGCCGCCAAAGTGAAATAGCCACCCTGCAATGTACCGTTGCGGTGCGCAGTGCTATCGATTAAGGCTTGATTGCCAACAAACCAGCTTTTTGCATCGGCATGTGGAAATAGCTCAGGTAATTTTTCGTAAAAAGCAAAATCGCTGGCAATAATAACTGTAACCGGAGCACTCATGGTTTTTTCCAAATTGCCCTCAGAGAGTGCTGGGCGCAACTTTTCTTTAGCTTCCGCCGACTTCAAGAACACGAATCGCGCTGGCGAACAATTGGCACTGGTTGGTGCCCATTTAGTTTGCTCATATACCGCATGCAACAATTCGTCAGAGACCGGCTTATCCAACCACGCATTGTGAGTACGTGCGTTACCGAATAACTGATCGAGTGCGTGTTGATTTAATGCTTCAGACATATTTGTTCTCCAAAAATAATCATACCTATTCCGTTGCGAATAGGACCTTGACAGTGCCCCTACATAACGCATATTAGTGGATTTAACCGTGCCATGATATATGCAACAGTAAAATCATTGTTTCATAAATGGCACAATGAACTCAATTAACCGCACAGTGATATTCCGCCAACACATCAAACACCTGCGCCGTTATCGACTCCAACTCAGCGGTTCTTTCAACCACTCGCGGCGCATTATTCAAATGGCAGCGCAAGCCCATGTTGAGCAAATATTCGTACGCACCGCTCACTGTATTCGCTTGCTGCGAACTAATAATGCCGGCATTTTGAAGGCATTCAATGATTGCCGGCGCCTCTCTTTCATTAACCAAAGCACGTTGCTGGTGCGCATGCAGCAGTATTTGTGCTTGCAGAAAAAATTCAATGTCGGTTAAGCCGCCAATGCCATGCTTTAAATCGTAGTGAGTTTCGTTACTGCGATCTAATTCGCAGCGCATGCGTTTTCGCATCGCTGTAATTTCCTGTAGCAAACCCGATTTTTCGCGTTCGACCGAAATCAGTGCATGCCGAGTCTGCTCAAAATACTGGCACAATGCCTCATCGCCAGCTACAGCTCGCGCTCTAACTAACGCTTGCATTTCCCAAACCCAGGCGCGCTGCTGTTGATATTGCTCAAAACTTTCCATGGTGCTAACCAGCAAACCCTTCGCACCATCTGGGCGCAATCGAATGTCCACTTCATACAAACTACCCGATGAAGTGCTCAAGCCTAATAAGGAAATCAGTTTTTGCGCATGCCTGAGAAAAAAACGTGCTGACTCAATAGAACGCAAGCCATCACTGACTTGCTGATTCGCGGTTTGATTCAAAAACACTAAATCCAAATCAGAATTGAATGCCAAACTACGCGCACCTAAGCTGCCGTAACCTACAATCGCAAAGCTAGCACCAGCAATACGGCCATGTTGCTTCTGTAATTCTTGGCTTGCTAAACGGTTGCAATGTTGCAAAATACTTTCTGCTAAGCGGGTAAGCACATGACTCACTTGATTAGCAGGCAAGCCATGGAACAAAAATTGGTAAGCGATTTTAAAGGTATAGCTAATCTTGAATTCATTTAAAGCCAGTAAGGCCATTTCTGTATCATCATGCTGATGCGACAAAGCCTCTGCCAACTGCGCGTTCAAATCCAGTGTATTGATGTGTTGATTAATCACCCGTGAATCCAGCAACTCATCAAGCAGCAATGGATAATCAATCAACAGCTGCGACAACCACTGACTTTCATCGAACACCTGCACAACACGCTCCAAGGCTGTGCGTTGTTCGTCGAGTAAAGCAATATAACTGCCGCGCCTTATTATCGCCTGCATAAATGAAATTGCATGTTGCAAGCATTGATCAGCATGTTTAGCGGCTCGACACAAACTCAGAAAGCCCTGCATCACGCGAATCAAGCGTTGCTGCGAACGATCATTCAATGCCGCTACTGCTGAGCTGCCTTGTAGTGCCTGCAATAGTTCAGCATGTTGCTCAAATTGTGTAAAGCCCTGTTGCTGCAAGCTTGATGCCGAAAAATCTATGCTGCTATTTTGACTTTCATTGGCAGCAGAATTGTCTGCCGATTCGTTTAATAAGCTTGAAAATAATCGCTGCACATTACTACGATGAATATTCAATGCATCAAGCAATGGTTGACTATCCGCATAGCCCAAAGCCAACGCAATACGCTGCCTGCTAAGCTCAGATTCGGGCAAATGATGCACTTGTGCATCGTTCAGCATTTGCACACGGTTTTCCAGTTTCCTGAGAAACACATACGCATGCTCAAGCTCAAAGTGCATTTGTTCGGAAATTAGCGCTTCTGCATGCAGTTGCTGCAAGCTAGGCAACAGGCCTTTTAACTGCAAAGATTTAGTACGACCACCATAAATAATTTGCATAGCCTGCACAAAAAACTCAATTTCTCGAATACCACCACGGCCGAGTTTTAAATCATCGATAATATCGCGGCGTAATACTTCTGCCTCAATTTTTCGTTTCATATCCCGCAAGCCATCAATGGCGGTGAAATCCAAATAACGCCGGAATACAAACGGTTTCAACACCTCCAGTAACCGATATCCCGCCTCGATATCGCCAGCTATAGGCCGCGCTTTCAGCCAAGCATAACGTTCCCAATCTCGGCCAGAGTTTTGGAAATATTGTTCCATGGCATTAAAACTCAACAATAACCTGCCACTCGCGCCAAACGGACGCAAACGTAAATCGACACGGTGAGAAAAGCCATCGGCGGTGATTTCATCGAGCAAATTTGCAAGGCGCTGCCCAAGCCGAGTAAAAAATGTTTCCGCTGGGATTGAACGCAAGCCATCGCTGTTGCCATGGCCAGTGAAGGCATACACCAAATCCACATCGGATGAGAAATTCAGTTCGCTGCCACCTAATTTGCCTAAACCTAAAACCACCATGTGTTGTTCTTCGCCAAGATCATCGCGAACCACACCATGCACATTCTGCATGCTGAGTAATAGAGCATTGAATGATTTGCTTAATGCTTGCTCGGCAATCCATGTACTGCCTTGCAGTGTTTGTTGAACGCTATCGATGCCGGCAATATCGCGCCAAATTAATTTAACCGACTGCTCTCGCCGCCAACGCCGGATAAGTCGCGGCCATTCCGATTCTAAGCAATCAATAAAATCTAATGGTTCAAGGTCTGCATCTAATTGTGCAACCAATTCGGGTTGTTGCAGCACTACATCCATCGCAAAATCGGACACGATGGCGAGCCGCTCTATTCTTTCTTGTTCAATAACCGGCCAATCACGCAGGTTTAAAACCTTCGCAAGCTGAGGCGATAACGCATTAAATGGCAAAATTAACCGCCATCACCAAGAATAGGCTTAAACAGATAATGTCAGAAAGGCCCGACATCAAAATATTGGCGGCCATCGCGGGATTAAAGCCAAGCTTGCGTAATATTAATGGCATTGCAGCGCCCAAGAACCCAGACAACATACAACTTAGCGCCACAGCAATACCCGTGACCAGTGCAAGCTTTTGTACATTGGCCTGCTCGGGATGCCGCGAAATAACAATATACATGCCCGCCGCCGCAATTGCGCCTACTAACACGCCATTCACCAAGCCTAACCAAGCTTCCTTCAAAATCTGCCGCCGAACCCGTTTTGCAGTGTTATATAGGCTTAAGCCGCGCAAAGTGCAGGCTAAAGATTGCGAGCCAATCATCCGGCACAAGCCTGCAATCACTGGCAGAAATATTGCGAGCACTGTTGCATTAGCAATATCGGTTTGGAATTTGCCGATAATCGCGCCCGCAATGAACAGCATGAACAAATGGATTTGCAACCATGGCTGGCGAAATTGCAGTTTTCGCCAAAAAGGTGAGGCCCATTGTTCATCGTGATCAACGCCAACCAAATAACCCGGCTGCCCAGACAATTCAAATGCCTGTTGCTCATGCAAACGATGCGTGTGCACTTGCCCAACTAAAAAACCTTTTTCATCGCACACCGGATAGGTAAGTTTTGCTTGCACTGCAAGCTGTGCAACGGCTTCATTGAGCAGCCATTCTGGGCGCAGAGTGCAAGGATTTTTATGCATGATGTGATCTAAGCTCTGGCCACGCTCGGCGAACAGTAATTCCTTAAACGCCACCACACCGAGTAAAATATTATCTTGGTCAACCACATAGACCTGATTCAATTCACGCTGCGGCATTAACTCCCGCAATAAATCAACCGCCATGGCAACCGATGTGCCTTTGCGAAACGCCGCCACCGGCTCTTCAATCTGCGAACCGACCGTGCCAAGTGCATAAGCCTCTGCGCGAATCCATGCTGAACCCGTTGCGCTGGCGCTCATCACTTGTTCGCGAATATCTTCGGGAAGCGCTAGTAAAATTGCCATGGCGCGCGCTGGAGGCAACACAGAAAGCTGCTGTGCCGCCAAATTGGGGTGCTCTAAATCCAAAAGCCTAGCAGCAGACTGAGCATCCAATGCTAACAGCCGTGTGCTGAAATTTTCTTGCCCTTGAGCCACTGCGTTTCCTTGGAGCGGTTTGCTATAGATTAACGCAGTTAGCCGGCGCTGCCTATGGATTATCGATGGGCTCTTGCACGGTATAACCCAAGGCTTGCAACTTTGCCAAATAGCCATTGGATTTGATTAAATCGGCCATATTAATCACCGCCACGCTCGACACATTCTTCGCCAAGGCTTGCTCGGCCGATTGTAGCCAAAGCTTTTCGGTGCGCTGCTGAATATCTCCAAAGCCATTCTTTTGCGCCAAACCCGAACCAAGCATGGCTTCAAGGCAGGCTTCAGACTGATTTGTGAAGGAGATTTGGCGGAGTTTGGATACCTTACCCTCCGCCCATAATGCGCCACGTTGCGCCATAAACTGCACATCACGCTCAATGGTGTTTAGCGTTTGCTCTAAGCACGCGGTATCACTCAATGCATTTTGGCTGAATTCTTTGATGAATTTCTTTGGCTCAGCAATGGTTATTTTCAGCTCTGGGCGAATAATTGGTAAATCAGCGTCTTCAGCCAGATCTTTGGCAATCGGCCAAGCGATATTGCGATTTTCTAAGCCAGATTTCTTCACTGCTTGTTCGTACAATTCCTGCGCTGCAAAAATAGGCCGCCAATATTCAACGTCTTTATCATTGCCAATATATTTCATTTTCAGCACTTGCCAACGCGCATATACTTCTTTCGGTAAGATTTGTTGCAAGGTTTTGCCATCTGGGTTTTTTCTAGCTTTCAACAGGGAAGGGATCATACCGATTTTAGAGAAAAAACCCACATCGGCATCCAAATTCACCGAAGGCGGCGCAATCAAGGCTTGCGCATCTAAAAGTTTGCGCTCTAGCTTGATGGTTTCCCACTGCATTTTCTTAGGCACCGGCTTAACCGAACCCAAAATCCACAAACTATGCTCGCCCTTACTGACCCGCCAAAAACCCGGGCCAGGCAACACGCCAATCACTTCTACTCGGTTGCTTGGCAAATCAATTATTTCAGGCTGCCCGGATGCCATGCCATTTTGAGCTTGCACGGGAATGGCCACACTAAACAAAGCAATGAAAATAATCGGCAATAAACGCATTGTGTGTCTCATATTTTGTATTTGGATATTGTAGGACAATTATGCGTGAAGATTGTTGCAATGAAACGCCCTCTCCCGCCGCTACGCGGCCCCCTCTCCCATTGGGAGAGGGTTGGGGTGTGGGCAAGCTAAACGAATTATTCTGGCGTTAATGCACGCGCATCACAATATGCCAGAGGTATTGCATGGCTTCGGCTAGCTGGCCTGCGGTGTTTAGATACAAAAAACCCCGCATCGCTGCGGGGTTTTTGTTTTACTAATATTTCTCGTGTCTTCCCTCTCCCGCCGGGAGAGGGTGCCGCATAGCGGCGGGTGTGGGCAAATCTTAGAAATCCATACCGCCCATACCGCCCATTCCACCGCCACCTGGCATTGCAGGCTCATCTTTCTTCGGCGATTCTGCCACCATACATTCAGTGGTGATCATCAAGCCAGCGATTGACGATGCGTTTTGCAAGGCTGTGCGGGTGACTTTGGTTGGATCCAAAATACCCATTTCAACCATGTCGCCGTATTCGCCAGTGGCCGCGTTGTAGCCGTAGTTACCGGTACCTTGCTTAACGTTGTTCAACACAACCGATGGCTCTTCGCCGCAGTTGGTAACGATCTCACGCAAAGGCGATTCCATAGCACGCAAAGCCAAAGCAATACCGACGTTTTGGTCTTCATTAATACCTTTCAGATTGCCAATGGCCGACAACGCACGAATTAATGCCACGCCGCCGCCAGGAACTACGCCCTCTTCAACCGCTGCGCGGGTTGCATGCAGAGCATCTTCCACGCGGGCTTTCTTTTCTTTCATTTCCACTTCAGTAGCTGCGCCAACTTTAATCACTGCAACGCCGCCGGCCAATTTAGCCACACGTTCTTGCAGTTTTTCGCGGTCATAATCGGACGAGGTGTCTTCAATTTGCGCTTTAATTTGCTTGATGCGTGCTTGAATGCCGTCTGCTTCACCGGCGCCATCAATGATGGTGGTGTTTTCTTTCGACACTTGGATTTTCTTGGCGCGGCCAAGATCTTTAAGGGTGGCTTTATCCAAAGACAAACCGACTTCTTCAGAAATAACCGTACCGCCGGTTAAGATGGCCATATCTTCCAACATCGCTTTACGGCGATCGCCGAAGCCTGGCGCTTTCACGGCGCAAACTTTCACAATGCCGCGAATGGTGTTGACCACCAAAGTGGCTAAGGCTTCGCCTTCCACTTCTTCAGCCACAATCAATAATGGCTTGCCGGCTTTGGCTACTGCTTCCAATACCGGTAGCAAATCACGGACGTTAGAGACTTTTTTGTCGTACAACAAAATGAACGGATCTTCCAATTCAGCCGACATCGACTGCTGGTTGTTCACGAAGTACGGAGACAAATAGCCGCGATCAAACTGCATGCCTTCCACTACGTCGAGTTCGTTGTCTAGGCCCGAACCTTCTTCAACAGTAATCACGCCTTCTTTACCAACTTTATCCATGGCTTTGGCAATCAATTCACCGATGTTGTAATCGGAGTTAGCCGAAATAGAACCAACTTGCGCAATTTCTTTACTGGTAGCGCACGGCTTGGAGAGTTTTTTCAATTCTTCAGTAGCCGCGATAACCGCTTTGTCCATACCGCGTTTCAAATCCATAGGATTCATACCGGCGGCAACGGCTTTCATACCTTCACGAATCATCGCTTGTGCCAAAACGGTAGCGGTGGTGGTGCCGTCGCCAGCGTTATCGGATGTTTTCGATGCCACTTCTTTCAACATCTGTGCGCCCATGTTTTCAAACTTATCAGCCAGTTCGATTTCTTTGGCTACTGACACGCCATCTTTGGTGATGGTTGGTGCGCCGTAGCTTTTATCTAACACCACATTGCGGCCTTTTGGGCCGAGTGTTGCTTTCACGGCATTGGCTAATATGTTGACGCCTTTGACCATACGCGCACGCGCGTCTTCGCCGAAACGGATATCTTTTGCTGCCATAAATAAATTCCTTTAAAAATTATTCAAAAAATGAAAATCATAGGGCGTGCCTCGGCGCGCCATACAGATTCAAAATACATATCAGCCAAGTATTGCCAAAATGTCGTCTTCTTTAACTACTAAAATATCATTGCCTTCGAATTTGATTTCGGTGCCGGCGTATTTGCCAAACAATACTTTATCGCCAACCTTAACAACTGGAGCGCGCACGCTGCCGTTATCCAAAGGCTTGCCCGCACCAACAGCCAACACCTCGCCTTTCATCGGCTTTTCTGTGGCCGAATCTGGAATGACGATGCCGCCAGCGGACAGTTTTTCTTCTTCCATGCGTTTAATAACGACGCGATCATGCAATGGCTTGATGTTCATAGTTTACCTTTATGTTTAAAAACAATATGTTAGATTAGCAATGGTGGACTATTTTAGCACTCTAATGGGGTGAGTGCTAATGTTTGAGTACAAAATCCCATCTGGGATGCTTAGTAGTTGGGGCAGAGCTTTGGCAGTTTCAAGGGTTCACCTGAAAAAAACAGCCTTTCCAATATTGTAGAATGTACTAACGTATTGAATCCTCGGAAACCCAGTGAAATCATTATTCGCCGCATTGGCGCTGTTTTTAGCTTTAACTCAATCGGTCACGGCTGTTTCAGAAGCCGATTTGCTGCCGGTTGAGCAAGCCTACCCGATAACAATTCAAGCCAATTCTGCCAACGAAATACAAATCAACTGGGGAATTGCCAAAGGCTATTATTTGTATAAGCACCGCTTCGCCGTTAGCGCTGTTGATGCATCAGTCATTGTTGGCAAGATGGCGCTGCCCGCTGGCAAGAAATACCGTGATGAATTTTTTGGTGATGTAGAAACCTATCGCCAGCAAGTATCGGCAACTGTACAAATTCAAAATCCAAAACAACTACGCGTGATTGCGCTGAAAATTAAATTCCAAGGTTGCGCCGATATTGGTGTGTGTTATCCGCCAACAACGAAACTGCTCAGCGTAACTCTGCCAACTTCAACTGCTTCGACTGCTTCGACTGCTTCGGCGGCTTTAGCAGCTTCGACGAGCTCAGCTACCAGTAATAGAGGTGTTGAGTTGCTAGGCTTAGGAAAAACCGGCAATGATTTGCTCAGTGGTGATAAAGCTTTGCCGGAAGATCAAGCATTTATTGTTGAAGCGATTATCAATGATGCCGATAGCATTTTGGTGCGCATGACGCCAGCTCAAGGCTATTATCTGTATCAAAATAAAATGCAGTTTGCGCTGAGCAGCAACGATGCGTCGGTGATGCTCGACAAACCAGCATTGCCTGCTGCCGAACAATATCTTGATCCGGAATTCGGCGATGTGCCGGTGTATTTCAAGCAAGTGGAAATTCCGCTGGCACTGATGCGAACCTCAACCGATGCCGCCAATTTGAGTATTCGTGTTGATTATCAGGGTTGCAAAATAGACGGCATTTGCTACCCGCCAATGACCAAGAATTTCCAATTGCAATTGCCAGCGGGCGGCATAATCGCAGCTGTAGGAGCGCCTTTAGGCGCGACCGTGGCTGGAATAACGCCTGATATCGCGCCTAAAGGCGCTCCTACGGCAGGTTGGCTGCCAGCTATTTTATTAGCCTTATTGGGCGGCTTGATTCTAAACTTAATGCCATGTGTGTTGCCGGTATTGTCGTTTAAAGCGATGGCCTTGGCACAAGCTGGCAGCGCTGGCCATGCGCGCCAACACGCCCTCTGGTATACCGCAGGCGTGATGAGCAGTTTTGCAGCATTAGGCATTGGTGTACTCGCTTTGCGCAGTGCGGGCCAAGCTTTAGGCTGGGGCTTTCAATTGCAGCAGCCGATTGTGATTGGGGCATTGGCGTTACTAATGTTTGCTATTGGCTTGATGATGTCTGGGCTATTTAATTGGGGCTCAGGCTTTGCTGGTATGGGCCAATCTTTAACTGAAAAATCGGGGCCTGCTGGCGATTTTTTCACCGGCGTGTTGGCGGTTGTGGTGGCTAGCCCGTGCACCGCACCATTTATGGGCAGCGCCTTGGCGTATGCATTCAGTGCCCACTGGCTCTTAGCACTGGCTGTGTTTTTAGCGTTGGGTTTTGGCTTGGCTGCGCCGTTTCTACTGATTGGCTTTATGCCGACATTAGCCGCTAAATTGCCGAAGCCCGGTGCTTGGATGGACACACTTAAACATTGGCTGGCCTATCCGATGTATTTCACTGCCGCATGGTTGGCATGGGTATTCGGCAATCAAAAAGGTGTGAATGGCTTAGGCTTACTGCTAATTAGCGCCATCACACTCACTGCCGCGTTATGGTGGTTTGAGCGCCAGAAAATGCAGCCGAGCCTAGGCAAAAAAGGGGCGGTGTTGCTTATTGCCATTCTTGCGGCACTCAGCTTTAGTTTTGCGCTGCAACAAACATTGCCAGCAAAAGCTGTGGCCACTGTTGGCAAGAACTACGAAGCCTTCAGCACCGCGCGCTTAACCGAATTGCGTTCGCAAGGTAAGCCAGTGTTTGTGGATATGACCGCCGATTGGTGCATAACCTGCAAAGTCAATGAAAAGGCCGTGCTGCATACTGACGCCTTCACGAAACTGTTGAAAGATACCGACACCGTATATTTAGTGGGCGATTGGACCAATCAAGATACCGAGATCACCGCTTTTCTAGACCTTTACAAAACACCTGGCGTTCCGCTGTATGTGGTGTATCCAAATGGCCCGGGCGCTGGTAAAAAACTGCCTCAAATACTCACCATGGATATTATGCGTAAAGCACTGCAAGCACAGCGATGAAAAAAATTCTGTTGATTCTAGGGTTGGCACTCGTTGCCGGGCTAATCGGATTAGTCAGCAGCGTGGTAATCACTGGCCCGGGCGCCTTACTTCGCACCAACATTGGGCAATGGCTATTTCAAGAAGTATTTACACCTGAGAAAAATGCTGTGCATGGCACGTATAAAATAGGACATCGTGTTCCGGTATTCACCGTGATGGATTTTTCAGGCCAGCCACAGCGTTTGCCCAAGCCCGGCCATTGGCAAGTGATTAATTATTGGGCGAGCTGGTGCGCGCCATGCCGTAAAGAAATGCCATTACTCAACGAATTGAATACGCAAAGTGCTGGCCGCTATGAGGTCGTCGGCATTGCCTTGGATAATCCTGCAGAAGCCAAAGCGTTTCTTGAAGAAACACCTATAGCATTTGTTTCATACCAAGAATTTCCAAGCCAGCAAGATAGCTCTAGCCGTATGGGCAATGGCTGGGGGGTATTGCCATTCACCGTATTAATAAGCCCAGATGGCCGATTGCTGCGCCGACATATTGGGCAATTTGAAAGCGCACCGCAACTGCAAGCATGGCTTTCTGCAGGTATGGCCAACAATCAATAATCCGCCACACAAAACAGTGTAAATGCCTATAATGAAACTATTGTTGCACCACATCGAGGTAATTCATGGGTCAGCTCGCTGATAGTCAAACCTCAACACGTTTAGTGATAGGGGTTACTGGTCATCGTAATCTTCGAGATGATGAGCTTGAAGGCATACAGGAGCAAACGCAGCGCTTCTTTATTGATTTGCAACGACGCTATCCAGACTTGCCCTTATGTTTACTGTCATCATTAGCCGATGGCAGCGACCAGCTGGTGACCAAAGTGGCGATGCAACTTGGTATTCCGGTGATTGCGCCATTGCCTTTTGAATCCGAGTTTTATCAAGCTGATTTCGAGAGCCCCGAAGCGCTAGCCTTGTTCAATCATCAGCGTGACCATGCCGAAGTGCTGGTTTTGCCCCTTGGTTACGAAATTAACTCAGAATCAATTAGCCAGCCTGGCCCCGAACGTGATTTTCAATACGCGCAAGCCGGGGTTTTTGTCTCAAGCCATTGCCATATTTTGCTGGCACTCTGGGATGGCAATGAATCTGAGCTGTTAGGTGGCACCGCACAAGTGGTGGCATTTCACCTGCATGGCACCTTGCCCGGTACGATTGATCGACGCCGCGCAGCACTAGGGATGCTGGGCCTTGATGAAGAATCCTTGGTTTACCATATTCCTGTTGGCCGACAAAATACTATTGCCAGCTCTGTTACGCAAGAATGCTGTTGGCTGACCTCGGATCAAGCCTTGATTCGCCATTCGGCGATGCCTGAAGCGTTCAATCTTATGTTCCGCCGACATGCCGAATTCAATATGGATTGGCATCGCTACAAAAAAGACATTGATGCACAATCGGTTGAAGTAAAAGCCAATTTAGACTGCCCAATTCATCATTTGTTTCGTGTTGCCGATTGGCTAGCCACCACCTATCAGCACCGTGTTAGCCGGGTGCTTAAGGCCACTTATTTGCTTGCTGCGCTAATGGGCTTTGCATTCATTTTATATTCTGATATTCATTCCCAAGATGAAATGCTGTATTTATTTTTGGTATTTTTCTTGGCTGGGCTTGGCATTGCAAGCGTGGCCAAACGCCGTGAATGGCATCGTAAATATATCGACTACCGAGCACTAGCAGAAGGATTGCGTGTCCAATCGTATTGGCGCAGGGCGGGTATTGTAGATAACAACACGCCGTCTTTCGCACACGACAACTTTTTGCAGAAACAAGATATTGAACTTGGCTGGATTCGCAATATTATGCGTGCAGCAAGCATCGATGGCCTTATCAAGTCGTGCGCAACGGGCGCAGAGCAAGTCAATGCGGTTATTGAGGAATGGATTGGCGATCCGGAACATTCCGGGCAGTTGAAATACTACAGTACTACCTCAGAAAAACGTACGCGCCTACATCAGCGCTCTGAAATGCTCGGCAATGCCTGCTTATGGTTGGGCATAACCATCAGTGTGGTGCTAGTTATTTTTGCGCGCTTATTACAAGACAATCTTCAGAACATCATGGTTGCCTCCATGGGTATATTGTCGGTAGCTGCCGCCGTGCATGAGGCATATGCCTACAAAAAGGCTGATAAAGAACTGATCAAGCAATACCGTTTTATGCAGCGTATATTTTCTGCCGCGCAACGCCGGCTAACTACCTGCAGCGGCATTATTGAGCAAAGGCAAATACTACGAACACTCGGTGAAGCAGCATTGGCAGAGCATGCCGAGTGGACTTTAATGCACAGAGAACGGCCACTTGAACATACGCGAATTTAAAGCAAGCTCACTCAAATAATTTTTAAGGTGATAGCTTTCAGAACTGCGCGGGTTCTATCGCGTGCGCCAAGCTTGTCTAAGATATCAGACACATAATTTTTAACAGTGCCTTCCGATAGAAACACCGCCGTAGCAATTTCTTTGTTGGAATAGCCGCCTGCTAATAATCGCAAAATAGCAATTTCACGATCATTGAAGGTATCGGTGGGCTGTGTTGTGTCGTGGTAGGTGTAGTGCGCGCGCACTTGATTGGTTGCAACCGGCGCCAATAAAGTTTCACCGTTTACCACGCGCAGTATGGCATCGAATAACTGCTCAGGCGAGGCATCTTTGAGCAAAAATCCCTTGGCACCATTGGCAGCGGCTTGCAATGGGAAATCCGGTTCATCGAAGGTTGTTAGCAAGATAACCGGAATATTCAGCTGCATTTCCTGTAGGCGCTTTAGCATCTGAAAGCCATCCATGCCCGGCATGCGAATATCAGAAAGTATGACATCCACTGGGCTGGTTTCGAGTTCATCCAACAACTGCTGACCGTTTTGGGCTTCAATCACAATCTCTAAGCGCTCAAAACTGCTCAACAAAGCTTTCAAGCCTAGTCGAACTAATGCTTGATCATCAGCCAACGCCAATCGTATACGCGGACTCATACAGTCACCGGAAGCCATGCATCAATTTGCATACCGCCGTTGCTGGCATGCTGGCAACGTAAACCGCCACCGCTATTTTCCAAGCGCTCAGTCATGCCTTTAAGCCCATTGCCTTTTTGCCAATCATTTGCCATTCGGCCATCATCACGAATATGTACTGTCCAGTGTTGCTTGTCGCATTGCACAACTACCCAAAGCTGCTTAGCCTGGCTATGCCGCGCCGTGTTGGTTAAGGCTTCTTGAATAGTACGCAACAGCACTTCTGCTTGTTGCATGGGCACATGTTTGGCGTGCTCATCAATAGCCAATTGCAAGCTAGGTCGTGGAAACGGCGCAGCCATTTGTTCTATGGCTAATTGCAAGTTCATGCCATCGTGCAGGCGCATCTGCTGCACAACACCACGAATATCGGCCAGCAATTCATCAGCAAGCGATGCACAAGTACCGATACTGCTATGCTTGGCCAAATCAGGCTGACGCACAAGCGCTGCAAGATTCAATTTAAGCGCCGTCAGTTTATGGCCGGCCACATCATGCAATTCGCGCGCTAAGCGTAAACGCTCGGAATCCCGAACGGTTTCAGCCAGCAAACTTCGCGTGGCAATTAACTCTGCATTCAACTCCATCACTTCATCGCGGCGTTTTTCGGCTTGGCGCGAATACCAGGACATCAACATGGCAAATAGTTGGAAGCTTGAGTAAATCAACACCGCCATTGCTGGCTGGTCGTCGTGCCATAAATAACGATAAATAAAATAGAAACTGACATTACTGAAAATAAAAATGGCAATTAAGCGTGACGGCGTAAATACAGCCGCCAATACGGCCGAAGCAACAATCAACAAAACCGGTGCTGATGAAAAACGCGAAATCATACATATCAACAGGGCAATCAGCACCAGATTCAGCGCTAAAATTTTCTGCTGCAGCATATTTATTGGGATTGACGTGCAAACTACAAAGCAAGCTAAATATGCAGCATGCAAGGCAATGGTTGTTGCCACCAAAACATCGGCGGGAATTAGCCCAGTGCTCTTGATATCAGCGAACCAAAATTCCAAACCAATCGCCAGCCATGCAATGTAGGCTGCAATATTCATTGGGGTAAATAGTTTTTTAAGCAATTCAAACATGCTCATAGCTTGGCGCAATAAGGCCAAATGCTCAAGCCTTACCGCACAATTGGTGACTTCTGGCACCCTAATTTTATGACATCTGGCACCATACCCGCGACGTATTGCTTGGCATACTTTGTGTAATCCGGTTCACCCAAGGAAAATACACATGACATGGTATACAACAGCAGCAGCAATCCACGGCATGATTGGCGCCATCGCATTAGTCACTTTCTGGACCGCTGGCTTAAGCAAAAAAGGCAGCCCTGTACATAAATTTACCGGGAAAATATATCTGTTGGCAATGACAGGTATTGTGCTGTCAGCTCTGCCCTTAGCTATATCCATGCTGATCAACAACAACCCAATTGCTGGCGTATTTTTTGCGTATCTAGTCATCATCACTAGCACCAGCGTTTGGCTTAGTTGGCGGTCAATTCGTGATAAACAAAACTGGCAGCGCTTCATCGGTCCGGTCTATCAAAGCTTGATGGTATTGAATTTACTTAGCGGCTTAACCATTGCTGCATTAGGTCTGTTTTACGCCAAGGACGCGCAGCTTATAATCAGCAGTTTCTCGCTAATTGGCATTGTTAGCGCAGTGAGCATGTACCGATTCCAAAAAACGCCGCCGACTGACCCGCGCTGGTGGTTGCGTGAGCATTTATCGGCAATGATTGGCAATGGCGTGGCTACCCATATTGCATTCTTGTCGATTGGACTACCAAAACTTCTGCCCATATTGTCTGGTCCAGTTCTGCAGAATGCGGCTTGGATTGGGCCACTCACACTATCTATCTTTATTGGTATGTATCTTAAACGAAAATATGTGCCAAACCGCATAAAACTACCAGCAACTACTAGTGCGGCCATGCCAAACAGTTGAATTGTGCTAAATTTAAAGGCTTACATATCTACGCACAAAAGGTTTTTGAATGTTCTCAAGCAGCCGTTTTATTCAATTTGTACTCATTAATGTTTTATTTTTCGCAGGCTTCCAGGCACATGCCGACGGCAACACCGAAAAACTGGCCATTGATCCAAAGGTAGAAATTGGCAAGCTGAGCAATGGTTTAACCTACTATATTCGGCCAAATAACAAGCCTGAAAAGCGCTTAGAACTTCGTTTAGTGGTGAATGCTGGTTCAATTCTAGAGAACGACAATCAAAAAGGCTTAGCGCATTTCGTTGAGCATATGGCCTTCAATGGCAGTAAGCATTTCAAGAAGAATGAATTAATTTCTTACTTGCAATCAATTGGCGTGCAATTCGGTGGCGATTTAAATGCCTATACCTCGTTTGATGAAACGGTATTTATTCTGCCTATTCCCACTGAAAATAAAGCCAATGTCGATAAAGGCTTTTTAGTGCTTGAAGATTGGGCGTCTGGACTAAGTTTTGATCCTGCTGAATTTGAAAAAGAACGCGGCGTGGTGCTTGAAGAAGCACGCTTAGGTAAAGGCGCTAGCGATCGTGTGCGTAAAAAATTGTTGCCAAAAATTTTTGACGGTTCACGCTATGCCCAGCGCTTGCCGATTGGTTCAGAGGATATTATTAAAAACGCTAGCCTTGATACTATTAAGGCGTATTACAACGATTGGTATCGCCCCGATTTAATGGCTGTGGTGGTCGTCGGTGATATTACTTCCGCGGAAGCAAAACGGCTGATTGAAAAACATTTCGGTAAACTTAAAAACCCTAAAAATGAGCGCGCGCGCGCCCAATACGCAGTGCCGGCCAGAACAACAACCGATGCCATTGTAATTACCGACAAAGAAAACACCAGTTCGTCGCTGCAGATTTATGGTTCTAGCTTTGCCAGTAAGCCCACGGTTACGCTGAAAGATTTTCGCATACAACTCAGCAAAGCGATTATTTTTAGCTCACTTAATCAGCGTTTGCAAGAGAAAGCACAGCAAAGCAATCCACCCTACATTAATGCTAGCAGTGGCTTAGCGGAGTTTGTACGTGGCTATCAGATTTATCAAAGCACGGCTATGCTTGGCTCTGGCGGCAGCGAGCCGGCTATTTCGGCAGTGCTTGCTGAAACCCAGCGCGCACAGCAATTTGGTTTTACCCAAGGCGAACTTGAACGCGCCAAGCTGAATTTCTTGAAAGCCTATGAACAGCAATTCAATGAACGCGAGAAAACCCAATCAGGTGTTTTTACGCAAGCATATGTTAGCCACTTTCTTTCCGAAACACCGATTGCAGGCGCAGAAAATGAATTAGCCTATGTTAAGCAACTATTGCCGAACATCAGTTTGACGCAAATTAATCAATTAGCCGCCGAATTAATTCCAAGCAAGGCCAAAACGCTAATTGCCATGATTGCGCCAGAGAAAAATGACTACATATTGCCAGATGCTGCGAAACTTACCGCACAAGTTGACAAGGCTTACCTGCAAACCGTAAAGGCGTATAGCGAAAAAGTGTTGTCGTCGCAATTGATTGAAAAAATGCCAGTACCGGGAAAAATCATTCGGCAAAACCAGCAACCGAAAATCGGCTTAACGACGATTGAATTTACCAACGGCATCAAAGTGCTGCTTAAGCCAACCGACTTTAAAAACGACCAAGTATTGTTATCGGGTTATCGTGATGGCGGCAGTAGCAATTACTCCGAACTCGACAGCTTGAACGCTACATTTGCAGGCTCGCTAAGCGGTATTACGGGCTTAGGCGCATTCACGCCAACGGACCTACGCAAAACTCTAGCAGGGAAAATTGCCGGCGTGTCTGCCAGTATTTCTGATACCCAAGATGTAGTTAGCGGCCAAAGCAATGCCCAAGATATTGAAACCATGCTGCAATTGCTGTACTTGCAATTCATGCAAGTTCGGCAAGATGCTGATTTATTCGATGCCTTTGCAGGGAAAGTTAAGCCGCTACTAAGCCAAGCAGGCAACGACCCAAACCAAGCCTTTAACGATTTCTATCTTAAGCAATTATTTCAGAATCATCCACGCGCCAGCTCACTACCAAGTAAAGCGCAAATTGATGCGATGAGCTTTAAACGCAGCTACCAAATAAATCGCGAGCGCTTCGGCAATGCCAATGGCTTTACTTTTGTAATGGTCGGTTCGTTTGATGTTGAAAAAATTAAACTGCTGCTAGCCACCTATATTGGCAGCTTGCCAGTTGATGCCAACAAGCCTTCACATTATGTTGATAACGGCATGCGTGCCTTGAAAGGTAGTAAGCGCGTTGAATTTGCTAAGGGCAGTGAAGCGAAGAACTTGGCGATTTTAAGTTACAACGGCGAAATGAAATATGATTTTGATGAAGCTATTAAACTTAGTGTGCTTAAAGACATTCTACAAATTAAACTGACTGAATCCTTGCGTGAAAAAATGTCCGGCGTGTATAGCGTGGGTGTGAGCAGCGAATACAGTAAAACGCCCTACCCGAACTACTTTTTCAAGCTGAACATTCCTTCCGCACCGGAAAATAGCGCGGCATTGGTGACCGCCTCGAAAGTCGAGATTGAGCTATTGCGTAAAAATGGCCCGAGCGCAGCCGACTTTGCTAAAGTCAAAGAAAATTTCTTAACCGAACTGGCTATTGCCCAAAAAGAAAATAGCTATTGGCTAGGTAAATTAGGCCAATTTACCGAACTTGGCATAGATCTTGAGAAAATTCCGAGCTATAGCAAAGAACTCTTGGCGCGCTTAAGCCCGAAAGACATTCAGCAAACGGCACAACGCTATTTAAACCCAGATAATGTCTTTGAAGCGGTTTTGGTGCCGGAAACTCCAGTTAAGAGCAGCCCTTAACAAAAATCAAACATCTGCCATTTTCTTAGAAAAAGTAGAGAATAATGGACAAATCACTCTAAATCAGTGAAACTGCACTACGATCGTGGAGTGATTTGTGGCGAACATTTTAGTTTTACATGGCCCTAATTTAAACCTGCTTGGACAGCGCGAGCCCAGTATTTATGGCTTACAAAGTTTGGCGGATATTAATACTGCCTTGAAAAACAGCGCCGAAACAGCGGGCCATCACATTCAGTTCCTGCAAAGCAATGCTGAGCACGAATTGATAGATGCCGTGCAGCAAGCACCGCAAAATGGCATTGATGCCATCTTAATCAATCCGGCCGCCTTCACACACACTTCGGTGGCCTTACGCGATGCCTTTGCTGCGGTAAAAATACCGTTTATTGAAGTGCATTTGTCTAATCCGCATAACCGTGAACCGTTTCGCCAGCATTCGTATTTATCTGATTTAGCCAAAGCCGTAATTTGCGGCTTTGGTGCCAATTCCTATTATTTTGCGCTTGAGCAGATACTGCAGTGGTTTGCAGATGCGCCTAGCCATTCCACCACTCCCTAAGCCGAGGCAAATATGGACCTGAGAAAAATTAAAGCTCTAATCGAATTGTTGGAGAAATCCAGCCTAACCGAATTAGAAATTAAGGAGGGCGAGGAAACCGTTCGATTAGCGCGACACACAACTAGCATTGCTGCTCCTGCGGTTGTGCATCATGTTGCAGCGGTTGAAGCACCGCGCGCGGCACCTGCTGCTAGCGCTCCAGCGGCTGAAGCGGTTGGTAAAAGTAGCAAAGAAGCCCCCGATGGTCATGCCATTCGCTCGCCGATGGTTGGCACCTACTACGCCTCGCCGAACCCAGATGCTGCACCGTATGTGAAAGTGGGCCAAAGCATTAAAGCTGGCGACACCATTGGCATCATCGAAGCGATGAAGATGTTTAACCCGATTGAAGCCGATGTGTCTGGCACTGTGCGCGCCATCTTGGTTGAATCTGGCCAAGCGCTTGAGTTTGATGAAGTGATGATCATCATTTCCTAATTAGGGCAAATCCTTATGTTGAAAAAAGTCGTTATTGCCAACCGCGGTGAAATTGCACTCCGCATTCTGCGCGCTTGCCGCGCCTTAGGCATCAAAACCGTGGCGGTGCATTCCACCGTTGATCGCAATTTAAAACATGTGGCCATGGCTGATGAGTCGGTATGTATTGGCCCAGCGCCCTCCATACATAGCTATTTAAATGTGCCAGCCATTATTGCTGCCGCTGAAATAACCGATGCTGATGCCATTCATCCGGGCTATGGCTTTCTGTCGGAAAACGCTGACTTTTGCGAACGCGCTGAAGCATCGGGTTTCATCTTCATTGGCCCAACCGCGAATGTGATCAGCATGATGGGCGACAAAGTGGAAGCCATCCGTGCCATGAAAGATGCCGGAGTACCTTGTGTGCCAGGATCTGGCGGGCCGCTCGGCGATAACGATGACTTAAACCTTAAAATTGCTGAACAAATCGGTTACCCCGTTATTATTAAAGCGGCTGGCGGTGGCGGTGGTCGTGGCATGCGTGTGGTGCGCGAGGCTGACAGTTTAATAAGCTCCATTTCAACTACTCAACAAGAAGCTAAGGCTGCCTTTAATAACGACGTGGTGTACATGGAAAAATTCCTTGAAAACCCACGCCATATTGAAATTCAAGTGCTGTCTGATGGCCAAGGTAACGCCATCCATTTAGGCGAACGCGATTGCTCGATGCAGCGACGCCACCAAAAAGTGGTTGAAGAAGCCCCTGCCCCTGGCATTACCCCAGCGCAGCGCAATGAAATTGGCAAAACCTGTACCGATGCCTGTATTCGCATTGGCTATCGCGGTGCCGGCACCTTTGAATTTTTGTATGAAGACGGCCGCTTTTACTTCATCGAAATGAATACCCGCATCCAAGTTGAACACCCAGTGACTGAAATGATTACCGGCGTTGATTTAGTGCGCGAACAATTGCTGATCGCTTCAGGCCAAACGCTGAGCTACAAACAAGAAGATATTGTGATTCGCGGGCATGCCATTGAATGCCGAATCAATGCCGAAGATTCAGACACCTTTTTGCCAAGCCCGGGTTTGATCAAACATTTCCATTCGCCCGGCGGCCCAGGTGTGCGTGTTGATTCGCATATTTATGAAGGCTATAAAGTGCCGCCTAATTATGATTCGATGATTGGCAAACTGATTGTGCATGGCAACACTCGCGCGCAGGCTATTAGCCGGATGAAATGCGCCTTGTCGGAGATGATTGTTGATGGCATCAAAACCAATATTCCTCTGCAGCAGCGTATCTTAGCTGATGTTGGCTTCCACCAAGGTGGCACTAATATTCACTACTTGGAAAAACGCCTTGCTGAGCGAAAAGACAAAGGTTTAGGTTTAGCCTAAGCCATGCCTTTTCTCGAGTTGTCTATTGCCTGTAAATCCAGTCAAGAAGCGCGCGTTGAGGCGGCGCTAAACGAACTCGGTGCGTTAAGTGTGTCTTTGCTGGATGCCGCTGACGCTGAAAATGAGTGTGCGATTTTAGAGCCGGGCGTGGGCGAAACTCCGCTATGGCAAGACATTACGCTATTGGCTTTGTTTGAACATGGCACCCATGAAGCGCTGCTTTTGCATGCGCTTGATGCCTATGATGAAGGCATTGATTGGCAACAAGCACAATTTACCGTGGTTGAAGATCAAGATTGGGAACGCGCTTGGCTCGATCAGTTCAAACCCATGCAATTTGGCACACGCACATGGATTATCCCTTGGCATATGCAAGCGCCCGCTGAAGCTGAGCATGCGGTGATTATTCGCTTAGATCCCGGTTTAGCGTTTGGCTCTGGCACACACCCCACTACCGATTTATGTTTGCAATGGCTGGATGGCTTGGAACTTGCAGGCAAAACAGTTTTAGACTTTGGCTGTGGCTCTGGCATTCTGGCCTTAGCCGCACTTAAGCTCGGTGCAAAACATGCTATTGGTGTTGATAACGATCCGCAGGCATTATTGGCCAGCGTTGACAATGCCGAACGCAATGGTGTGGGTGAACAGTTGCAGGTGTTTTTGCCGGAAAATGAACCGCTGCAGCAATACCCGATTGTGGTAGCGAATATTTTAGCCTCAGCCTTAATTCAACTCGTTGGTTTACTAGCCAGCCGTGTGCAAGCTGGCGGCGTGATTGCATTGTCGGGAATTTTGCATAATCAAGCCGAAGAAGTTTTAGCAAGCTACGCGCCGTATTTTGAAGAGCTACAGGTGACTCAGCTAGAAGACTGGGTGCGAATTGATGGCCGCCGGAAACCCTAATTCTAAGCACGCGCCGCGCACTGGATTGCAACTCGCCACAGTGTTGTTGACGTTTATTTTATGCTGCGCACTGGCTCTGCAAATTATTTTGATTGAACGCGATACACTGGCAAAACAAGCTGTGTGGCGCCCGGCAATTAGCCAGCTGTGCTTATGGGTTGGCTGCCAATTGTCTTCATGGCGGCAGCCTGGTGCATTCATCACGATACAGCAATCTATTGAAGCCGAGCCCGAACTGGCTGGCGCACTTATCGCGCAAGTGAGCTTTAAAAATACGGCGCAATGGCCACAGCCTTGGCCACAAATCGAGCTCGCGTTCACCGACATTAATGGCCAAACCATTGCACTGCGCCGCTTTAATCCGAAAGAATACCTTAACAAAGACCAAGCGTCTGATATTAAAGCTAATCAATTAGTTTCAGTTGAAATTGCCTTGCAAGAAACAACCAGCAAAGCGGTTGGCTTTCATTTCAAATTTAATTAATTGTTCATGCAAAAAAAAACAATTCACGCTAAACTACACGGCCAACAAAAATAATAAACCGAAATTTACGTGAATACGTTACAACTAGTCCACTCAAACCCTGTTCCGCCACAAAGCCAACCTGCTTTAAAAGATTTGGTCAGCAAAGTGGTTCGTCGCTATCTACATGACATGGGTCATTCACAAAGTAGCAATCTGCATGAAGCACTTTTAGCTGAAGTTGAGCCCGCACTGCTGCAAGAAATTATGCAGCATTGCCGTGGCAATCAAAGCCGCGCTGCCGATATCCTCGGCATCAACCGCGCTACACTGCGCAAAAAACTGCTGCAATACCATATTTCAACGGATTAATTTGCCCCATTGCTTGGTGCTGAGGGTTTATAATTAAGCCCCCGAATGGAGTGATGTATGCCCGAGAACCATCCTATCCACCGCGCCTTACTGTCGGTATCTGATAAATCTGGCTTACTGGCGTTAGCAAACGCCCTGCACGCACTCAATGTTGAATTGCTATCCACAGGCGGAACCGCCAAAGCCTTGCGTGATGCGGGTTTGCCGGTTCGTGATGTGAGCGAGGTTACCGGCTTCCCAGAAATGATGGATGGCCGCGTTAAGACTTTACACCCATTGGTGCACGGCGGCTTATTAGGCCGAGCCGGCATTGATGATGCGGTGATGGCCGAGCACGGAATTGCGGGGATTGATTTGCTAGTGCTGAATCTGTACCCATTCGAACAAGTGGCTGCTAATCCAGCTAGCAGCTTTGATGACATCATCGAAAATATCGATATTGGCGGCCCTGCTATGTTGCGCTCTGCTGCCAAAAATTTCGCGCGTGTGGCAGTTGCCACTTGCCCATCGCAATATACAGAAATTATTACTGAATTAAATGCCAATGGTGGTTCGCTATCAGTGAAAACCCGTTTCGCACTTTCTGTAGCTGCATTCAACCGCGTGGCGCAATACGATGCGTCAATTAGCAATCATCTTTCAGCTTTGCAAGCCGATGGCACGCAAGCACTTTTTCCTGCCCAGCAAAACAGTAATTTTGTGAAAGTGATGGACCTTCGCTATGGCGAAAATCCGCATCAACACGGTGCGTTCTACCGCGATCTTTATCCAGTGCCCGGCACTTTAGCCACGTTCACACAATTACAAGGCAAGGAACTGTCGTACAACAATCTGGCTGACGCCGATGCGGCCTGGGAATGCGTTCGTCAATTCAACAAGCCGGCTTGCGTGATAGTTAAACATGCCAATCCATGCGGCGTGGCAGAAAGTGAAAATGTAGGCAGCGCTTACGAATACGCTTACGCAACCGATCCCACATCGGCGTTTGGCGGCATCATCGCCTTCAACACGACACTTGACGCCGAGACTGCAAAAACTATTCTCGATCGACAATTTGTGGAAGTGCTGATTGCGCCAGATTATGCCGAAGGCGCACTTGAATACGCCAAGAAAAAAGCCAATGTGCGTGTGCTGCGTATTCCGATGGGCGACGGTCGTAATAATTTCGATATCAAGCGCGTTGGCTCTGGCCTGCTGATGCAAACCTCGGATATTCGCGAAGTGAGCGCGCAGGAATTAAAAGTAGTGACCACGCTTGCGCCTACTGCCGCACAATTAAGCGATTTATTATTTGCTTGGCGGGTAGCGAAATATGTTAAATCAAACGCCATTGTGTATGCCAAAGACCATCGCACCATTGGTGTGGGTGCTGGCCAAATGAGTCGTGTTGTATCGGCAAAAATTGCCGCATTAAAAGCTGATGAAGCAGGCTTGATTGTACCTGGTTCGGTGTTGGCTTCGGATGCATTTTTCCCGTTTCGCGATGGTGTTGATGCAGCCGCTGCAGCGGGTATTAAAGCGATGATTCAACCCGGTGGCTCAATGCGCGACAATGAAGTGATTGAAGCCGCCAACGAACACGGTATTGCTATGGTGTTCACTGGCGTTCGGCATTTTAGGCATTAAGGCAAACAATATGAAAGTCCTTGTTATTGGCTCAGGTGGACGTGAACATGCACTGGCATGGCGCTTGGCGCAATCGCCGCGGGTTAGCGACATTATTGTGGCGCCCGGCAATGCTGGCACGGCACTTGAAGCAAAATGCCGCAATGTGACGGTTAGTGTTAGCGATATCGACGGATTGTTAGCTTTAGCGAAAGCTGAGCATGTTGCATTCACTTTAGTTGGCCCAGAAGTGCCTTTAGTGCTCGGTGTAGTGGATGTATTTCAAGCACACGGTTTGAAAATTTTCGGGCCAAGCAAAGCCGCAGCACAACTGGAAGGTAGCAAGGCCTTCGCTAAAGACTTTCTTGAGCGCCACAACATCCCTACTGCGCATTACGCCGTTTTCGAAAATGAACAAGAAGCGCTGCACTATGTTGAACACATGGGTGCGCCGATTGTGATTAAAGCCGATGGTTTAGCGGCTGGCAAAGGCGTGATTGTGGCGATGACCTTGCAAGAAGCCAAAGACGCGATTACCGATATGCTCGGCAATAATCAGTTTGGTGAAGCCGGTGCGCGCGTGGTTATCGAAGAGTTTTTAGTTGGCGAAGAAGCCAGTTTTATTTCGATGGTGGACGGCAAAACGGCTTTGCCAATGGCCACCAGCCAAGATCATAAACGGGTTGGCGATGGCGATACCGGCCCAAATACCGGCGGCATGGGTGCGTATTCTCCTGCACCGGTAGTCACCCCTGAAATCCATGCACGGGTGATGCGCGAAGTAGTCAACCCAACCGTGCAAGGCATGATTGCCGACGGTATGCCGTTCAGCGGGTTTTTATATGCAGGCCTGATGATCGATGAAGCTGGTAACCCGAAAGTGATTGAATACAACGTCCGCTTCGGCGACCCAGAAACGCAACCGGTGATGTTGCGTTTGCAATCGGATTTAAGTGAATTGATTGAAGCAGCAATTGAACAACGCTTAGACCAGGTAAGTGCCGAGTGGGACCCAAGGCCCGCGCTTGGTGTGGTGATGGCGGCCGAGAATTACCCGCATTCGCCACGCATTGGTGACGTGATTCATGGCTTAAATGAAGCAGAACCGGCAGACAGCAAACTATTCCACGCTGGCACGAAACTAGCAGACGGCCAAGTGCTAACTACCGGCGGCCGCGTGCTATGCGCAACCGCCTTGGGCAATACCGTTCAAGAAGCGCAAAGCAATGCGTACGCACTTGCTGAGCAAGTTAGCTGGCTCGGTGAATTCCACCGCACAGACATTGGCTGGCGAGCCATTGCGCGTGAGCAGGAATAA
>JANPOU010000030.1:0-20707 GCA_031428155.1 Arenimonas sp. | reverse complement strand
GAAGGCGACGGCATCGGTCCGGAAATCATGTCGGCCACACTCGCAATCCTGAAAGCAGCCGACCCTAAACTTGACTTCAAGAAAGTCACGGTTGGCCTCAAAGCCTATGAGAGCGGGCTGATGTCCGGCATCGGCGATGATACCTGGCTGGCCATTGATGAACACAAAGTCATTCTAAAAGGACCGATAACCACGCCTCAGGGCGGCGGCTACAAAAGCGTCAACGTGACACTGCGCAAAACCTTAGGGCTTTATGCCAATCTTCGCCCCTGCGTCTCCTACTACCCTTATGTCTCAGCCCTACAGCCGAACATGGATGTAGTCATCGTCCGAGAAAACGAAGAAGATACTTATGCCGGCATCGAGCACCGTCAAAGTGACGAGGTTTACCAATGCCTCAAACTGATTACCCGACCAGGCTGTGAGCGTATCGTGCGCTACGCCTTCGAATATGCACACGCACACGGACGCAAGAAAGTCACCTGCATGACGAAAGACAACATTATGAAGCTTACCGACGGCTTGTTTCATAAAGTTTTCGATGAAATCGCCCTGCAGTATCCTGAGATTGCTAGCAATCACATGATCATCGACATCGGCACTGCCCGTATTGCCAGCCGACCAAGCGATTTCGATGTCGTGGTTACCCTCAATCTCTATGGCGACATCCTCTCGGATGTAGCCGCCGAAGTCGCCGGTTCGATTGGCCTTGCCGGTTCATCCAACATCGGTCACGATTGCGCTATGTTCGAAGCGGTACATGGCTCGGCGCCCGATATCACCGGCATGGATATCGCCAATCCGTCAGGTCTACTGCTGTCTGCGATCATGATGCTGGTGCACTTGGGTCGAGCCAAGCCGGCCACTGAAATCCACAATGCATGGTTGCGGGTTTTAGAAGAAGGCCTACATACCGCCGACATTTACAAAGATGGTTTAAGCCGGAAAAAACTGGGAACCAAGGCTTTTGCCGAGGCCATCATCCAACGGCTCGGACAAAAACCGGAAAAAATGGCCGCAGTTGATTATCCCGAACACGAACCGGAATCTCTGGTGCATCCGGATGTCAGCATTCCAGTCCATGTTCCGGCCATCAAATCCTTGGTAGGGGTCGATGTATTTTTGAATTGGGACAGTGACGACCGCAATGCCGATGTCCTCGGTACTGCCTTGGAGCCACTTGCAGGGCCGGAGTTTCGTTTGGCGTTAATCACCAACCGCGGGGTGAAAGTGTGGCCGAAAGGCAACCCGCAGACCCTGCGCACCGATCATTGGCGCTGCCGCTTTCCAATGGACGATAACCGACTAGGCACCCGTGGCATCTCCCTGTTGCTGATGCGCTTGGCAGAAGCGGGTTTTGATGCTGTGAAAACAGAGAATCTCTATGAATTCGATGGCGTTCGCGGTTATTCACAAGCTCAGGGCGAATGAACTTTCAAATTCGGCTTATGACTACGTATGCAGACTATTGAATAGCAACTGATATTTTGACTAAATAGAGGCAACATAACTTTACTAGAGTTGGCTCATGAATCGCATTTTTATGTTATCCGCTATTTTATTGTTTTCAGGGCTTTGCCAAGCACAACTGGCCATTGGTGATAATGCGCCATTTCGTTTGGGTAAAAATGCAAAATCAGGTGATGAAGTCATTATTCAGGACTATGCAGGAAAAGTTACGGTTGTTATGTTTTGGGCCACATGGTGTGATTATTGCTATAAAACTCTACCCGCTATGGAAGCGCTACAAGAACAGCTTGGCTCTAGCAATATTCAAGTGATTTCAATTGCAGTTAAAGACGAATCGAAAGCCGTTAATAAAATCACTGCGGAAATGAAAGAGCTTTCTATGATATCCAGTGTTGATAAAACTGGCAAAGTTGCTGAAAGCTTTGGTGACGAATATATGCCCAATGTCTGGGTAATAAACCGCGCAGGCAAAGTTGCTGGCCATATGGCAGTTAAAGACGACAACGATTTAATCAAAGCCATAAAAATGATTGAAAGTGCGGTGAAAAAATAATTTTTTACTCGCGCTAACTGCACGCTATCCAGCACAATTCACAACGCACTACATGTCTTGAATTATTTCCGTTACACTCGGGTACTAGCGTACCAAGATAATTACAAGAGGCTTAGCATGAGGTATTTAATTTTACTGTTGATGTTATTTAGCACCAGTGCACACGCGGGATTGCTTGTTGGACAGAAAGCACCGAATTTAATTGGCAAAGACAGCAAGGGCAATGAAATTCTTGTTGAAAACTACAAAGGCAAAGTTCTTGTCGTTACATTCTGGGCCTCTTGGTGCGGCCCTTGTCGCAGAGAATTGCCGGCCTTAAATACCTTACAAAATGCGGTTGGCACAGAATATATACAGGTTGTGGCTGTCAATCATAAAGAAACTCTAAGAACAACCGTGGATATAATGCGTCAACTGAAGAATCGAAAGCTTATTTCTAGCTTAGACTTTAACGGCAAAATTGCAGAACAATACGGTGTAAATATCTTTCCAAATTTATGGATTATTAATCCTAACGGCATAATTGATGTGCATAAAGTTGGCTACGGTGAAGACTCATTAAAGGAAATTGCCAATGAAATTATCGAAACTTTACGTAAATACAATCCTGAGGCATTATCAAAACCATTGAAAACAACGTAAAGATTATTGAGCCGCCAACCACTCATCATCCGAGCCTTCGTTCACACCTTCAAACAGGAACGTGCTCAAGTAGCGCTCGCCAGTGTCTGGCAACATCGCTAAAATTACAGAGCCTTCTGCTGCGCTTTCCGCTACTTTAAGTGCCGCAGCAAGCGTTGCTCCAGCTGATATGCCAACGAATAAACCTTCTTCAGAGGCTAATCGGCGTGCGGTATCTCGTGCTGTCACATCATCAATAGGAATATTCTGATCAGCAATGTTGCGGTTCAATACAGCTGGAATAAAGTCCGGTGTCCAGCCCTGAATTTTATGCGGTTGCCATTCCTTGCCAGCTAACAACGCTGCACCTTCAGGTTCGGTGGTTACAATGCGAACATCCGGGCGCGCAACTTTCAATACCTCACCAACACCGGTTAAGGTGCCGCCAGTGCCCCAGCCACTGACAAAATAGTCGAGTTGCTGGCCGGCAAAATCCTGCAAAATTTCGGCAGCTGTGGTGCTGCGGTGATAGGCCGGATTAGCCGGATTTTCAAACTGCCGCGCAAGAAACCAACCATGTTTTTCCGACAATTCTTTTGCCTTACGCACCATACCACTGCCTCGCTCAGCAGCAGGAGTTAGAATCACTTTGGCACCGTAGGCGCGCATCAGTTTTCTGCGCTCAATGGAAAATGTTTCCGCCATTACTGCTACAAACGGATACCCGCGTGCAGCGCACACCATGGCCAATGCCACACCGGTATTGCCAGATGTTGCTTCAACGACGGTTTGGCCAGGTTTCAGAGCACCGGTTTTTTCGGCATCAAGAATAATCGCGATTGCTAAACGATCTTTTACTGATCCGCCCGGATTGAAGAATTCCACTTTCACAAAAATGCTGACATTTTTTGGCACGATGCGATGCAATTTCACCACTGGTGTTTTGCCAATGGTATCGAGGATGCTGTTATAAATCATGGTAATCTCGGAAATAGTGAGGGATTCTGTATTAATTTAGACGTCTTTACGCCTAAAGTAAAATAACATACACTGTTTTCGATATAACCATTTGTTATATGGTGAACTAATGTTTATTTGCTATTGTAAATTATGACACTTACCCAGCTCCGCTACCTTGTTGCTATTGCCGATTCAAACCTGAGCATCACCCTTGCGGCTGAGCGGGTTAATGGCACACAACCCGGTTTATCTAAACAAATCAAACAATTAGAAGATGAGCTGGGCTTTTCATTATTCACCCGTAGCGCGCGCAGTTTAGACAGCATTACACCGGCTGGCGAAAAAGTGATTGTGCATGCACGAATTATTCTAGCGCAAGCGAAAAACATCAAGGCCTTGGCTGCCAACCTTCGCAAAGACCATGACGGAGAATTGCGCATTGCCACCACCCATACACAAGCACGTTATGCATTGCCAATGGCACTTACCGCGTTTAACCAGCAGTTTCCGAATATCGCTGTGCATTTAAGCCCAGGCAGCGATAGCGAATCATTGAATCAGCTTGACCGCGATGAAGCCGATATTGCAGTTATATCAACTGCTGGACGAGTTCCGCCACAAGGCTATATCGCTTTGCCACTGTATCGTTGGGATCGCATTATTTTAGTCAATCAGAACCATCCTTTGACAATGCTTAAAAACGCAATCAGCTTGAGTGATCTTGCGCAGTACCCACTGGTGAGTTATGAGTCCAGCAAGTCGCCAGAATCCTCGTTGCGACAAGCATTCAGTCAATTGGATTTGGCGGCCAATATATCGATGACTGCACGTGATGCCGACTTAATCAAAACCTATGTACGTGCCGGCTTTGGTGTGGGGATATTGGCCGAGATGGCGCACGTTATAGACGAAAGTGATTTGGTACGAATTAATGCAGATAACTTACTGCCGCAATGCACCACCTGGTTATTGGTGCGTAAAGATCGGTTGCTTCGCAACTACACGCTCAGTTTAATTCAACGCCTGATTCCAACATTGCACAGCGCCGATATGCAACGCTTGATGTTGCAGGAAATCGACATCAATTTCAACACGCCGCATTGGCGCGAACAATACGCACCGGGTAGTTTTGGTACATTCGAGATTTGATGCCTTGAATTAGCGCAGGCTTCGATGCTTGTGCACAATCGACATAGCAATTTCCAAAGACTGCTCGTAATTCATGCGCGGATCAACCGAGGAAAGATAGGCACGCTCCAAGTCGGTTTCATTCAGATCACGCGCTCCACCCATACATTCGGTGACGTTCTCACCGGTTAATTCTAAATGTGCACCACCAAGGTATGTACCTTCAGCCGCATGCACGTCAAAACTTTGTTCTAGCTCGGATTTGATGTTATCGAATTTTCGAGTTTTATAGCCATTGGAAGTCGACTCCGTATTACCATGCATTGGGTCGCATACCCATAGAACGCGTGCTCCAGCGGATTGCACCGCTCTAATTAAACGTGGCAACTGTTTCTCAACATGCGCAGCGCCCAAGCGGTGAATTAAGGTCAAGCGGCCTGGTTCGTTATCTGGGTTTAAGCGCTCACACAGTTGTTTAATTTGATCATCGGTGACACTGGCAGAAATTTTCACACCGATAGGGTTAGCGATGCCACGGAAATACTCCACATGCGCGCCTTCCAGCTGTGCGGTACGCATGCCAATCCATGGGTAATGCGTGGAAAGGTTAAACCAGCCGTTTTGCCTTGGTACTTGTCGAGTGACTGCTTGCTCATAAGGTAGCAACAAGGCTTCATGCGAAGTATAGAAATCGGTACGGTTAACATTATGTGCTTGTTCGCCGGAAATGGTTTCCATAAATCGTATGGAATCGCCAACCGACTGCACTAATTTGCGGTATTGTTCCGATTGTGGCGATTGCGACACCCAGCCTAAATCCCAGTATTCCGGATGATGTAAATCTGCAAATCCGCCATCAATTAGCGACCTGACGAAATTCATGGTCATCGCTGAGCGCGCATGGCCTTTCACCATGCGGCGAGGATCTGGGGTGCGCGCGGCCTCGGTAAAATCAGGCCCGTTGATGAAGTCACCACGATAACTTGGCAAACTTATTCCATCTTTCGTTTCAATATCGGCAGAACGTGGCTTAGCATATTGCCCAGCAAAACGACCAACACGCACCACAGGCATGCGCAGGCCATGTACCAGAACTAAACTCATCTGCAACAGTACTTTTAAGCGATTTGAAATAAGCCCAGATTCGCAATCATTAAAATTTTCTGCACAGTCGCCGCCTTGCAACAGAAAGCTTTTACCTTCTTGAGCGAGCGCTATCTGTCTTTTCAGCGCAAGAATTTCTGCCGAGGTAACAATTGGTGGCAGACGTGACAATTCATACTGAACAGTCTCAAGCTCCTGCTGATTAGGATATGTTGGCTGTTGCAGTACGGCGCAATCGCGCCACGTGGCTGGATGCCATAGGTTATTTTGATTCATACATTAAGACTTCTTGCGGTTTTTTAGTACAGGATAGATTGCCAAAGCAATGAAGAAAATAAACATAATAGATGTCCACATCGGCATCGATAAGCCAAACAGGCTCCAATCAATTTTAGCGCACTCACCAGAGCCTTTAAAGACAGTAAGCAACACATCGGTTAATGGCATGGCGTCAAGCATGTAATCCAAGCCTAAGCTATTGCACAGTGGCGCTTGATCTGCCGGCATCAATTGAATGGCAACATGTCGGCCGGCAATTAATAAACCAATAAATGCTGATGAAGCAGCAAGTAATCCATAAGCCCACTGCAGCTTTAGCGATTTAGGATTATGCAAACTGGCAAGCAGAAAAAACACCCCCGCGCTAATGATTGCTACACGCTGAAAGATACACAGCGGGCACGGCATCATCAGCATATGGTACTGCACATACAGTGCGTAACCTACAGATGAGAAACAAAATAGTGCGCCAAATAAATTTAGGGCGCGATAAGACCAGTTCAACGGATTCATTAGGTGGGTATCACAGTGGCAAAAGAAAAAAGTACATAATTAACACTACACGGTTTAATTAAAATTGGCAAAGATTTTTACAAAAAAAAACCTCGAACGAGTCGAGGTTTTTTTAGGCAAGCGCTGAGTTAGTCAGCAATTACAGCTGTTGCAGCCGCAGGGCGGTCAACTAATTCAACATACGCCATTGGTGCGTTATCGCCTGGGCGAAAACCGCATTTCATGATACGCAAATATCCACCTGGACGCTCTTTATAACGCGGCCCAAGATCAACAAACAACTTACCAACCGCTTCTTTATCACGCAAGCGCGACATTGCCAAACGGCGATTTGCTACGCCATCGATTTTACCGATGGTGATCAGAGGCTCAGCTACGCGACGAAGTTCTTTCGCTTTAGGCAAGGTGGTGCGGATCAATTCATGCTTGAACAAAGAAGCCGCCATGTTGACGAACATTGCTTCGCGGTGGGCACTGGTGCGGCTGAATTTACGGCCGGATTTTCTATGACGCATGATCGTGATTCCTATCAACGCGCAGCGATTAAACTGCGCTAAAAATTATTAACCTAACATTCCCAACTGGTGGCCGGCTGGCGGCCAGTTCTCTAACTTCTGACCCAAAGTGAAGCCGCGTTGAGCGAGCACATCTTTGATTTCAGTTAAAGATTTTTTACCCAGATTAGGAGCCTTTAACAGCTCAACTTCCGTACGTTGTACTAAATCACCGATGTAATAAATATTTTCGGCTTTCAAGCAGTTTGCAGAACGAACAGTCAATTCCAAATCATCAATCGGACGCAACAAGACAGGATCAACACCCGGGCCTTGTGGCTTCTTGTCTTGATCAGCGCGCTTGGTGAAATCACCAAACACCGACAATTGATCAGTCAAGATATCCGCAGCTGTGCGAATCGCATCTTCCGCATCGATGGTGCCATTGGTTTCAATATCCAAAACCAATTTATCCAAATCGGTACGCTGTTCAACACGTGCAGCAACCACTTCATAAGCAACGCGACGAACTGGCGAGAAACTAGCATCCAAGACCAAACGGCCAATGGTGCGGGTTTCATCATCAGGGCGACGACGTGCCGAAGCTGGCTGATAACCAAAACCACGCTCAACTTTCAAACGCATGTTGATGGTGGTTTCTTTGGTTAATGTGCAGATGCTGTGCTCTGGATTGAGGATTTCCACAGTGTGGTCAGCCTTGATGTCAGCAGCAGTCACTTCACCAGGACCCGTTTTAGTCAAGGTTAAGGTGGTGCTATCTACGCCATGCAAACGCAAAGCAACATCTTTCAGATTCAACAAAACTTCTAATACATCTTCTTGAAGACCTTCTAGCGTGGTGTATTCATGTAACACACCATCTATTTCGACTTCAGTAATGGCAAAGCCAGGGATAGAAGACAACAACACGCGACGCAATGCATTACCCAAAGTGTGGCCGTAGCCACGCTCTAAAGGTTCAATGACAACTTTCGCGCGATGTGCACTACTACGTTCAATTACAGGGCCGCGTGGACGCAGCACTTGGTGAGCAGTTACCGTCATGGACTATGAAACTCCTGAAGAATTACTTCGAGTACAATTCAACGATTAGCGCTTCATTGATGTCTGAAGGCAAATCAGCGCGATCCGGAATAGCTTTAAATATACCGGCAAATTTGCTGTTATCAACTTCACACCAGCTAGGCACTAAATCCATTTGCTGAGCAAGATTTAAGGCTTCTTGCACATTTAAATGTTTTTTGGCTTTTTCGGTCAGCTCGATGTTATCACCGGCCTTCACTTGGAAGGAAGGAAGATTGACACTCTTGCCATTAACCAGAACAGCTTTGTGTGAAACCAATTGACGCGCAGCCGGGCGAGTTACAGCAAAACCCATACGGTATACCACGTTGTCTAAACGGGTTTCCAGGATTTGCAACAACATCTCACCGGTGTTGCCTTTACGGCGTGCGGCTTTGGCGTAATAACCACGGAATTGACGTTCCAGCAAACCGTAAATACGTTTTACTTTCTGTTTTTCACGCAGCTGTGTAGCGTAGTCAGACAGTTTGCCTTTTTTGGCAGCACCGTGTTGACCAGGTTTTTGTTCGAGTTTGCACTTCGAATCTAACGCACGCGCAGGGCTTTTCAGACTGAGGTCTGCACCTTCACGACGGGCGAGTTTACATTTTGGACCTATATAACGAGCCATGACTTAATGTTCTCCTTTCCCTTAGACGCGACGCTTTTTAGGCGGACGACACCCGTTGTGCGGGATTGGGGTTACGTCAATGATATTCATGATTTTGTATCCGCAAGCATTTAATGCGCGGACGGCGGATTCACGACCTGGGCCTGGGCCCTTGATACGAACTTCTAATGTTTTCACGCCGTAATCTAAAGCCACTTTACCGGCTTTTTCCGACGCTACCTGAGCAGCGAACGGAGTTGATTTACGTGAACCACGGAAACCCGCACCACCCGATGTAGCCCAAGACAACGCATTGCCCTGACGATCGGTGATTGTGATGATTGTGTTGTTAAACGAGGCATGAACGTGGGCGACACCGTCGGTGACGACGCGCTTGATTTTCTTTTTTGCCTTGCCTGCGGTAGCAGCTTTACTCATAGGACTACTTCCTTACTTCTTAATGGCTTTACGCGGACCCTTACGGGTACGAGCATTGGTACGCGTGCGTTGGCCACGCAGTGGCAAGCCACGACGATGACGCAAACCACGGTAACAGCCTAGGTCCATCAGACGTTTGATAGAAATACCAACTTCACGACGTAGGTCGCCTTCTACCGTAAATTTAGCCACTTCCAGACGTAATTTTTCAACTTCTGGCTCTGACAAATCGCGTATTTTTGTTGCAGGATCAACACCTGCACCAACACACAACGATTTAGAGCGAGTGCGACCAATACCATAAATGCTTTGTAACCCGACCCAGACATGCTTCTGAGCAGGCAAATTAACACCAGCTATGCGCGCCATTTGGCGTTCTCCGTAAAAGATTCACCCGCGAAGGGAATCGAAAATTATAACAAAACTTCGAGTTAAATAAAAGTCCTGATGGTTAATACCACCTGAACTTCGGCATAGGGAGTGTGCCTATGCTCCAGCGACAAGTTTGTGCCGATTGACTTTCACCAACCGCCCCGCGCTACTCCAGCGCAGTACAACACCTACTTACCCGCGCGCGAAGCTGCCGCGCGAGCCGCTCTTCAGATTAGCCTTTTTCATCAAGCCCTCATACTGATGGGAAACCAAGTGCGCTTGAATCTGCGCCGTGAAATCCATCACTACAACTACTACGATGAGAAGGGATGTACCACCGAAAGCAAACGGTACATTAAACCCAGCGCGCATTAGCTCTGGGGTCAAACAAACTAACACTAAATACAGGCCGCCGATCAAGGTTAAACGGGTCAGCACACCATCGACGTAATCTGCGGTAGCTTTGCCTGGACGTATACCTGGAATCAAGGCACCAGATTTCTTCAAGTTATCAGCCGTTTCTTGTGAGTTAAACACGAGTGCGGTGTAGAAGAAAGCGAAACCGAGTATCAACGCGGCATATAGTAACATATGCAGCGGCTCATTAGGGGCTAATGCTTGAGAAACGCCTTGCAAGCCGCGGAAAAATATACCACGCCAGCCTTCAGCTTGTACGGAATCTGCGCTCATCCATGTGGAAATAGTTGCTGGAAACAAAATGAGGCTTGAGGCGAAAATTGCCGGAATAACGCCTGACATATTTAGCTTTAATGGCAAATGCGAGCTTTGGTTCATGTACGCTTGGCGACCACCCTGCTTACGCGCATAGTTCACGGTGATACGGCGCTGACCACGCTCCATAAACACCACAAAGAATGTCACACCTAAAACTAAAGCTATAATGACGAAAATAGTGAATACGCTGATGTCGCCGCTGGAAACCTGCTGCAAGGTGGTGATGACTGCAGATGGCAAACCGGCTACGATACCCGCAAAAATGATTAATGACACGCCATTACCTATACCGCGCTCAGTAATTTGCTCACCTAACCACATCAGGAACATGGTGCCAGCAGTTAGCGAAATAACAGCGGTGATAGTGAAGCTAAGGCCTGGTGTATACACGGCACCCGGCTGCGCTTGTAACCAGCTAACAATACCGAATGACTGAAAGATAGCTAATGGGATTGCGCCAAGACGTGCGTATTGTGTCAACTTGCGACGACCGCTTTCACCTTCTTTTTTTAAGGCAACCCATGGGCCATAAATTTGCCCAGCAAGCTGAACAATAATGGATGCCGAAATATAAGGGACAACGTTTAATGCCAATAAGCTAAAACGATGCAAAGCACCACCAGAAAACATATTGAACATATCGACGATGGTGCCTTTTTGGCTTTCCATCAAAGCCAACATGGCTTCAGGGTTAACACCAGGCACTGGAATATAGCTGCCAATACGGAAGACAATGAGCGCTAAAACCACAAACATTAAGCGCTGACGAAGCTCGGTAAATTTACCGAGCCCGCCTAATAAAGATGCTGCAGAACTTTCTTGAGACAAGAGATTACTCCGTTACAGAACCGCCGGCCGACTCAATGGCTGCTTTGGCACCAACGGTGACCAAAAGTCCTTTGAGAACGAGCTTCTTGCTAACTTCGCCTTTTTTCACGATCTTAGCTTGCTTGGCTTTTGCAGGCACCAATTTATGCGCGCGCAATATGGCAAAATCGATTTCAGCCACATCTAATTTCTCTAACTGATACAACATAACTTCAGCCGTATCATTTTTTAACTTGGAGCGGAAGCCGACCTTAGGCATACGCTTTTTCATTGGCATTTGTCCGCCTTCGAAGCCAGGCTTGATTTTGCCTTTACCCGAACGTGCGAACGAACCTTTGTGGCCGCGGCCGCAGGTTTTGCCTAAGCCCGAACCGATACCACGGCCGACGCGTTTGCGTACTTGGCGTGCGCCTGGTGCTGGTGATAATGTATTTAATTGCATGTGATTTCTCCTAGGCCCGATTACGATTCAACGCGAACCAGGTAGTGCAGCTGATTGATCAGGCCGCGGACGGATGGGGAATCTTTCAATTCACGGACATCATTGATTTTGTTCAAGCCCAAAGCTTTAACAGACAAACGGTGGCGATGTTGGCAGCCGCGCAAGCCTTTAACCAGGCGAACTTTTACAGTATTCTCAGACATTGACGATCTCCTCAACTTTCTTGCCACGTTTGGCGGCAATACGTGAAGGCGATTGCATAACTACCAAGCCGCGTACTGTTGCACGCACTAAGTTAATTGGGTTACGCGAACCAATGGCTTTCGCCAAAACGTTCTTCACACCAACTGCTTCGAACACAGCGCGCATAGCGCCGCCAGCAATAACGCCGGTACCTTCAGAGGCAGGCTGCATGTATACACGCGCTGCTCCGTGGCCTGATTTAACTGGATGCCACAAAGTGCCCTCATTCAAATCAACGCTGATCATTGTTTTGCGTGCTTGGTCCATTGATTTTTGGATAGCAACCGGCACTTCGCGTGCTTTGCCATAACCAAAACCAATTTTACCCGCGCCATCACCAACTACGGTTAATGCGGTGAATGTGAATTGACGACCACCTTTGACGGTTTTCGAAACTCGATTAACGGCGACCAATTTCTCAATGAAGCCATCATCGCTTTCTGTGCGATTACGTTCGCGTTCGTTGTTGCTCATAGGAGCTCCTAAATTATGTAAAAATTGTACGGCTTAGCCGCTTATGATTGTATGAAACTGGGCAGAAGCTTACGCTCCCGCCGGGGTAAAACTTAGAACTGCAAACCACCGGCACGAGCAGCTTCAGCTAATGCTTTAATGCGGCCGTGATAACGATAGCCAGAACGATCAAACGCTACACGCTCAACACCGGCGGCACGTGCTTTTTCAGCAATCGCAGCACCAACTTTGGCAGCAGCATCAATATTCTTGCAGTACTTCAAACCTTCTTTAATGTCGGCTTGTAATGTAGACGCAGAAGCCAGCACTTTCGATCCATCTGCTGTGAATACTTGTGCATAAATGTGTTGGCCTGAACGCAACACCGACAAACGATTCACACCCAAATCACGGATATGGCAACGGGTTGTTTTGGCGCGACGCAGACGAGCAATATTCTTTTTCATAATAATAACCTCCAGGATGCCGAAAACCTTAATTAGGCTTTCTTAGCTTCCTTCATAATGATTTTCTCGCCGGCATAACGAATACCTTTACCTTTATAGGGCTCAGGCTTACGGTATGCACGGATCTTAGCAGCTACTTCACCGATCAATTGTTTATCAGCACCCGAAACCAATATTTCAGTTTGGGTTGGCGTGGTGATGGTAACGCCTTCAGGCGCAGTGAACACAATTGGGTGTGAAAAGCCTAGGCTTAAGTTTAAATCGTTACCTTGCACTGCAGCGCGGTAACCCACTCCGACTAGTTCAAGTTTACGAACGAAACCTTCAGAAACACCAGTGACCATATTTGCCAAAATGGCGCGGATGGTTCCGGTTAAGGCAACGCTTTCTTCATTGGCAGAAGACATAATGGCCTGACCATTTTCGATAGACACTTCAACGTTTGCTGGCTTAACAATGCTCAACACGCCTTTCGGGCCTTTCACTTGGATCTGACCGTCTACAACTTTGATTTCAACACCATTAGTAATGGCAATTGGCTTTTTGGCAACGCGGGACATAGGTCGCTCCTTAAGCCACGAGGCAGATAACTTCGCCACCAACACCCGCACTGCGAGCTTGGCGATCGGTCATCAAACCTTTCGAGGTGGAAATAATGGCAACGCCTAAACCGCCCAAAATGCTTGGCAGTTCGTCTTTACCGCGGTATTGACGCAAACCCGAACGTGATACGCGCTCTAAGCGCTCAATCACAGGACGGCCTTCGTAATATTTCAAAGCGATTTCAAGCTTAGCAGCGGCTTTTTCGCCAATAACGCGAAACTCACCGATGTAGCCTTCAGCCTTAAGTACTTCAGCAATGGCAAGCTTCTTTTTCGAAGCAGGCATTGACACTTGTGGTTTGCCAACGGCTAATGCGTTTTTGATACGCACCAACATGTCAGCGATTGGATCAGTCATGCTCATGGAAAATATCCTTTAATAAATAGCATCGATATCTACAATTTCTTTCGAATTGTGATTACCAACTGGCCTTACGTAGGCCAGGAACGTCACCACGCATTGTGGCTTCACGGAGCTTGCTACGGCCTAAACCGAACTTGCTGTAGACACCGCGTGAACGACCAGTCAGTTCGCAACGATTACGTACGCGAGCTGGTGATGAATCCCGTGGCAACTTCTGTAATTTAATCACAGCCGTTTCTTTTTCTTCGTATGTGGCGGTTGTGCTAGAGATGATTTTCTTCAACTCAGCGCGTTTACCTGCATATTTTACTACCAGTTTTTTCCGCTTAACATCGCGGTTAACCATTGACGTCTTAGCCATGTGTGCCTCGATTAGTTACGGAAAGGGAAACCGAACGCTTCTAATAGCGCTTTGGCTTCATCATTGGTTTTGGCAGTGGTGGTAACCGCAATGTCCATACCGCGCATCGCATCAACTGCATCAAAATCGATCTCAGGGAAAATAATCTGTTCTTTAATGCCCATGTTGAAATTACCACGGCCATCAAACGAACGACCATTAACACCACGGAAGTCGCGTACGCGCGGCAACGAGACGTTAATGAAACGATCCAAGAATTCGAACATTTTAGCACGGCGCAAGGTTACTTTGCAGCCGATAGGCCAACCGTCACGAATTTTGAAGCTTGCAACCGACACGCGAGCATTGGTTGTAATAGGCTTTTGGCCGCAGATTTTGGCCATATCAGCCACTGCATTTTCCAAGATTTTTTTATTGCCAACCGCTTCGCCAACGCCCATATTCAGGGTGATTTTGGACAAACGTGGCACTTCCATGACGTTTTTATAACCGAATTTTTCGATCATCGCTGGAATAACAACTTCTTTGTACATTTTTTCTAAACGTGTATTGCTCATTTCATCATTCCTTAGGCGTCAATCGCCTCACCGCTTGAGCGGAACACACGCAGTTTGCGTCCATCCTCAAGCACTTTAAAACCAACTTTTTCGCCTTTACCGGAAACCGGATTGAGCAACATTACGTTGGACACGTGGATTGGCGCTTCACGCTCGATAATACCGCCGGCTTGGCCTGATTGCGGATTAGCTTTGGTGTGACGCTTAATGATGTTGACGTTTTGCACAACGACTTTTTCGCCGGCAATACGAACAACCTCACCTTTCTTACCTTTGTCGGAACCAGCAGTGACAATCACTTGGTCGCCTTTACGGATACGATTCATAATTATTCCTTCGCTTACAATACTTCAGGGGCTAGCGAAACAATCTTCATGAACTTCTCAGTACGCAATTCGCGGGTTACTGGCCCGAAAATACGCGTGCCAATTGGCTCTTGTTTGTTGTTTAGCAGCACGGCAGCATTACCATCAAAACGGATCAACGAGCCATCGCCACGGCGCACGCCTGAACGGGTGCGAACCACAACGGCGTCGTATACTTCGCCTTTTTTGACTTTGCCACGAGGAATTGCAGCTTTAACGGTCACTTTGATGATGTCGCCAATGTGAGCGTAACGACGTTTTGAACCGCCGAGCACCTTGATGCACATCATTTCTTTAGCGCCGGAATTATCAGCGGCATCGAGATAGCTTTGTACCTGGATCATACTCAGTCTCCTCGATTATTGGGCTGCGCGGGTGAGTATTTCTACTACCTGCCAGTTTTTGGTTTTAGACAATGGACGGCACTCAGATACGCGCACTAAATCACCTTCGTTGCAGGTGTTTTGTTCATCATGTGCGTGTAGCTTGGTTGAACGACGTAAGTATTTACCATACAAAGCATGTTTAACTTGACGCTCAACGAGAACCGTTACCGTTTTATTCATTTTATTGCTGACAACTCGTCCTTCGACGGTGCGCAGCTGCTTAGTCTTCTCGGTCATAGGTACCCTTTATTACTTGGTGTTAGTCAACAACATGTTGACGCGAGCAATCTCGCGGCGAACACGTTTGATGTCATGGGTTTTGGCTAACTGACCCGTTGCTTTTTGCATGCGCAAAGAAAACTGCTCTTTATGCAATACCAGCAAATGGGATTTCAAATCAACCGATGATTTTTGACGCAGATCTTTAAGTTCCATTAGCGCACCGTCCGAACCACAAAGGTGGTTTGTACTGAAAGTTTAGCGGCTGCTAAGCGGAATGCTTCACGAGCCGTTGCTTCTGAGATGCCTTCGATTTCATACAGCATACGGCCTGGCTGAATCGGGGCGACCCAATATTCGACATTACCTTTACCAGCACCCATTCGAACTTCAATTGGCTTTTTGGTAATTGGCTTGTCAGGGAAAACGCGAATCCATAATTTACCACCGCGTTTTACATAACGACTCACCGTACGGCGAGCTGCTTCGATTTGACGCGCAGTGATGGCACCATGTGTAGTAGCTTTCAGGCCGAATTCGCCGAAGCTAACAGAGGATGCATTCCAGCTCAAACCATCGTTGCGGCCTTTGAACTGTTTGCGATATTTTGTACGTTTTGGCTGTAACATTTCAATTACCTCGCTTCGCGTGCAGGACGTGAAGAACGCTGTGGAGCGGCTTCTTCAACTTTTTCCTGACCGACTTGACTGAAGTCGAACACTTCGCCTTTATAGATCCACACCTTAACGCCAATAATGCCGTAAGTTGTGGCGGCTTCAGCGGTACCGTAGTCAATATCAGCGCGCAAAGTATGCAGAGGCACGCGGCCTTCACGATACCATTCTGAACGGGCGATTTCCGCACCATTCAAACGACCACCGACATTTACTTTAATACCCAAAGCGCCGAGGCGAATGGCATTACCGACAGCGCGTTTCATGGCGCGACGGAACATAATACGACGCTCAAGTTGTTGGGCAATTGATTCTGCAACCAATTGCGCATCAAGCTCAGGCTTGCGTATTTCTGCTACGTTGATGTGCGCAGGAACGCCCATCAAATCGGATACTTCTTTTTTCAATTTTTCGATATCTTCACCGCGCTTACCAATCACCACACCCGGACGGGCGGTATGAATGGTGACACGAGCCGTTTTAGCTGGACGTTCGATAGTAATTTTCGAAATACCGGCTTGCGCAAGCTTCTTGCGAAGCATGGCACGGACTTTAAGATCCGCTATGAGAAATTGACCGTATTCGCCTTTTTTGGCGAACCATTTGGAATTCCAGTCTTTTGAGATACCAAGACGAAAACCGATTGGATGTACTTTATGACCCATCGTAACTTTCCTTAAGCTTTTTTGCCGGAACCCACCACCACAGTGATGTGGCTAGTGCGTTTGATGATTTGAGTACCGCGGCCTTTAGCACGGGCCATAAAACGTTTTAATACCGGACCTTCATCAACCATGATGGTCGCGACTTTCAATTCGTCAACATCGGCACCATCGTTATTTTCGGCATTGGATGTTGCCGACGATAATACTTTGTAAATGATGTGAGCGGCTTTTTTGTCGCTGAATTTCAACAGGTTTAATGCTTGATATACAGGCATGCCACGCACTTGGTCTGCGACCAAACGGGCTTTCTGCGGCGAAATACGGGAAGAACGGAGAATAGCTTTCATAATTCGACTCCCTTATTTGCCAGACTTTTTGTCGCCGCCGTGACCTTTAAAGGTACGGGTAAGCGCAAATTCGCCAAGCTTGTGACCAACCATGTTTTCATTCACGAGAACAGGAACATGCACTTTGCCGTTATGTACGGCAATAGTGAAGCCCACCATTTCTGGAAGAATCATGGAACGACGCGACCAGGTTTTGATCGGCTTTTTGCTGTTACTGCCCGCTGCTTCCACTTTTTTAATTAAGTGGTGATCAACGAATGGGCCTTTCTTTAATGAACGTGCCATTGCCTATCAACCTCTGCGATCGCGCACAATGAACTTCTGAGTGCGTTTGTTCTTACGTGTTTTATAACCTTTAGCCGGTGTACCCCAAGGGGACACTGGATGCGGATTACCCTGACCAGCTTTAGCTTCACCACCACCATGCGGATGATCGACTGGGTTCATAGCCGCGCCGCGAACGGTAGGCTTGATACCACGCCAGCGTTTAGCACCAGCCTTACCCAGTTTTTCCAAACTGTGTTCGACGTTGCCAACTTCACCGATGGTTGCATAGCAATCAACTGGCACTTTACGCATTTCGCCGGAGCGTAAACGCAATGTTGCATAGCCTGCTTCACGAGTAATTAACTGCGCGCCGGCACCTGCTGCACGGGCCATTTGAGCACCCTTGCCTGGTTTCATTTCAACACAATGCACAGTTGAACCGATTGGCATATTACGCAAAGGCAAGGCGTTACCAGCTTTGATTGGCGCATCTTTACCAGCGATCAGTTGATCACCAGCTTGCAGGCCTTTCGGAGCAATAATGTAACGACGCTCACCATCTGCATAGCAAAGCAATGCAATATGTGCAGTCCGGTTAGGATCGTATTCAATGCGTTCAACGCGAGCAGGAATGCCCTCTTTGTTACGCTTGAAATCGATCAAACGGTAGGCTTGTTTATGGCCACCACCGATGTGACGTGTTGTGATACGACCGTGATTATTACGGCCACCTGTTTTAGATTTTTTCTCGACTAATGCTTCTAGCGGGCCACCTTTATGGAGACCAGCAGTAGAAACACGAACCATGGCGCGACGGCCAGGTGAAGTCGGTTTAAATGTCATCAATGCCATGGGATACGCCTTAGGCCTTTGCCATTACGTCGATCGATTGGCCTTCGGCCAAGCGAACGTATGCTTTACGCCAGTCGCCACGACGGCCAGCGCGATTTTTGAAAGACTTAACTTTGCCTTTCACATTCAACACATTGACCGATTCGACTTTCACGCTGAACAACGATTCAATAGCGGATTTAACATCAGCTTTGGTCGCAGTCGTCGCTACTTCGAAGACGTACTGGTTATTTTCTTGAATCCGAGCGGTCTTTTCAGACACGCGCGGGGCGCGAATTACATTGAGAAGTTTTGCAGTACTCATGACAACCACTCCTCTATTTTCTTAACTGCATCTGCAGTTATCACAACGTGCCTTGCACCCACTAAAACAGCCGGATCCAAACCTTGCACATCACGAATTTGCACATACGGAATATTGCGTGCTGCTAAGAACAAGTTCTCAGAACCATTCTCAGTAACAATCAACGGGCGACCGACGTTCATTTCATCCAATTTAGCAATCAGATTTTTAGTTTTAACATCAGCAACATCAATGGCATCAACAACGGTTAAGCGTGACTGACGGTTTAATTCCGACAAAATAACGCTAATAGCTGCACGATACATTTTTTTATTCACTTTTTGCTCAAAGCTACGCGGCTTTGCAGCAAAGGTTACACCACCACCGATAAAGATCGGAGCGCGGTAATCACCGTGACGTGCGCCGCCACCTTTTTGTTTCTTAAATTTTTTGGTGGTACCAGAAACTTCAGCACGTGATAACTGCGCTTTGGTACCGGCACGGCCACCGTTGCGAAAAGCAACAACTACCTGATGCACCAAATCACGATTAAATTCACGAGCAAAGACGCTGTCGGAAACCGACAAAGCCTGACCACTACCTACTACAGAGAGTTCCATCATTCAGCTCCTCAACCCTTCGTGCCTGGGCGGACAATAACATCACCACCCGGTGCGCCAGGAACGGCGCCTCGAACAGCAATTAAACCGCGCTCAACATCAACCTTAACAATGCTAAGATTCTGTGTGCTTTGGTTTACTGCACCCATGTGACCGGACATTTTTTTGCCCGGGAAAACGCGACCTGGAGTTTGGCGCTGACCAATCGAACCTGGGGAACGATGTGACAACGAGTTACCGTGAGTGGCATCGCCCATTTTAAAGTTGTAGCGCTTGATGGTGCCCTGAAAGCCTTTACCTTTGGTCACACCTTGCACGTCAACAATTTGGCCAACAGTGAAGATGTCAGCTTTAATTTCGCTGCCTACTTCAAAATTACCTAAATCTTTTGCGTCCAAGCGAAATTCCCACAAACCACGACCTGACTCTACTTTAGCTTTTGCATAGTGACCGGTTAACGCCTTGTTGACCAAGGCAGCGCGTTTTGCGCCAGTTGTCACCTGTACTGCGGAATAGCCATCGATTTCGACGGTTTTAATTTGGGTAATACGATTTGGGGTAGCTTCAATCAAAGTCACAGGAATAGACATTCCATCTTCAGTGAAGATACGCGTCATACCGGCTTTGCGGCCTACTAAACCTAGTTGATATTTAACAGTCATGTCAGTCTCAACTTAACTTGATTTGGACATCAACACCGGCGGCAAGCTCAAGCTTCATGAGCGCGTCAACGGTTTTGTCGTTCGGGTCAACGATATCCAACACACGTTTGTGTGTACGGGTTTCGTATTGGTCACGCGCGTCTTTATCGACGTGTGGCGAGACAAGAATGGTGTAACGTTCGATCTTAGTCGGCAACGGAATTGGACCACGCACTTGGGCGCCTGTCCGTTTTGCTGTTTCGACAATCTCGCTGGCTGAGCGATCAATAAGACGATGATCGTACGCTTTCAGCCGGATTCGGATTTTTTGATCCGCCATAGCGAATTCCTTAAGTTAAAAAGAGCGACAGGGTTAAGAGCACATGGTCTTAACCCCCTAAAAAAACTCAGCGAACCTATCTAGATTCACTGAGCCGCAAATTATAATACGCGCAGGGGCTGTCTGTCAACAGTTCAAACACATATCTTTACCCTTCCTGGGCGCGAACACGAGAAACATCCTGTTGCTCATTTCGCATTTATTCAGCCAGCAGTGCTGGCTTGGAATTCTTCGCTTACTTGATGACTTTAGCCACCACGCCGGCGCCAACGGTACGGCCACCTTCGCGGATTGCAAAGCGCAAGCCTTCGGTCATTGCGATAGGAGCAATCAAGCTCACTACCATCTTGACGTTATCGCCTGGCATCACC
>JANPOU010000029.1:0-16287 GCA_031428155.1 Arenimonas sp. | reverse complement strand
ACACGTTTAATACGCGAACCGGTAACTTCTACGCGATCCAAGGTTTTGGCAGCGTCTTTTTCCTGAGCAAAGGCTGAAACCGATGCAATAGAAGAAGCGGCGCCAACAAATAATGCAAATTTAATTGCACCTGTAAGCTTTGATGTATTTGACATAAGAGTCTCTCTCCAAGTATAGAAATTAAGCCTTTTGTGAATTCCATTGAAATGAATTATTGGATTCAGGCTCAAAGACTGTAACGCAATTTTTACTTTCTGCCAATAGTTTTTCTAGAATAGTTCCTGTCTAATATGTTTTTTCAAATATGAACAGGTTAATCGACAATAAAATTCAACAATAGCCATATTAAACAATTATTTATATAGCAATAATTTCAATATTAGACAACTGTCTTTGCAGCTCATTCAGTTTATAAAAGCGCAATAAATTAACAAATAACGTTAATTTATTGTTAATTTGCGCAAAAAATTAACTATGGCATAACATTTTATATCCCCCTTGCGCTACGCGCCCCCCCCCTTTTTTCGAACAAAGGGCGATTTGTAAGCTTTGCTCCTCCCTTCTACAGAAGGGAGGCAGGGTGGGATGTTTGTGCCCAATCAATGCACATGAAACAGACGAACTTCCACATTGCTGCAAAAGCTGGACAAACCCCGTTCGCGTTGATTTTTAATTAAGGCCAGCTCGGCTTCACGGCTTTCTAGCCAGTTTTGCCGGTTATAGCGAAATTCCTGCAAATCTTTGCCTTGCAAGTCGGCTTCAAGTTTGCGCAAGCGCCGGTAATCGGTATAACTTTCAATTTCGGTGCGCAAGCTACGCCAAGAGGCTTCCACCAAAATGGCGTCATCCATATGGCCGATCATCGGGGTATCGTGCGGAATCAGCTCTTCATGCAATTTGACATAATCTAACAGCACGTCGATTTTATACGCGGCTAAATCTTCGATATCCCAATCGCCATCTTTAACCATTCTGTCGAGAAAGCCCACTGTTTTGAAGCGCTCCAGAATGCATTCTGCGGGCAAGCGAGCATTAAATATTTGCCGGACGCCAATCAATTGCCGCCCACACGAGGTAATTTGATCTGCGCTCAATGAGCTGTAGGTATCATCAATTTTACTTATCGATTCATTCAATACTTCAACAGCATAATTACTAACATTAATATTTCCGATACTGTGCCGGCGGTGCGGTGTGCTGAAATCCATTTCATACCAAACCAAGGGCAGATGATTTTTAAACTGAATTGCGTTCATAACAAGCTCCTATTTAGATGGTGTTGTCCATACTAAGAAGTTGGAAACATAAAATCATGAGGAAAACATACCGTTATTGTGATTTTATGCTGATGGTTTGCCATTTTCGACATGCCTTACAGGGTTATCGACATGGCCTATATCTTTTTTATGCCGCCAAGGTAAATCCATCTCAAGGCTAATCATTTTTTCAAGCCCATACTCCAAAGCCAGCTCATACAGCATCACACCCGAGGGCTTATCGCCAAATAGCGAAACCATTAATGCAAGATGTCGTGTTAGCGCTGGGTATTTGTCGTGCTGACCGTTTAGACTGGTAAGTAAGCTTTGCATCTCGGTTAGTAAAGCGGCATTGCTTTCGGTATCTGGTTTTATTTGTTGCGATATAAGCCTGCGCTCAATATGCAAATAGGGCGCCTGAGTGAGCGTTGCGATAAATCGATAACCAAGCGTTGGCACAGTTTCTATATAGCGTGATTGATGTGCGTCGTCGCCTAGTGCATGACGGATTTGTGTTATGGCTTGCGACAATACATTCTGCGTCACGCAACGATGGCCCCATACAGCATCTAACAGTTCATTTTTGGCAAGCACGATGCTTGGATTTCCAAGCAGGCACAACAGCACTTTAAAGGCTTTCGGCTCTAGCACTTGCGGCAGGTTATCACGCATCAATGTGTGTGCATTCACATCAACAACAATATTGCCAAAGCGGAATGTACCAGATGGTGTATTTATCTGATTCATACATTCAAGCTTCGGCGGGCAACACCGTTGCCTTGCAGAAATATTGCATCGAATCGAAAGTGAAAAGTGGCGACATATGGCCTCACTTTTATTTTGCGATAAAGCTAGAAATAGCCCCCCTGCTATCGAGTGCAACACACACGATGCCAACACACGCTTAGCAAGGCAAAGGCGTTGCAAGCGTGGACTGATAATTTAGCATAAATTTGCCGTAACACCAAAAGTCATTACCGCTCATGATTTAAGTACCCATGATTAAAATCACGGGCTGAGAAATTAGGCCAATTGCTGCTGTGTTTTATCAAGTTCGTTGAATAATGCTTGCGGCGTGCGTTCGCCATAGGTTTTTAGATACTCAGCAATTTCCTGCGTTTCTTGCTGCCAGCCGGCATTATCAACAGTAAGCAAGGCCTGCAATGCTTCTGCAGAAAGATTCAAGCCGTCGGTATTTAGTTCGCCAGCAGCAGGCAATACACCAATTGCAGTTTGTTGGCCCGCAACTTCGCCGCTCACGCGCTTCAGAATCCACTCCAAGACACGCATATTATCGCCAAAACCAGGCCACATAAATTTGCCATCAGCGCCTTTGCGGAACCAATTAACATGGAAAATTTTTGGCAAATTACTGCCCGCTGTATTGAACGATAACCAATGTGCGAAATAGTCGCCAAAGTTATACCCAGCGAACGGTTTCATCGCCATTGAATCACGGCGCACAATGCCCACAGCGCCAGTAGCGGCTGCAGTGGTTTCAGAGGCCATACTTGCGCCAACCAATACGCCATGATTCCAATCGCGCGCTTCAAAAACCAAAGGCACTAAAGATTCGCGCCGGCCACCAAACACAATCGCGGAAAGCGGCACACCTTGCGGATCTTCGGCTTCACTGGTGTAGCTTGGGCATTGCTTTGCGGAAACGGTGAAGCGTGAATTCGGGTGCGCAGCTGGGCCATTGGCTGGATCATAAACGCGGCCTTGCCAATCGGTTACCGGCACACCATCTGGCAAGCCTTCCCACCAAGGTTGGTTATCGGCAGTAAGCCCAACATTGGTGAAAATCGCGTCTTTATTCAACATGGCCAAAGCATTCGGATTAGTCTTGGCACTGGTGCCTGGTGCCACACCGAAATAGCCGGCTTCCGGGTTAATGGCATACAAACGGCCATCCGCGCCTGGGCGCATCCAGCAAATATCATCGCCGACTGTCCATATTTTCCAGCCATCACGCAAATAGCCTTCGGGTGGAATCAACATCGCCAAATTGGTTTTACCGCAAGCGCTTGGAAAAGCTGCCGCTACGTAATGTGTTTCACCTTTTGGATTTTCAATACCCACAATCAGCATATGCTCTGCCAGCCAGCCTTCATTACGCGCTTGATGCGAAGCAATCCGCAAGGCATGGCATTTTTTGCCCAACAAGGCATTGCCACCATAGCCAGAACCAAAACTTTGAATGCTTAATTCTTCAGGAAAATGCATGATGAAGCGGCGATCGGGGTTTAAATCGCCAATGGAATGTACGCCTTTCACAAAATGCCCTTCATGTTCAATGCGCGCCAAAGCCTGTGCACCCATACGCGTCATCAAACGCATATTGACCACCACATAAGGGCTGTCGGTGATTTCCACACCGCAACGCGCTAAGGGTGAATCAATCGGGCCCATGCAATATGGCACCACATACAAAGTGCGGCCTTTCATACAATCTTTATACAGCTCCGCCATTTTTGCCATGCCCGCTTCCGGCGCCATCCAATGGTTATTCGGGCCAGCATCCATTTCGTTACTTGTGCACACAAACGTTAAATGCTCAACACGCGCCACATCCGACGGACTAGAGCGATGCAAGAAGCAATTTGGGTGAGTTTGTGGATTTAAGGCAATTAAATCGCCAGTGATCAGCATTTGTTTGACTAAATCGGTATTTTCTTGCTCAGAGCCGTCGCACCAATGCACGCTTTCAGCGCCAGTCAGGTTTGCATACGTATGTATCCATGCATTCAATTCAGCTAATTTACTGCCCATAAAACTCTCTCAAAAAATTTAAATAGATAAGGTTGGTGTGTTCAATATATCGAACGCGCGATGAACTATATTAACCGCTGGAAGGGATTAATGTCTCGGTTAAATGCGCAACATACTCCTCAAATTCATCGTGGTTGAGCTTTGGATGGCCTAATTGCAGATTTAATTGCAAGAAGCCCACATACGAGGCATAAGTTAAACGAGCACGATTTATCGCTTGTTTGCGCGGCAACCCTGCTTGCCGGAAGCTGGCAGTTAAGTAATCAATGCGGCGTTTTGAAACGCGTTCTAAAAACGGCTTAACCAAGGGATGATCAATGGCTTTAAGCATTTCACTGTAAATTTTGTGCGCCTTAATTTCACTAGCCACCAGCGTGACTAGGGCGGTTAAGCGCGCTTGCGCATCAGGCAAGGAATCTAACTTTCCGAACACTTGCTCTTGTTCTTGCGACTCCCAAAGCTCCAAAGCGGCCTGAATCAGGGCATCGCGTGAGGCAAAATGCCAGTAAAAGCTGCCCTTGGTTACGCCTAAGCGTTTGGCCAGCATTTCAATGGCAATGTTCTGTAGGCCACCTTCTGAAAGCGCGTCAAGTGCGGCTTGTTGCCAATCGGCGGCAGACAAGCGATTTCTTTCTGTAGGTGTTGAAATTAGCAATTCCATAAGCGCCCTAGAATCTCCATACTCATGCGTATTGACAAATGCCATAAAACTGTCAATACTTTAGCGTATGGTGATGCTAAGCGCAAGGAATCATCAGCATGATTTTAACTTTTCTGGAGAGTGTTATGAGCGTTATTGCCCCCTGGCTTGCTATTGCCATTGTGATTGCCTTCGTGAGCTATCACCGTTATTCATTAGCTTTATTCGCAGCCATGGCAGGCTCGGTGTTAGTGGCTTGCGCATTACTTGGCGCATCCATGCTGTCGGTATATGTGTTGGCTGGTTTGCTAGCCCTAGTGGTTTTGCCATTGCTAATCACACCGATTCGCCAGCGCTTTATAACCACGCCTCTGCTTGGTTTCTACACCAAAATTCTGCCGCCACTTTCTGAAACTGAAAAAATTGCGCTTGAAGCCGGCACCGTGGGCTTTGAAGGCGAATTATTTTCAGGCAAGCCCGATTGGCAAATGTTACTCAGCCAACCAAAACCAACACTTAGCACGGAAGAACAAGCGTTTCTTGACGGCCCAGTTGAACACGTTTGCGGCATGGTTAATGATTGGGAAACCACCCATGTGCATGCCGATTTGTCGCCTGAGGTTTGGGAATATTTGAAAGTAAACCGCTTCTTCGGCATGATTATTCCGAAAGAATTTGGTGGTTTGGGTTTCTCAGCCTTCGCACATTCACGCGTCATTATGAAGCTTGCATCAATTTCGGCCACATTAAGCTCAACCGTTGGCGTGCCAAACTCTTTAGGCCCTGGCGAATTGCTTTTACATTACGGCACCAAAGAACAAAAAGACCACTACCTACCACGCTTAGCCGATGGCCGTGAAATACCTTGCTTTGGCTTAACCGGCCCAACGGCAGGCTCAGATGCGACCTCTATTCCCGATTACGGCATTGTTTGCAAAGGCGAATGGCAAGGTGCCAATGTGTTGGGCGTTCGGATGAATTTCGAAAAACGCTACATCACCCTAGCACCGGTTGCCACTATTGTTGGTTTAGCATTTCGTTTATACGATCCAGACGGTTTGTTATCTGACCAAAAAGATCGCGGCATCACCTTGGCATTGATTCCACGCAACATCAAAGGCATGTCGATAGGTCGCCGCCACTTTCCGCTTAACTGCGTTTTCCAAAATGGCCCAATCTACGGTAAAGATGTGTTTCTGCCCTTGTCGCAATTAATTGGTGGCGAAGATTATGTGGGCCATGGCTGGCGCATGTTGGTTGAATGCTTATCGATTGGCCGTTCCATTACTCTACCAGCTACCTCAAGTGGTGCATCTAAAATGGCTGCTGTGGTAACAGGTGCGTATGCACGTATTCGCAAACAGTTTGGCTTATCCATCGGCCGCTTTGAAGGTGTGGAAGAAGCGTTGGCACGTATTGCCGGCAATGCGTATGCGTCCAGTGCGCTTTCGCAATCCACTGCCGCTGCAGTTGATCGCGGCGAAGTTCCTGCCGTACCTTCAGCCATCGCTAAATACCATTGCACCGAGATGGCGCGCGAAGTGGCTAAAGATGCCATGGATATTCATGGCGGTAAAGGCGTGATTTTAGGGCCACGCAATTATTTAGGCCGTGGTTGGCAAGCCGCACCAATTTCCATCACCGTGGAAGGCGCCAATATCATGACCCGCAGCCTGATGATTTTCGGGCAAGGCGCTATTCGTTGCCATCCGTGGGTCTTGAAAGAAATGCAAGCGGCGCAATTGGAAGATCCTGTGCAGCGCTTGAAAGAATTCGATGTCAACTTATTCGGCCATATTGGTTTCGCGTTCTCCAATGCCGTGCGTTCATTATTTATGGGCATCACCAATAGCCGTTTTGGCGCGGCGCCCACCAGCGGTGTGACTCAACGCAGCTACCGCAAACTCAATCGTTACTCGGCAAACTTAGCCTTAGTGGCCGATACCTCGATGCTGCTTTTAGGAGGAAAACTGAAGTTCAAAGAAAGTTTGTCTGGCCGTTTAGGCGATGTGCTCAGCCAGTTGTATATTGCTAGTGCCATGCTGAAACGTTTTGAAGACGAAGGCCGCCCTGCTTCCGATGCACCGCTGATGGCTTACGCATTCAACGATTGCGTATTTAAAATTGAGCGGGCATTGTCTGGTGCATTGCGCAATTTCCCAATCCGCCCTGCGGCTTGGTTATTGTGGATGCTGGTATTTCCATTTGGTCGTCGCGCGCAGGAGCCGTCTGATCGATTAGCGCATCGTGCTGCAGCCATGCTGATGTCGCCGTCCGATGCCCGTGATCGTTTGGGTGAAGGCGTATTCCTAACCCCGTGCGCCAACAACCCCGCTGGCCGAATCAATGCTGCGTTAATTAAGGTGATATTGGCCGAGCCAGTGGAACGCAAATTCCTAAAAGCCTTAAAAAATGCTGATATCGAAGCATTATCGTTTTCAGAACAATTGGCTGAGGGCGTTCGTGAAGGCTGGATAAGCTCGGATGAAAGCAAACAACTGGAAGAGTTGCGTGAAATCACTTGGGATGCTATTTCCGTCGATGATTTCGATCATTCCGAATTGATTGCCGCCAGCGCATTGAAAATACCCGCCGCAGAACGCGCCGCGTAATGATGTAGTAATGTAGGGGCGCTGCTTGCCGCGCCCTGTTCAATCCGCGCAATTTCAGGGCGCAGCAAGCAGCGCCCCTACGTTTGGTATAACATCGGGCGAATAATCATTCGCCCCTACGGTTCAGGAATATTTTTATGCCTAAACAAACCTCGTTACTGTTGCTGTACAAAAAAATGACGCGATGGCCATTTGGGCATTGGCTATTTTCGAAAGCGGTGTGTTTCAAAGCACCCTATTTTGGCAGCATTTCGCCGCGCTTTATTTTATTAGAAAACTCTCGCTGCGAAGCCATTATTCAAGATCGCCGTGCGGTGCATAATCACATTGGCACGGTGCATGCCATTGCCTTGTGCAATTTGGCCGAATTGTGCGCCGGCGTGATGACTGATGCCAGCCTTCCCACCGATATGCGTTGGATACCTAAAGGCATGACCGTTTCGTATCTGAAGAAAGCCTGCGGCACCATTCGCGGCATTGCAACACCGATGATTCCGATTGTGAGCAGCACCAGCGGCTACGATTTGCCGGTCAATGTGGATGCGCTAGATGCTAGCGGCGATAAAGTCTTTCATGCCGAAATCCGCATGTGGGTGACCCCAAAGAAATAATGTAGGGGCGGGTTCCAAACCCGCCCATTGCGTGTGTAATTATTATGGGCAGGTTTGGAACCCGCCCCTACAAATCACGCATTTGTTTTTCGGTTTTAATCACCCGCCAGGCATTCATACTCATCAACGCAGCCACCACAAAACCGGTGGCGAAAACAGCTGTTGAACCGAATACCGACACGAATTTATGTACCCAGGCAAAAATCAGATCAGCGCCGCGATACACCGCGGTATCAATAACTGCCTTGGCTTTATAGCGGCTTTCTCGATCCACACGTGTGAATAAGGTTTCCCGCGCAGGTTTAGACAATGAGAATTCGCCAGCGCGTGTGGCAATCTGCACCGCGGCCACTAACAAGGGCACAGGCGAAGCGGTGAGCGCAGCAAAGCCAATTAGTATGGCGAAGGCCGGAATGAGCAACAAAGGCGCCACACCGTATCTATTCAATAATGCGCGCGTTAAAAACAATTGGATGGTTAATGTCAGCGCGTTTATCCAAAGATCGATACGCGAAAAAAATTGTGTGCGCGCTTCATCGCTGCTGAAATATGCTTTGGCAATGGCCGCTTGTTCGTTATATAACAAAGTGCCAACGCCAACACCGAAAACCATTAATCCGGCTAAAGCGCGCAATAGAGGTGTATTCCAAACTAACTTCAAGCCAGCCCACATACTGCCGCCGATAATATCGGTTTCATTGATGCCACGCTCGGTATGATTGCTTGCCCACTTAGATAAACGAATCAAGCATGCCACACATAAAACTAATAAGCCGGCAGAAACCAATAACAGTGGCGCTACACCTATGCTTTTAACAACACTCTGGGCAATAATCGGCCCTAAAAATCCGCCACACGTGCCGCCCGCCGCAATATAGCCATACATGTGCTTGGCCTGCGCATCCGTAAAGATGTCAGCCATAAAGCTCCAGAACACCGACACCGCAAATAAGTTGAATACCGCTACCCAGATGAAAAACACCGCACCACGACCAGGCAGCTGCCGATCAAATACCCAGTAAAACCCGAGCATACATGCAATGAATACGCCATAGATAAGCGGCAAAAATGTTTTGCGCGGAAAGTTCGCTACCAATGCGCCATAAAATGGCTGCAATAGCAGCATCACAAAAAACGTGCCGGTAAATAACGCTTGGAGTGTGTAATCAGCCAACACAATACCGCGCGCATCAAACCAATTCACCATCGAGGCCGGAAACACATCCAAGACATTACTCGAAGCGCCCAACGCATCACGCACTGGGCGAAGCAGATAATAGGCGGTTAGCAAAAGAAAGAAATACGCGAACGACCACAACAAGGCTGGGGATTGTTGATTTAAGTCTTTGAATCGCGAAAACTTAGTACTTAGCAACATGCAAACTTCCTAAAATCTATGCTTCATTAAATCACAGGCAATGCATTTAGCCCATAGGCGACTTTAGAGCATCTGCTCTATCATCGGGGCATAGTCTGCTTATAGTCATCATTAAAAGATTCACTATGTACGATTACATTATTGTTGGTGCCGGCTCCGCTGGCTGTGTACTTGCGAACCGCCTTAGCGAAAATCCAGAAAATCGCGTCTTATTACTCGAAGCCGGCTCAAGCGATTGGAACCCTTTAGTACATATGCCGGCCGGCATTGCACAGCTGGTTGGCCAAAAAGGCGTGAACTGGGATTACAATACCGCGCCCGAGCCACAGCTCAATCAACGCAGCCTGTGGTGGCCACGCGGCAAAGTGCTCGGTGGTTCCAGCTCCATCAATGCCATGTGCTACATTCGCGGCCATGCGAAAGATTACGATGAGTGGCAACAGCTGGGCGCAAGCGGTTGGAATTGGAACGCCGTGCTGCCTTACTTCAAAAAATCAGAAAGCAATGAGCGTGGAGAAAGCACACTTCATGGTGGCAATGGCCCATTAGGTGTTTCTGATCCGCGCTATATTAATCCATTAACACCAGTTTTCATAGAAGCCGCGCAACAAGCCGGATTCTCGGCTAATAACGATTTCAATGGCGAACAGCAAGAAGGTTTTGGTTTGTATCAAACCACCACACGGGGTGGTCAGCGCAGCTCAAGCGCACGAGCCTATTTGAAGCCAGTTCGGAAACGAAAAAATTTAACCGTTATTACCAAAGCGACAGCCTCGCGAGTTATTTTTGAGAATGGCAAAGCCAGCTCATTGGTGTATTCGGTGGCCGGCAAAGGCGGGTTCTGTGAAGCCGCGCGTAAAGAAATTATTTTGTGTGGCGGCAGCATTAATTCGCCGCAGTTGTTGATGTTGTCTGGCATTGGCCCACGTGCACAGCTTCAACAGCATGGAATTGACGTGCTCGTTGATTTGCCTGGCGTAGGTGGCAATTTGCAAGACCATCTAGATGCCTGCATTCTGCAGCAATGCACGCAAGCCATCACCTACGACTCCTCTAATCAAGTATTGGCCGGCTTGCAGTACTTGTTGTTTAAACAAGGCCCAGGCACCAGCAATGTGGCGGAATCGGGTGGCTTTTTACGCACCTCATTAGCCGAAGACGAGCGCCCTGATGTGCAGTTCCATTTTGTACCAGCGCAACTCGATGATCACGGGCGCAATAAGCTGCCAGGATCTGGCTATACGCTACACGCCTGTTTCTTGCGTCCGAAAAGCCGTGGCAGGCTGTATTTAACTAGCGCCAATATTCAGCACAAGCCGCGTATTGAAGCAGGCTATTTAAGCGATGCCGAAGGCTTTGATATGCGCGTGATGATAGAAGCGGTAAAAGCGTCACGGCTTATTTTGGCCCAATCGGCATTTGACGAATACCGCGGCAAGGAATTATTCCCCGGCACCGAAGTGCAAACCGACGAGCAGATTGCAGCATTTATTCGCGACAAAGCGGAATCTATTTATCACCCAGTTGGAACCTGCAAAATGGGCGCAACAGACCAGCAAGACAGCGTAGTTGATGCACAGTGCCGAGTGATTGGCATACAAGGGCTGCGCGTGGTGGATGCTTCGGTGATGCCAAAACTGATTGGCGGAAACACCAACGCGCCCACCATGATGTTGGCTGAGCGCGTGGCTGAGATGATACTGGCTAGTTAACGGGTGTCGGCGATTTCTACGCCGTCCATACCTTGCGACAAAGTCCGTGCATCGCCGCCTTGCGCCAATTTAATTTTCAAGCGAACTTCATTGCTGGAGTCGGCGTAACGGATAGCGTCTTCATAGCTGATTTCACCATCTTGATACAAATCAAACAAGCTTTGGTCGAATGTTTTCATACCCAGCAAGGTTGATTCTTTCATGACTTCTTTCAGTTTATGTACTTCGCCATTGCGGATGTAGTCTTGCACCAATGGCGTGCCCAATAGAATTTCCATGGCCACACGACGCTCTTTGCCGTCGGGGCTTGGAATCAATTGTTGCGCAATAATGGCTTTTAAATTCAAGGACAAATCCATCAGCAACTGGTTACGGCGTTCTTCAGAGAAGAAGTTGATGATTCGGTCAATCGCTTGGTTAGCATTATTGGCATGCAAGGTACAAAACACTAAATGGCCGGTTTCAGCAAATGCAATGGCGTGATCCATACCTTCGCGAGTACGCACTTCGCCGATCATGATGACATCGGGCGCTTGCCGCAATGTGTTTTTCAGCGCGTTTTCCCAGCTATCGGTATCAATGCCCACTTCGCGCTGGGTAATAATGCAGCCTTCGTGTTTATGCACAAATTCGATTGGATCTTCAATGGTGATGATATGCCCAGTGGAATTCAGATTCCGATAGCCAATCATCGCGGCCAATGTAGTTGATTTACCTGTTCCGGTTGCGCCAACACAGATAATAATGCCGCGTTTAGTCATCGCAAGGGATTTCAGAATAACCGGCAGCCCTAATTCCTCAACAGTAGGAATTTTGGTTTCAATACGACGCAAAACCATGCCCACTTGATTGCGCTGATAGAAACAGCTAATACGAAAACGCCCAACACCGGCAGCACCAATGGCGAAATTACACTCATGGGTTTTTTCGAACTCTTCGCGTTGCGAGGGCGACATCACATTGAGCACCATTTCGCGACTTTGCTGCGGCGTTAATGGGCTTTGGGTGATAGCTGAAACTTTACCCTGAACTTTAATTGACGGCGGCACTCCTGCAGTGATAAATAAATCAGATGCTTTTTTTTGTGCCATCAATTTTAAAAATGAGGTGAAATCAATACTGCTCATAGCTACTCTCCTCGTGCTTATTCAAAGATGCGCTTGTCTTTTGCATATTCCCAAGCCTGACTTTTACTTATCTGGCCGCGTTTTACTAAATCCAACATGCATTGGTCTAAGGTCTGCATTCCGGTTGCTTGGCCGGTTTGAATGGATGAATACATCTGCGCAACTTTATCTTCACGAATCAGGTTACGAATCGCTGGGGTTGCCACCATGATTTCATGCGCAGCAGTTCGGCCGCCACCGGTTTTCTTCATCAAGGTCTGTGAAATAACGGCGCGCAAGGATTCAGAAAGCATGGAACGAACCATGGCTTTTTCTGCTGCTGGGAAGACATCAATAATTCGATCAATGGTTTTGGCCGCCGAGCTGGTGTGCAAGGTGCCGAACACCAAGTGTCCGGTTTCTGCTGCTGTTAAAGCCAAGCGAATGGTTTCTAAATCACGCAACTCGCCAACTAGAATATAATCCGGATCTTCACGCAATGCTGAGCGTAAGGAAGCTTCAAAACCATGCGTATCACGATGTACTTCGCGCTGATTGACCAAGCATTTTTGCGAGGTATGCACGAATTCAATAGGATCTTCGATAGTTAGAATATGTCCGAATTCATTTTTATTGATGTGATCAACCATCGCTGCCAAGGTTGTTGATTTGCCTGAGCCTGTTGGGCCAGTAACCAAAATCAATCCTTGTGGCTGTTCAATCAAATCTTTGAATATTTTCGGACAACCTAATTCATCTAAAGTTAGAATTTGGCTTGGAATGGTTCGAAACACCGCCGCGCAACCACGGTTTTGATTGAACGAATTAACGCGGAATCGCGCTAAGCCTGGAATTTCGAAGGAAAAATCGACTTCCAAGAATTCTTCAAAATCTCGTCGCTGCTTGTCCGACATGATGTCGTAAATGAGTGCATGGACTTGCTTATGATCAAGAGCAGGTATGTTGATGCGCCTAACATCACCATCAACGCGAATCATGGGCGGCAAGCCCGCTGAAAGGTGTAAGTCAGAAGCTTTGTTCTTAACCGAGAACGCTAATAGTTCAGCAATATCCATTTCATTTCCCCTATTCCGTGGCTTATCATGGCACAGTAACATCCTAAGTATAACCCTCCTGAATAATTCGACAAGTCACCATGCTGGAATTACCTCAAAACTATCAAAATATTAACAATACGCTGTTAGCCTGCGCAAAACACAGCGGACATCCAGTGCGTCTATTGGCGGTATCCAAAACCCAGCCTGTTGAAGCCATACGTGCATGTCATCAGCTGGGCCAACGAGCCTTTGGCGAGAATTATGTGCAGGAAGCCGTCGCTAAAATTCAGGAATTATCAGAGCTTTGCATCGAATGGCATTTAATTGGGCCGTTGCAGTCCAATAAGTGCAAAATTGTGGCTGAATATTTCGATTGGGTACAAACGGTTGATCGTGAAAAAATTGTTATCGCATTAAGCCAATTCCGACCTTCACACATGCAACCTTTGAATATACTTATTCAAGTGAATGTGGATGATGAAACCAGCAAATCGGGCTGCAGTGTGGCTGAAACAGAAAGCCTTGCACATTTTGTTGCCTCAAAACCGAATCTTTTATTGCGTGGATTGATGGCAATCCCAGCGCCAAGCATAAGCCACAATGGCCAAGCCTTCGCTACTATGCAAAAATTATTCAACACACTGCAAGCACAATTTCTAAGCATGGATACTTTATCGATGGGTATGAGCGATGATTTTCCTTTGGCCATCGATTACGGTGCAAATTTAGTGCGCATTGGTAGCGCCCTATTCGGCCAGCGACAAAAAAATTAGAGGATATATGAATACATCTATTGCATTTATCGGTGGTGGCAATATGGCCCGCAGCATTATCGGCGGGTTACTACAGCAAGGCTTCGATAAGTCAGCTATTCATGTTTCCGAGCCCTATGAGCCCACCCGAGTTGCGTTGGCACAAGAGCTGGATCTGCAGGTATTAGATGATAATGCAGAGGTTGCAAAAGCAGGCCAGATCTGGCTTTTTGCAGTTAAGCCGCAGGTAATGAAATCGGTCTGCACAAAATTAAGCGCTTTGGCACAAGCACAAAAACCCTTAATCATTTCTATTGCGGCCGGCATCACGGCAACGCAACTCGACACTTGGCTTGGCGGCAATATGGCGGTAGTGCGGGTTATGCCTAATACACCGGCTTTACTCGGCGCTGGTGCCAGCGGTTTATTCGCCAATGCGGAAGTGAGCGCTGAACAAAAACAACTGGCCGAACAATTATTTCGCGCCACCGGCTCGGCCACCTGGATTGATGAAGAATCACTGATTGAAACCGTTACGGCCTTATCGGGCAGCGGTCCTGCCTATGTGTTTTTACTGGCTGAAGCCATGCAAGCGGCAGCCGAACAACAAGGTTTGCCGAAAGCGGCCGCGCAGGCTTTGGCGGTGCAAACCTTTGTCGGGGCTGCCAAAATGCTCAGTGATTCCGGCGAACCTGCCGATGTGCTTCGACAACGGGTTACCTCGCCAAATGGCACCACGCACGCTGCGCTTGTACAGTTCGAACAAGGTGGCCTGCGTGAGTTAGTGCGAACTGCGATGGATGCTGCCGCCGAGCGCGGACGAGAACTCAGCCAAGAAAACGATTAAGCATTCGCCCAAGCATGAATATATTTAGCCATTTCTTGGATGCCATCGGTGAGTGCCGCTGGCCCAGGTTGCAATATTAAGGGTGATTTAATTTCAAACAACTGCGTATTTTTAACCGCAGAAATGTCTTGCCAGCCAGTACGTGCGGCAAGTTTTTCTGGGCGAAATTTCTTACCACACCATGAACCGAAAATAATATCGGGATTGCGCTCAATTACCTTTGCACCGTCTGCCATAATCCGGTTCTTTGCTAAAGACTCCGTCGCTAATTCAGGGAAAATATCCTCACCGCCAGCAATACGGATGAGCTCAGCAACCCACTGAATGCCGGAAATCAGCGGCTCATCCCATTCTTCGAAATATACTTTGGGGCGTTTTGGCAAACGCTCTGCCTGCTGGGCAATATGTGCAAGATTTGCACGCAAGCTCGCCGCATAGTGTTCAGCTTTATCTGACGCACCAACCAGAGCACCCAGGCGCGTCACATACTCAAGAATACCCTCAACGCTGCGGTGATTGCTGATCCACACTTCCACGCCGTGTTTAATCAGGGCGCTGGCGATGTCGGCTTGAATGTCTGAAAAGCCCACCACAAAATCGGGTTTAAGCACGAGAATCTCACCTATTTTGGCGCTGGTAAAGGCGCTGACTTTCGGCTTTTCCTTACGCGCGATACTTGGCCGCACGGTAAACCCAGAGATGCCAACAATACGGTGTTGCTCGCCCAAAGCATATAAAACTTCAGTTGGTTCTTCGGTTAGGCAGACAATGCGGCGCGGACCACTCATGGGTACAGCATGCGCTGTGTCCACACACCATTTTCGCGTTCAAACGATTGCCGTTCGTGCAAACGATAGCGCGCACCATACCAAAACTCAATACGCTCAGGCACTACGCGAAATCCCGACCAATGCCCAGGGCGCGGCACATCGATGCCCTCGTATTGCTTTTCTACCTCAGCAACGCGTTGCTCAAATACTTCGCGCGATGCCAGGGTTTGCGATTGCAACGATGCCCATGCGCCAATTTGGCTGCCGCGTGGCCGTGAAGCGAAATACGCATCAGCTTCTGCGGCGGTGACTGGCTCAACCGTGCCTTCAATTTTAACTTGTACGCCTTCTTGCAGGAATCGCCAATGAAACAGCAGTGCAGCTTGCGGGTTAATCGCTAATTGCTGGCCTTTGCGCGAATTAAAATTGGTATAGAACACGAAACCACGGGCATCTACGCCTTTCAACAACACCGTGCGCGCCGCCGGCCGACCATCGAGGCCAACCGTGGCAACCGTCATGGCGGTTGGCTCTGGATCTTGGCTTTGTTTCGCTTGTAAGAGCAAATCGGCAAAGGTATCTAAGGCATTTTGATACAAGGCATCCACGGCATTCTCCATTTCTTTGTATTGTCGCAAATTTACCGGAAGATTTTGTGATTTAAATCAATTGTAGGGGCACGTTGCACGTGTCCGGGTGGAATCCAACAAAAAACGTAGGGGCGGGTTCTAAACCCGCCCAATGAAAATTATGTTTAAACATGGGCGGGTTTA
>JANPOU010000028.1:0-6495 GCA_031428155.1 Arenimonas sp. | reverse complement strand
CCCACGCCAGCTGACCAAATTTGTTGCGCGGTGTCGATTAAGTTATGTTTCGCAGCATCAGTGCGTGATGCAGGCGACTTCTTAGCGGTTTTACTGCGTACGGTTGTTTTGGTGCGAACAGCTTTCTTGAGCTTGGCCATGGTGGTTCCTAATTTAATGAGCGAAAAGGCAATGAAAAAATCATTACTTGGAGCTAATTATTTAGGGTTTGTCTAGAGCAAACACACCAAAAAGACAATTTATTTAAACCGATTGCGATACCTAGGCTTGGCGCTTTTTAAGCATGTGCTCAATATCGTTTAAATTGTGCCAAAGTTCGGCGGTGGCTTGTGTGCGGCGGAATATGGGTTTAATGCCATCAAGCAAACTGACATCGGGATCATCCAGCACTTCTTGTTTCAAACGAAGGCCGTGTTTCGCCAACATTGGGGTGAGTTCATTAGCGCGTTGTTTCAAATCGCGCAAGGTATTATGAAAAGCATGCTCACAGACACTGTGGCGTGTTGAATAGCTAAACACACTGGTGAAAAACATTTCGGCATCGTCTTCATTGGGCTCCAGCACTAATTGATCAGTCTCTGGGTATTGCTGTGCATATTTAGCCAAGCCAACCTGCATACGCGATTGCAGCAAGGTTCTGAAGGTTTGAGAAAGCACCATCGGCAAACCGCCGTCGGCTAATTTAGAACTCGACGCAACATTGTTTTCGCTTTTGGCGTTAAACGGCACAAACGGGTTAAGGCCAATCATTAAGTCAATGCCATGATCAAGAATTACCGAGGCATGCATGGTGCGGCGCAGTGCGCCATCTACAAAGTGGTGGCCATTAATATCTACTGGTGGATATAAACCTGGCAGCGCTGAACTGGCTTGCACAGCCTGTGAAATGGGCACATCATCCCATCCTTCACTGCCGAATCGCACCGCTTTGCCTTGGTCAAGATCAACTGCAACCACATACAACGGGCGCTCAAGTTTACGGAAGTCATTGCTTCGGCCTGGCCCGGTAAAGATGCCTCTCAGGAATTTTTCAATCGGAGAATTATCAAATATTCCAGTGGGAACTGCGCCTGTAAAGCGCGACATAAATTCATTTAAGTGCGAACCACTCGGGTCAAGAATCGCGTTTTTCCACCAATCAAAGGCCATGCTTGGCAATGTTGCAATCCGTTTACCAAATTCCATAAAGGCCGGTTTAAGGAACATGCGCGGCTTAAAAGTAATTTCAGGGTGAGTTCCAGTGATAAAAATTTGGCAAATTTCAGAAATGCTTAAGCGATTCACTAAGCCGGCCGCTAAAAACGCCCCAGAGCTAACGCCCACATACACATCCAAACGGTTTAAATCCAAGCCTTCAATGGCCACTTCCATGGCACGAAGTGCGCCTAGTTCATACATGCCACCGGTAGGCCCTCCGCCTGCAATGGCAATTCCAATACGCCCTTGATGGCGAGCAGGTTGGGTGGCGGTTTGTAAAACAAGCATTTTAAGAGCCAAATTAGACGAATTTATCCATTGTACGGCTAAAATAAAGCTATTCCAATCACGTAGGCTCGAAATTGTGGATGCTGCAACACTTCAAGTAACATTAGCTAAACGATTGCGCTGGCAAAAGCATGTGCATCTCTTGGAAAAGCAAGATAAAAGCTTGGTAACTGTGTTACCAATGCTAAGGAAATGGCAAACTGCGCGTTTGAAAGCAAGTTTTGAGCGTTTTCTGGCTAACGACAGCACGCGCGCAGCTGCTGAGTTTTTTCTGAGCGATTTATACGGCGATGCCGATTTTATGAAACGTGATGAAGAGGCGGCAAAAATATTGCCTAAAATGGCGAGAATTTTGCCATTAAAACTATTACAAGCAGCCATTGATACCATTGAATTGGCGGTATTGAGCCATGCTTTAGATTTACGCATGGCGCGCAGCTTACTGAGATTGATGGGCGAAAATGTGGCAATCACCGAAAAACTGTATCAGCAAGCCTATGTGCAGGTGGGTTTTCCGAGATTGCGATTTAGGCAAGTTCAATTGGTCAAAGAGATTGGCTTACGCTTAGATTCGGTGGTGCAAAAACATGGCATAGCAAAGTTACTGGCTGCTTCACGTTTTCCAGCAAGGCTACTTGGGCTTGGCCATTTGCAAAGTTTCTTGGAAAGAGGTTTTACCGCATTTAATCATTTAGGCGGTGCAAATTATTTCCTAAATGAAATCTATACGCAAGAATTGGCAATCTCTAAGCGCCTGTTTGCCGGTGAAAAAACGCCTTTTGCGCCACCATTTAGCTGAATTGCTCATCGAGATAGCGTTTAATTTCGCTTTCAATCGGGGATTTTAAGGCCGAAAGAAAAAACCCTAGATCGGCAATAACATGCACCGATTTAGGGTTTACTTTAATATGTCCGTCAACACCGGAGCGTTGGAAATTTAGGGTATCGCCATCCCAGCTGCACTCAACATCAAATTTTTTTGCGATATGATCAGCTACTTTTTGTACTGCTTTCTTGGCTTTTTTGATTTCAAGCGTATGAGTTCTTTTAATATCAATCGAATGCATGATTCAACCTTAGCGTGAGATACTCTCAAAAATACCTTGATTTGCTCAGTTTGTCAGTGTTGTTGTGTTAAATTTACAAAAAAGGCTTCGTTATGCGTTTGGTTTTACATACGCTTGATCAAAAATTCCCGATTGAGGCAATGTCGTCGCTTAGTGTCGGCTCAGATCCTTCCAACACCGTGTATTTACCCAGTGCCAAAAAAACTGAATGTTTCGCTGAAATTCGCTCGAGTGATCATGGCGTATGGCTGCAGAAATCACCTGGAACACAGCATACGATTCATCACAATGGCCGGCGTATTGATTCAATAACCCTGTTGCGTGCTGGCGATGATGTGCATTTTGATGAAATCGCGGTGCAGTTTAGATCAGCGCATCAGCCTGTGTTTGAAAAAACAGCGGGTGCTCAGGCTATTAATTTTAGTGATCGTATTGTGTTGCGGGTATGTTCGGGTGCTGAAACCGGCAAAGCGTTCGCATTGGTCAATAGCTTATGTATTGGGCGGTCGTCTTTGTCGGAGATATGTGTTGATGATCCGGCGTTGGCTGAAAGGCAAATCTTACTGCAACGACAAGGCAATGATGTGCTGGTGAAAAACCTGAGCCCAGCTCTGGAAATGCGTGTTGATGGCTGGATTTGCCAGGAAGCCATCCTCAACATAGATTCTCAACTGAATATTGAACAGCATCGCTTTATTTTGCAATCATCAAGCTCTGACTTAGCAAATACGCCCCAAATTCATTTGCCTGAAACGCCTGTGATTGAATTGGAAAATACCACTCAAGCACCGCAGATGCTCAGCAATACCAAGCTTTTTAGCCGTTCGCAGTGGATTTTATTAGGCTCTGCCGTCGCAATTGCGGTTTTCTTCGTGCTTTTATTAACAATCTCTACCTAAACTATTAAAATAATTAGCTAGGCTGGCTTTCGCTGCTTCTGGCTAGCGTGATAGGCTAATAAGCTTACTTTGGAGTATAGATATGTCTCGTGCGTTTAACTTTAGCGCTGGCCCAGCGACTTTGCCGGAATCGGTGTTAATGCAAGTTCAGCAAGAAATGCTTGAGTGGCAGGGCGAACGCGCATCGGTCATGGAAGTCAGCCATCGTGGCAAAGCATTTGTGAATTGTGCAGCCCAAGCAGAAGCCGATATGCGCGAATTACTGGGCATCTCAGACGATTACGCGGTATTGTTTTTGCAAGGTGGTGCAACTACGGTTTCGGCATTATTTCCAATGAATATGGCGCGCCAAGATCAGGTTGGCGAGTATTTGCTAACCGGACATTGGAGCGAAAAGGCCTTGGAAAACGCCAGCGCATCAGTCACCACGCATGTTGTTGCAAGCGATAAACAAAATGGCTACAGGTCAATTCCTGATGTGAGTCAATGGCAGCGCGCCAGCAATTCGGCGTATTTTCATTACACTTCCAATGAAACCATTCATGGTGTTGAGTTTCCAAACATCCCCGACATTGAAGATGTGCCGTTAGTTGCAGATTTCTCCTCGAATTTTTTAGCCAAGCCGGTTGATGTTAGCCGTTTCGGTATGATATATGCGGGCGCGCAAAAAAACCTTGGCCCAGCGGGTATTGTGATTGTGATTGTGCGCAAAGATTTATTGGGCAAACATCAGCGCAATTTACCGCCTATTTTAGATTGGCAGAACCAGGTTAAAAATGATTCCATGTTTAATACGCCAGCCACATTGCCTTGGTATATCGTTGGTTTGGTGTTGCGCTGGATGAAAGCGGAAGGCGGCTTGCAGGTATTTGCCGAACGCAATGCTGCAAAATCGGCATTGTTGTATCAACGCATTGATCAATCGGCTGGATTTTATCGCAATGAAGTGTCTGTTGCGGCGCGCTCAGTAATGAACATACCTTTTATGCTGAAAGATGAAGCGCTCGATAAAGCCTTTTTGAAAGAAAGCGAGCAGGCGGGCTTAATGGGTTTGAAAGGGCATCGCGCGCTAGGCGGCATGCGTGCCTCAATTTACAACGCCATGCCATTGGCTGGCGTGCAAGCCTTGGCAGATTTCATGAACGATTTCGCGGTGCGTAATGGCTAAGAAACCGGCTTTGCCAATAAAAAAAGTGAAGGCAGTTAAAAAAACGCCTAAATCCAATAATTCAGAGCAACTCAGCGAAGTGCGTGCCCAGATTGACGGCCTTGATCAGCAAATTCAGGATTTGATCACACAGCGTGCCAATTGGGCGCAAAAAGTGCGTGTAGCTAAGGGCGAGCTAAAAGCGACGGTTGACTATTACCGTCCGGAGCGTGAGTCACAAATACTTCGCCGTGTGCTTGATAGAAACGAAGGGCCGTTAAGCAATGAAGTATTGCTGCGTTTGTTCCGCGAGATCATGTCGGCCTGCTTAGCGCAACAAGAGCCATTGAAAGTGGGGTTTCTTGGTCCTGAAGGGACTTTTTCGCAGCAGGCACTTTATAAACATTTCGGTCATTCAACACAAACGTTGCCACTGGCCAGTATTGAGGAAGTTTTTCAGGAAATTGAAAGTGGAAATGCCGATTTCGGCGTAGTGCCGGTTGAAAATTCGGGGCAGGGCACCATTCAGTCAACCTTGGATATGTTTTTAACTTCAAAACTTAAAATTTGCGGTGAAGTTGAATTGCGTGTGCATCAGCATTTATTGTCGCGCACTGGCCGCATGGAAGATATTGAACGCGTGTATTCTCACCCGCAATCGCTGGCGCAATGCAAAGCCTGGTTACGTGCTAACTTGCCGCATGCCGAGAAAATCCCGGTATCGAGCAATGCTGAAGCAGCGCGCCGTGCACGTGTTGCCGATGACTGCGCGGCTATTGCGGGTGAAACCGCAGGCTATGTGTATGGCTTAAAAGTTTTGGCTGGCCCAATTGAAGATCGACAAGACAACACCACGCGATTTTTGGTGATTGGCCGTGAGTTTTTCACTCCGTCTGGGCATGATCGCACCTCGCTCTTGGTTTTTGTACGTGATCAGCCTGGCGCGCTATATAACGTGCTAAGCCCGTTTGCCAAGCATGGCGTGAGCATGAACCGCATTGAATCGCGTCCGGCACATAGCGGCCGCTGGCAGTATGTGTTTTTTATCGATGTCAGTGGCCATGTTGACGATGACAACGTCAGTAAAGCGATGTCGGAGTTGGGTGAATACTCCTCTGATGTCGTGGTGCTGGGTTCGTATCCGGTCGCTTTAACGTAAATATGTTGGATAGCATCGATTTTAAAGCCTTAGCGAATCCTGCCATTCGTTCGCTGCTGGCGTATGACCCAGGCCATGATATTCCTAGCTTGCGTAAAGCATTTATAAGTAAAGGTGGCTTACTCGAATTAGGTTCAAATGAAAATTGCTATGGGCCAAGCCCTCTGATTGAACAGGGTTTGCAAGCTGAATTAAACGATATATTTCGCTACCCTGATCCAAGCGGCAAAGCGCTTAAATTGGCCATTGCTGAAAAATACCAAGTTCCGCATGAATGCATCGCGCTCGGCAATGGCTCGCATGAATTATTGATGCAATTTGCGCAAGTATTTGCAGGCCCTGATGATGAGGTGTTGCTTAGCCGCTATTGTTTTGCGGTGTATCCGATTGCCGTGCATGCAGTGGGCGCGCAGCTGAAAATAGTTGAAGCATTTGATTTACAACACAGCATGCCGCTAGGCCATGATTTAAATGCACTGCAAGCCGGCATAACGGCGAAAACCAAACTGATTTTTTTCGCCAATCCAAATAACCCAACCGGCACATGGTTCTCATTTGCCCAGCTTTCTGATTTTCTTGCAGCTGTGCCCGCTAACGTGTTGGTGGTAGTGGATGAAGCGTACATTGAATACGCCAGCAATCCTGAAATCCAGTCGGCATTAGTGTTGTTCAAAAAATTTCCGAATCTTATTGTTACTCGCACATTTTCCAAAGCCTATGGTTTAGCCGGTTTACGGG
>JANPOU010000027.1:0-62045 GCA_031428155.1 Arenimonas sp. | reverse complement strand
CCATTTGCTGGAATCGGGCTCCGACATCCGCACCGTGCAGGAACTACTCGGCCACAAAGACGTGGCCACCACCCAAATTTACACGCATGTGCTAAACCGTGGCGCCGGCGGCGTTATCAGCCCGATGGATCGAGGATAATGTAGGGGCGGACCCATGTGTCCGCCCATCATTTCAACCGCATACGTAGGGGCGGGTTCAAAACCCGCCCAATAATTACCAACCGCACACCAACGGGCGAACACATGGGTTCGCCCCTACGCAATCTATTATTTCGTTGGCAAAACCATTTCACGCCCATCATTTCAACCGCATACGTAGGGGCGGGTTCAAAACCCGCCCAATAATTAGCAACCGCACACCAACGGGCGAACACAGGGGTTCGCCCCTACGCAATCTATTATTTCGTTGGCAAAACCATTTCACGCCCATCATTTCAACCACACATGTAGGGCGCTACTTGCTATGCCCCTAAATCTTAAACAAACAAATCAGTTTGTTTTGCATCGTGTTTATCAGCATTCAAACTGGAATGATTTTTCTTTCGGCTGCCGTGTTTGTTCAATACTACTTTGCTGAGCTCGCGCGTTTCATCGCGTTGTCGCCATTGGGTATATTTTGCTTTAGCATCGCGTGCTGCCTGCTCAGGCTCAATAATGGGCATCGGGTAATTTTCGCCGAGTGTTACACCTAAATGTTTCAGCTTGTCCGTATCCATAAGCCAAGGCGTATGAATCATGTCATTCGGCAATCGGCGTAATTCGGGTATCCAGTAACGAATAAATTCACCACGGGGGTCTTGGTCTTGCGATTGCTTGATGGGATTATAAATCCGTGGAATATTAATGCCGGTGGTGCCGCTTTGCATTTGAATTTGCGGATAATGAATACCGGGTTCGTAGTCAGTGAATAGCCGTGCTAAATGCTGTGCTATGGGCGGCCAATGCAGCCAAAGTTGATACGAGGCTACTGACACCAACATGGCGCGCATTCTGAAATTAATCCAGCCGGTTGCTTGCAAACGCCGCATACAAGCGTCCACAAATGGCAATCCGGTTTGCCCACCTGCCCATGCATTGAAATAATCCCGGTTGAATTGATCCTCGCGCATGCCATCAAAACCGCGATTCATATTTTGATTTTCCAGTTCGGGCTCGGATTCAAATTTTTGAATGAAATGGCAATGCCAATGCAGCCGCGCTTCAAAGGCGGTGAAAGCACGGTAGCGCTCGCTATTCTTTGCCCGGCCACGTTCATAAGCAGTGCGTTGCAATACTTCGCGCATAGATATTGCTCCCACCGATAGCGGCACTGATAATCGCGAGCAGGCCTGCGGTGCGGTATTGGGGCTGCTCATTTGATAGTGATACGACAAGCCACGTTCGGCAAAAAAGCTGTTGAGATATTTCAGTGCCAATTTTCTGCCACCGCGCTGGCGGTGTGGGCAGATATCTTCATTCAACCCTAATTCCTGAGCACTCGGAAGATTTTCAGTTGCACAATATTGAACCGCCTCAATATTCCTTGGCAGTGCCTGCACGGGCTGGTTCATATGCGCTTCCCAATACTTCACCCAGCCACCGCGCTGTTTAAGCCGGCGCACTACCCCAAACTGCGGAATTTCAGTCCACACCACGGCATTTGCTTTTGCCCAGCCAGCCACGCGTTTATCACGGGCAAAGGTGAAGGCATTGCCGGTTTCTTCATGCGACCACAATGCCGCAATGTGTTGCTCACGCCTAAGTGCTTGCAACACGCTTACGGCGTCGCCTTGGCGAATAATCAAGGGTAATCCGATGGCATGCAGTGCCTCTGCCAACTCCGCAAGAGATTCTCGCAGCACTTCCCAATGCCGACCACTGGTGTCGGCGCCCTGCCAATATTCAGGCTCCACAATATATAAAGGCAAAACCGGCCCGCGTGCCGCTGCTTCTCGCAGTGGCACATGGTCGTGTATACGTAAATCACGCTTGAACCAGACTAATTGGGTATTACTCATCTAGTTGATAATCCAGCATCTTTGGTCGCGTTTCCGTGAATATGCACAAATTATGTACGGGCGGACCCATGTGTCCGCCCATCATTTCAACCGCATACGTAGGGGCGGGTTCAAAACCCGCCCAATAATTACCAACCGCACACCAACGGGCGAACACAGGGGTTCGCCCCTACGCATGCTGCGCCCTTTTGCCTTGCCGTGCCCACACAACTCGTTGTACAGTAACAGTTCACAAGGAGAGCTTATGCAAGTCATTGTTGTAGCAAGTTCTAAAGGTGGCGCTGGCAAGAGCACAGTGTCAACCAATCTGGCGGCGTATTACGCCTTGCAAGGCAAGCGCACCGTTTTAATTGATGCCGATCGGCAAAAATCCGCTACCCATTGGTGTGAAAAACGGGCCGGTTTGGAAAGTGCGGTGTTGCCGATTGATGGCAGCCGAAAAGGCTGGAAGAAAAACCTGCCCAGCCAAACCGAGGTGGTCATTGTGGATGCGCCTGCCGGCGCAATGGCTGATGATTTAGAGGAGTTTCTCGATATGGCCTCGGTGGTGTTGGTGCCGGTTTTGCCGTCCACTATTGATCTGGAAGCCACGGTGCCATTTTTGAATTCCTTGGCCGGCCATGCGCGGGTTAAGAAAGGCAAATTGCCAGTGGCATTGCTGGGCAATCGCCTGAAACCCTGGACTGGCGCTTCGCAGCAGGCCATGGAACAGATTGGTGCTTGGCCATATCCGCTGGTGGCGCAATTACGCGATACCCAAGCCTATGTGTTGATGGTAGCCTTAGGGAAGTCCTTGTTCGATTACCACTCCGAGCAAGTACGAAATCATCAAGCCGATTGGGCTTCCTTGTTCAAATGGATTAAAAAGGTGAGCTAATGCGAGAACTTATTTTACTGCGCCATGCACATGCCGAGTCGGCAAACATCGGGCAAGACGATATTGACCGACCACTATCACGCCAAGGCATAGCCGAATCGGAGGCTGCAGGCAAATGGCTGCAGGCACATAATCAATTACCCGACCGAATCGTATGCTCCAGCGCACGCCGCGCGCGCGAAACGCTAGAGCAGGTTTTGCAGGTAACTGGTTTTATTGAGCAACGCCAAGAACCGCGCATTTATGAAGCAACGCCTGGCATGCTCATGCAAGTGGCTGATGAACACCGCGAATGTTCGCGGCTAATGATTGTTGGGCATAATCCGGGTTTGGAACAATTGGTGGCTTTGCTGAGTTCTGGCCAATCCAGCGACTTCCGCGGCATGCCAGCCGCTGGTTTGGTGGTGCTACACATTCCTGCCGAAGCAGATTTCGAGCCAGGAATTGCCACCATGGAACATTTCTGGTGGCCGTAATTGCGCAACTGGCTGTTTGCGCTAGCAGTGGCAGTGATGGCGCACAACGCGGCGGCTGAACAAACCGTTTGGCGAATTGATTCGAACCGTTCAGAGGCGCATTTTAAGGTGACTTTGCGCGTCCCCATCAAGGCGGAAGGCCGTTTCACTTCCATTGAAGGCGAAGTGAATGTGTTGCCTAATCAAAAACGCAATGTTCGTGTGCATGTAAACGCCAACGAACTGCGCATGGGCGGGCCGGCTTGGCTGCAAAAAGCCACCGTGTCAGCTGAATTCTTAGATGCCAAGAATTACCCCAATATCGATTTTCAATCAGCTGATTTCTCAGAGCAAATCCTACTTTCCGGTGGCGATATCAAAGGCATGCTAAGCATCAAAGGCTTCAGCAGAGCGGTAGTTTTTAGTATTAAGCCATCATCCTGCCGGCGTGTTGGGTTAAGTTGCCCGATTGATGTAAGCGGCACATTGAAGCGCAGTGATTTTAAGATGAATGCCTATCGTTGGAGCCTAAAAGACGAAGTTCGCTTTCATTTTCAGTTAAAATTTATCGAATGAAAAAATCCCTATTGATATACCTGTGTCTGCTGGCATCCGCCTGTTCTAGCATGCCTGAAAAAGACAAGCGCAGCGCGCAAGAGTATGCTCAGCAAATTCAAGGCAGCCAAAGCACTTGCACACAAGCCGATCATTGTGGCCTCGCTTCGCCCCTGTATGCGCTGGCAGATGCCGCGCTGGCGGCCAGTAAGCCGGGCAGCGAACAACACAATTTGATTTTGCTTGATCAAGGCCACGATGCTCTGCTAACCCGCTTGCATATGATTGAAACGGCAAAGCAGTCTGTTGAGTTGCAAGTTTTTATTTTTGATTTCGATGAGTCAGGCACCTTGGTGTTGGATGCATTGGTGCGCGCCGCGCAGCGTGGCGTGAAAGTTAGGCTGCTGCTCGATCAGTTGTATGGTCTATCGCGCCCGCGGCTACAGGCTAAACTTGCGGTGCTACATAAAAATTTTGAATTGAAATTGTATAGCCCGATATTCGATCAAGCCAAAACCGGTAAAGCAGAGTTCTTTGCTGGCATTTTGTTCGAGTTTACCGCCTTGAATTCGCGCATGCACACCAAATTATTATTAGTTGATAATAAAATGGCGATAGTTGGCGGGCGTAATATTCAAGATCGTTATTTTGATTGGGGCCATGCTTACAACTACCGCGATCGCGATGTGTGGGTGGCTGGCCCTGTCACCAAAAAAATGGCTGAAAACTTCAATGCCTTTTGGAATAGTGAGCGCTCTATTCCTGCCGCGCAATTGGAAGATGTAGCCGTAACATTACTGCAAGCCAAATCAAACCCTGATAGTTTGAATCCGCCTGAGCAGCCATTTTCAGAACGCATGCAAACCATCAAAAGTATGGCCAGTGATGCTGATAATGTACTGAAACAAATCCAGCCCTATATGAATAAGGTTGGCTACATTGGCTTTTACGGCGATCTACCTGAAAAGCACGATAACCAAGCCAGTAGCCGTGCGCGCGCATCCAACGCGGTGTATCAGCTCATTTCGCAAGCGCAGCACACGGTTTTGCTGCAAACCCCGTATTTAGTCATGTCGCGGATGGCACGGCAAACCTTTCGAAGCATTCAAAAGCGTGAGCATCCGGTTGAAGTTAGAGTATCAACCAATTCGCTAGCCGCCACCGATGCATTCCCGGCTTATGCGTTATCGCATAAATACAAGCGCCTGTATTTGAAGGAGTTGGGCTTTCGTATTTATGAATTTAAGCCGTTTCCTGAGTCTGCCTATATGCGTGTTGGGCAGTCGCTCGGCTGGGTAAGTCCGCACTCGGCTGAAGGCACCGACACAAATTCTCTGATAGGTTCAGTGGGTTCGGCTGGGAAAATACCGGTATTCAATAATAATGAGAAAATTCGTGTTGGCTTGCACGCCAAATCGATGGTGGTTGATAAGCGTTTAGCGGTGATCGGCAGCCATAATTTTGACCCACGTTCGGATGAATACAATACCGAAAGCATGCTGGTGATTGACGACTTTGATTTTGCAAAGCGCTTATCGGCCAGCATCGAAAATGATATGCAACACGATAACGCATGGGTAATAGCGCCGCGTAAATCCATGCCAGCTTTGGCGAACTTTAACTACACCATGGGCAAGTTGTCTGAGCAAATGCCGATTTTCGATATTTGGCCTTGGCCGTATGCTACCAGTTATCAGCTGAAGCCCGAGTGCTCGACCATTGCGTATGTTGACCCGCGTTTTGATGTCTGCAGTGAGCCGGTGGGCGATTTTCCCGAAGTGAATATGAGCATGAAGGCGGTATATACGCGCATTCTCACCGCTTTTGGGGCGGGCTTTGAGCCAATTTTATAAGTTTGCCTTAGTGCATTGACGCTGATTTACGAACACGATACTCTGTAGCATTACTTAGCTTAGTCAGGAACATACTATGTCGCTCTCTTTCAATATTGAATTATCCGATCAAGATTTGACCCATTTCCAGGCTGCGATTGCCAAAGCGCAAGCAGCAGCAGTGGGTAAATCCGATGAGCAAGCCACTGCGGCGGCAAAAGCGTTGTTAACTAATGCCAACAATGTCCAGTTGCCTGAATTCATTTCCAAGCGCTTAAACCAGCTTGATGCACTGATTGCCATGCTGGCTGATGAGGCATGGGATTTGCCAGCTGCCGATCGCGAGCGCGTGAAAGGCGCTATGGCATATTTCTCGGAATCTGACGACATGATTCCCGACAGTATTCCAGTGCTTGGTTTTCTCGACGATGCCATCGCCATTGAGCTCAGCATATTGGAACTCAAGCACGAATTAGATGCGTACACGGAATTCTGCGAGTATCGTCAAGAGCAAGCTGGCGAGCGCGGTTTAAATGCGGCGGTTGTTGGGCGCGCCGAATGGCTGTCAACACGCCGCGATGAATTGGTGGCACGCATGCACCGTCGTCGTAATTTAGAACAAGGCGGCAGCTATGGCTCAAGCTCAGGCTATGGTGGCGGCTCCAGTTATATCAGCAATGCATGGCGTCCTGGCTTATTGCGTGTTCGGTAAGAACACGGTTTCGTTAAAAAGCGCGGCAATGCCGCGCTTTTTCATTTTTACGAAGCAACTAAACTAATCATGTATAGCAAGCAAGCATTGTTGAGGACGTCATGATTCGTTGGTTTCGTTACACCTATCGTATTCCATTGTTGCTGCTCAATACATGCGTCGGCTTGCCGATTCTCTTGCTGATGCTGTATCCATGGACCAACAAATTAACGGTTTCCGGTGAGCGCGTCGATCAATGGATTGTCGGCTTGTGGTCGAGGATTATGGTGCGCATATTTGGCCTTAAAATGCAGCGCTTCGGCACGCCTCTGCCAGGTGCGGTGTTGTTTGTTGCAAACCATGTCAGCTGGTTAGACATCACCGTATTGCATAGCCAGCGCTGGATGGGTTTTGTGGCTAAAGCAGAAATTGAGCAGTGGCCAATCATCGGCGGCATCGCCAAGCGCAGCGGTACTATCTATCATCAACGCGGCGATAATGTGTCTTTGCATGGGGTGATGCATCAAATGCTTGATCGCTTGCAAAATGGCAAGGCAGTCGGTGTTTTTCCAGAAGGACGTACTCTGTCTGGTAATGGCATAGGCGTGTTTCATGCACGAATATTTCAGCCGGCAATATTGGCCGACAAACCCGCACAGCCGGTGGCCATTAAATATGGCGCTAAAGGCAGCGCACAAACCTTAATGGCATTTGGTGCTAAAGAAAATTTTTTCAGCAATATGCTTCGCGTTTTGGGCGAACCTAGCCGTGTTTGTGAAGTGCATTTTCTAGAACCTATTGCGCCGAATGAAGAGGGTCGTCGAAAAATGGCTGATACCTGCCGGCAACGCATTGTGGACTGTATGGCCTTACAGTAATGCGTTATCTTCAATCCACCTACCAAGCGCGTGGGCTATTAAAAAACGCCCATTTACAATCGGTGCTCAGCTCCAGCGCATGGCGTAAGCGCGCGGGCCTGAAGCGCATCGCTGCATTGGGTGTTTCCGGGCAAGCGCATGTGTTAAATCTGCCCGATAACATTCGCTTATCCGGGCTGTATTATGCGGCACCGAATACAGGCAAGCGTAATGCTTTGGTGCTGTTGCTGCATGGTTGGGAAGGCAGCGCCGAATCGAGTTACATCAATCACAGCGCCGCCGAATTGTTAGCAGAAGGTGTAGATGTTTTTGCACTCAATTTTCGCGATCATGGCCAGAGCCATGGCTTGAATGAAGGGCTTTTTCATTCCTGCCGTTTGCAAGAAGTGCTAGATGCTACCCAGCAAATTGTTGAATTGTTCAAGCCGAAGCATTTTTTCATTGCGGGTTATTCACTTGGTGGCAACTTTACTTTGCGGCTTGCTTTAGCGGCACCAAACCACAAATTACCCGTTGCAGGTGCGTTTGCCATTTGTCCGCCAGTCGATCCCTCGGCCGTGGTCCGTGCCTTGGAAACCGGGCCAGCTTTGTATCATTGGTACTTTATGAAAAAATGGCGAGGCTCATTGCGCCGCAAGCGCGAGCTTTTTCCGAACGTGCATGTCTTTAACGATGATATTTTGCAGCGCGATATGCGTGGCTTAACGCAGTGGTTGGTTGAACAACACACCGACTGGGAGAATGAAGAGGCCTATTTCACAGGCTATGCGGTGGCCGGTAATCGCTTGGCCACTCTTCAAGTGCCAACCCGAATTCTTGCAGCTATTGATGACCCAGTGATTCCCATCGATAGTTTGAAAAGCATGCAATGCTCAGACGCTGTGCAACTTGAAGTAAGCACATCCGGCGGGCATTGCGGTTTTATTGAGAATTGGCAGCTGCAAGGATTTGCTGAGCGCTGGCTGAAAAATGCCGTAATGCAGGCATTAGACGCGTTACAATAGCGTTTTGTGTAGTTTTAAGGTATTTATGTCCGAACAAATTTCTACTGCCCTGAAGCGCGGCGATGCCCAGCAAGCGCTTGAATTAGCGAAAACTATGGTTGAGCAAGCGCCAGAAAAAGCAGATTCGCATTATTGGTTAGCATTGTCCTACCAAAGCTTAGGCGATGCGTCTTCGGCATTAGCGGCTATCGAAAAAGCGATTGCACTTGCCCCACAGCAAAATGACTATGCCATGCTGCGTTCGGTGATGTTGCTAGGCGATAAAGACCTTAGCGCCGCGCAAGCCGGACTCATGGATACCTTGGCCTTGAATCCGAATCAGCTGGAGGCCTATATCGGCTTGATTCACATTGCTCTGGCACAGAAAAATCTGGCAGAAGCACGGCGTTTAATGCTTTTGGTAGAGCGCGTAGATGCTGATGACCAAAACGTGCTGGTTGCCAAAGGTTCAATTGCGCAAGCGTCAGGCGATATCGATTTGGCCTTAAAGTGCTTTACCAAAGCCAGTGAAACCAACTCGAACAATGTTTTGGCATTAAGCGGCCTTGGCACAGCGTATTTGCAAAAGAAAATGCCGGTGTTTGCAGAGCAGGCATTGAAGCGTGCCAGTGAATTAGCACCTAAAAATAAAGGCATACTGCGTGCTCTAGTGCAAAGTCAGCTCGATCAAAATTTGTTGGCTGAGGCTGAGCAAAGCGTGTCGGCTATTATTTTACTTGGCTCAGCAGAGGCCGCCGATTTGCATCTGCGCAGCCAGCTTCGTAGCTCATTGCAAGATACCGATGGCGCGTTAGAAGATGCGCGCGCGGTATTTTCCTTAAGGCCTAATGATAGTCAAGTGCTTGCTGCGGTGTGCACATTGCTTATTCAGGCAAACAAAATTGAGGAAGCAAAGCAGCTGCTTGATGATGAATTAGTTAAGCAACCACATAGCGATGCGCTGTGGCAATTGCGCTGCGGATTTGAATTCGCGGTCAATGGCGACGGCAAAAAAATCATTGATGCCTGGCTAACACAGCTGCCTGAAAGCGCATTAGCCAATGAAGCGCTAGCGGTTAATTTGGAATCAACGGGTCATTTAGCTGAGGCAACTGTTGCAGTGGATAAGGCATTATTACTGTCTGAAAATCTTGCCTTAGCGCAATTCGTTAAGCTTCGTCAGGAAGTTCGTGAAATGCCTGAACAGGCATTGCTGCGAGCACATCAATTAGCGAAAAGTGCCAATAACCCAGAGTCGCAGCGAATGATTTTATCGTGGTTGGGCGTGATTCACGACAAACTCGGCCAGTTTGAACTCGCTGCTGATGCATTTAGTGAAATGGCAAAGTTCGTATTGCCTTTAAAGACACTGCCAACGCCAAGTCCGTCAGTGGATTTATCGGCTGAGCCAGATATATACGGGCGTTTATTGTGGGCGCCAGTTGGAGCGCGCATTGAACGCGTGTTCAATGCACTTTCTCCAATTCTTGGCTCGAATTTGTTGGTTGATCGCAATCAGCCCACACCAGCACGTGAAGATGGCTTTGGCCCAATTCGTGCCAATCCTGGTTCCCCGGAAGCAGGCAACGCACTAAATTGGAAAACAGGAATACTCGCTTTGGGCTTGCAACCTAAAGATGTACTGGACTGGATTCCACATTGGGATGCTTATACTGCGAATGCCTTGCAAGGCACTGAGTTACTGGCCGTAATCATTGATCCGCGCGATGCCTTATTGAATTGGATGGTATTTGGTAGCGCGCAATCGTATGTGTTTCTGCCCAATATTAAACAAGCCGCTAAATGGTTGTCAGCTAGCTACCATGCAATAGCCGATACTGTTGCAAACGGTCCGCAAAAAGTTCAGCTTGTGAAGATAGACGACATGGATTCACGCGCGAATGAAATTAGTGCTAATCTTCAGGCCGCGCTAGGCTCAGAGCTTGCGCCGGATATTGTGCAATTGGGGAAGCCAATTTTTGCATTAGGTGCTATGGCCAATCAATTTCCAGCTGGCCATTGGCGCAATTATCAAGCCTATTTTGCCGATGCATTTGCGCTATTAACACCAGCCGCGATTCGTTTAGGTTATTCAGAAAGCTAAGCGTTTAGCGCACCAGTAAAAGCAGTGCACCGCCGAGCGCAATCCGATACCAAGCAAAGCCGGTAAAGCGGTGCGTTTGGATGTATTTCAATAGCCACTTCACCGCGATAAACGCGGTGATCGTAGATGCCAGAAATCCAACTGCGAACGCGCCCCAGTTTTCATTGATGCCGGCATCAAGCTCTTTCATAAGCGCATAAGCACTGGCGGCATACATAGTGGGGATGCCCACTAAAAACGCAAATTCAGTGGCGGCCACGCGATTTTTTGTGCCGAACAGCATCGCCGCGAAAATAGTGGCAGCAGAACGCGAGGTGCCCGGGAAAATAGCGGCAACCACCTGCGCCAAACCCACGGCAATGGCAACTGTCCAGGTAATCGCCGTTTCTGGCGCATTGAGTTCGGTATTGCGTTCGGCCCAAAACATCAGCAACGCACCAAGTATCAACGCCCATGCCACCGGCTGCACGGTGTCTGGTAGGCTTAAGCCCAATTTGCTAGCCAGTAGGCCTAATACCGCGGTAATCATAAACGCCACGGCAAGCTTCAGCGCATAATCCCGATTTTCTGGGCGGTGCAATTGGGTGGCAAGCTGCCACAGCCGTTTCCGGTAGATTAAGGTAACCGCCAAAATAGCGCCGGCTTGAATACCAATAGTAAATAATTCCGATTGCGGGCCCAGCCAATGCTGTGCAATCAGTAAATGGCCGGTGCTCGAGATGGGCAGGAATTCGGTAATGCCTTCAATAATGCCGAGCAGTAAAGCGATTAGGTATTCGTGCATGTGCTGTTCAATAAAAGGTTTGAATCATTATAGAAGTATTGACCGCCATAACTACAATTTTTACTGTCATCAAATTGACACGTATTCTGGGCACACTAAGAAAAATTCTTATAGAAAAGCATTTTTTATTTGATTACAGTGAATTGACGCCTTTGGTAAATCTTCGGATTTTGGCAACGGATAGCCTCCACGCGCGTTACGCAGCCGGCAGCAATGTCGGCTGCACCTTTACTTTTTAGGCCATTAATGATGAACCGTACCGATTCAAACAAACCCATTTTGCAGGCTATTATCTTGATTGCGGTAGCTGCGCTGGTATTTATGTTGTATTCACTACATCAACTTATTCTTTGGCGTAAATCGCAGGCTTAATTTTGCATTAAATGCACTAATATTGTGCATAAAATACTATTTGCACCAATTAAGCGCAGAATGACAGCCTTAGCGAATCATTCAAATACATATAAATCAATAAGATAAATTTAGCGCTGCACTTGGCACGCTTCTTGCATTACTACTAGTGTTCCCACAACCTTGAGTAATGCATAATGTCTTTTGAAAATGTCCAAAAATTAGTTAAAGATAACGCCATTGAGTTTATTGATCTGCGATTCACCGATTTAAACGGCGTGCAACATCATGTCAGTTTTCCTGCGTCAATCGTTGAGCCTGCTTTATTTGAAGAAGGCAAAATGTTTGATGGCTCTTCAATTTCCGGTTGGAAAGGCATTAATGAGTCCGACATGATTTTATTGCCTGATGCATCTACTGCGGTACTTGATCCATTCACCGCTGATCCAACTTTAATTTTAATCTGCGATATTTTAGACCCAGCTACCATGCAAGCCTATGGCCGCGATCCGCGCGGTGTAGCAAAGCGCGCTGAAGCCTATTTGAAAGCCAGCGGCATTGCCGATCAAGCTTTCTTCGGCCCAGAGCCTGAGTTCTTTATTTTCGATTCGGTGCGTTGGAACAACGAACAAGGCAATACCTTTTTTGAAGTGGATTCCGAAGAAGCGCATTGGAACAGCAAGAAAAAATACGAAGGCGGCAATACTGGTTATCGCCCTGGTTTGAAAGGCGGCTATTTCCCAGTAGCACCAACCGACCAACTACATGATATCCGCGCCGAAATGTGCAAAGAATTGATGGCTGCTGGCCAGGAAGTAGAAGTACACCATCACGAAGTCGCTAATGCTGGCCAATGCGAAATCGGCACAAAGTTCAATACACTGGTTGCCAAGGCTGATGAATTGTTGATGATGAAATACATCATTAAGAATGTCGCTCACCGCAATGGCAAAACTGCTACCTTTATGCCTAAACCATTGGTTGGCGATAACGGTTCGGGTATGCATGTACATCAGTCCTTGAACAAATCTGGCGTGAACTTATTTTCAGGTGACGGCTACGGCGGTTTGAGCCAAATGGCATTATGGTATATCGGCGGTATTTTCAAACACGCGCGCGCCATCAATGCCTTTGCAAACTCCACGACCAACAGCTACAAGCGTTTGGTGCCAGGCTTTGAAGCGCCGGTGATGTTGGCGTATTCGGCACGTAATCGTTCGGCATCTTGCCGTATTCCGTATGTGGCGAACCCAAAAGCGCGCCGTATCGAAATCCGTTTTCCAGATCCAATGAACTCGGGCTACTTAACCTTTGCAGCCTTAATGATGGCAGGTCTTGATGGCATCAAAAACCAAATCGATCCAGGCGAACCATCCGATAAAGATTTATACGACTTGCCGCCAGAAGAAGCAAAAAACATTCCAACCGTTTGCCATAGCTTGGATCAAGCCTTGGATGCATTAGACGGCGATCGTGATTTCTTGAAAGCTGGTGGCGTGTTCAGCGATGATTTCATCGATGGTTACATTAAGTTAAAAATGGCTGAAGTCAGCAAATTCCGCGCGGCAACACATCCGCTGGAATATGCCATGTACTACCAGATTTAATCTGTAATGCCCTCTCCTTCGCTTAGCGAGGGAGAGGTTAGCTGGGGATAAAACCTAATAAGAAAGTTTAGCGCTGGAAACAGTAGCTTGCTCGGCTATGCGCGACATTATTTTTTTGTTTTGTATTTTTTAATCACAGGGAGCGCTTATGAAATTGATTACCGCCATCATCCGACCGTTCAAACTCGACGAGGTTCGAGAGGCTTTATCGCAAGAAAATGTATCGGGAATTACTGTGACTGAAGTGAAAGGCTTTGGTCGCCAAAAGGGCCATACGGAGTTATACCGAGGCGCAGAATATGTGGTTGAGTTTTTGCCAAAAATAAAAATTGAAACGGTGGTCACCGATGATCAACTGGATCCGGTGATTGAAGCGATTCAACAAGCCGCTGGAACCGGCAAAGTGGGCGATGGCAAAATTTTCGTGACCAGCATCGATCAGGTTATCCGCATCCGTACCGGCGAAGTTGATGCCGACGCGCTCTAAATCCTTTATCGGAGTTGTACTATGAAAACACGTTTATATTCTGGCTGGAAAACACTACTATTACTTTCCGCAATCTGTTGCGTAAGTATCACTGGTAGTTCAAATGCTATGGCTTTAGAAACTACTCCGGTTGTTGCAGCAGTTACTAACACAACATCGGATGCCGCTGCAGCTACAACCCCTGCAACTGAGATAGAGGTGGCTGAAGTAACCGGTGCCACCGTTGCGCCCGAGACTGCACCTGCCCCTGCTCCCACCGCCGATAAAGGCGATACCGCTTGGCTGTTGGTGTGTTCGGCCTTGGTAATATTTATGACGCTGCCGGGTTTGGCGCTATTTTATGGCGGCTTGGTGCGCAGTAAAAATGTACTGTCAATTTTGATGCAAACTATCGTAGTGTTTTCGCTAGTGGCAGTGCTATGGGCATTATATGGCTACAGCTTGGCATTCACTGAAGGCTCAGCGTTTATCGGCGGTTTCGATCGCTTATGGGCGCAAGGTATTAATGGCACATTAGCGGCCACATTTACCAAAGGCGTGTATATTCCCGAACTCGCGTTTTTCGTGTTCCAAGGTGCGTTCGCCTGCATCACCTGCGCGCTGATTATTGGCTCGTTCGCCGAGCGTGTGAAGTTTGCTGGTGTGCTGCTGTTCACCGTTATATGGTTCACCTTTGCGTACTTGCCAATGGCGCATATGGTTTGGTTCTTCCCTGGCCCAGATGCATTTACTGATGTGGCGGCTGTGGACGGCGTATTGGCTAAGTCGGGCTACTTGTGGGCCAAAGGCGCTTTAGATTTCGCCGGCGGCACGGTGGTGCACATTAATGCCGCAGTGGCCGGTTTAGTGGGCGCTTATGTCATCGGCAAGCGCGTCGGTTATCAGCGTGAAGCGATTAAGCCACATAACTTAACGCAAACCATGGTTGGCGCTTCCATCTTGTGGTTCGGATGGTTCGGCTTTAATGCCGGTTCGGCCTTGGAAGCTAATGGCGTGGCGGCATTGGCTTTCGTAAATACATTCTTGGCAACCGCAGCCGCGGTATTAAGCTGGACATTTGCCGAATGGTTGCACAAAGGTAAGCCATCAATGCTCGGTGGCGCTTCGGGTGCGGTAGCCGGCCTGGTAGCGATTACCCCAGCGGCTGGTTTGGTCGGTATTCTAGGCGCCTTGGCGATTGGCGGCATTGCGGGCATTGTGTGTTTATGGGGCGTGTCAGGCCTGAAAAAACTGCTGCGCGCTGACGACAGCTTAGATGTATTCGGTGTGCACGGTATTGGCGGCATTACAGGTGCTTTGCTAACCGGTGTATTCGCCGCGCCAAGCTTAGGCGGTGCCGGCATCTGGGACTACGTGACCGAAACAGCATTAGTCGATTATTCGATTGTGTCGCAAGTGTGGATTCAAGCACAAGCGGTGTTAATCACCATTGCGCTATCGGGCACGGTTTCATTGTTGGCGTTCTTGTTGGTTAAATACACCGTGGGTCTGCGCGTTAGCGAAGATGCCGAGCGTGAAGGCTTAGACATTACCTCGCACGGCGAAACAGCTTACGAACTTTGATTCATATGTTCAGATGTAACCCAAACGGCCCTTCGGGGCCGTTTTTTAACGGACGCGAACGAGGCTGACGGCAACATTATTCGCATAACGACGAGTACTGGCATAGCCGCTGCTTTTGCCGTAACCCACACCGGTATCACGGGGGCGGTAGCGGTTGTTTAGGTGGACTGGCGCGTTTTCGTACTTAACAACGTTGGCGACATTCGAGTTAGAGATATTTGAGTAGTACATGGCGAGCTCCTGTTGGTTGGTGTGTTACTAATGTATAACACCAGTGAAGCTTGTACATGTGCTGGAAGTCATGACTTTATTGCCAGAAATGGTCGGTTTAATGTAAATTCATGAAATGAATAGAATTTCATGTCCAAAGGCGCGCAAATTCTTGGCGGTTTGTCATTGAGCACCCATTACAATAAATTCTGACAACACAATCCGTATTTTCCGATTTCGTTTTTGCTCCTGATAAAGCACGCTGATGTGTGCCTTTTGCTTGGTGATGTTGATCAATAATTGGGCTTGACAACTCAATATATTGTACATACACTAATTATGCAAATTGAATTTGATTCTGAGAAAAATGCGAGAAACATCTTCGAACGTGGCTTGAGTTTCGAGCAGGCGGTGGCGTTTGATTTCGAGAATGCAGTGTACGAAGTTGATAATCGGCATGATTACGGAGAAATCAGGTATATCGCCATCGGTTATTTGAATGGCCGCTTGCATTTTCTTTGTTTTGTAATCACTAACAATGGCTTACGGATAATTAGTTTTCGAAAAGCAAATGATAGAGAGGCAAAAAAATATGGCAAAACACTTACCATTGACTGACGCCGACGGCGAGGTTCGAGAGCTGACCGAAAAGGATTTCAAACGTGCCGTTCCATTTACTGGCTTGCCGAAATCTTTACAGGCCAAACTAACAGCCATCCAACGTGGCCGGCCGAAAGCGGCTGTGACCAAGCAGCGTATTAGCATTCGATTGTCGCCTGACGTTCTAGAAGGCTTCCGTGAAAGTGGTGCTGGCTGGCAAACACGCATTGATGCGGTATTAAAAGAGTGGTTGCAGAGCCACAGAGCCTAATTTTGCACTATTATGGTGCAATGGATAGCCACTCTACCAATGCAGAACAACTAGCAACACCGATATTATGGGTCGATAGCGCGGGTTTTATTGTCGATTGCAACAGTGCATTTAGCAGTTGGCTAGCATTAGGCAAGCGCCGCGTGGTTGGCTTGAGTTTAAGCCAGCTTGATCAAGAAGCGCCGCGTTTGCTCAATTTATGCCAACGTAATAACGCGCCGCATGCGCGTATTCAAGCACAACGCCTGCATTTAAGTTATGCCAGCCCAAATGAATTTTTTGCCGATGCCATTATTGTCTGCCATGAACAGGGTTGGCGTATTGAATGGCATCCGCGTGCCGAGTTTGAAGGTGATGATCCGGCGCTGGCTTTACCGGCGGCTTTATCGATGGCCTTAAAAGGCTTGGCGCACGAGCTTCGCAATCCATTGGCGGGATTGAAAGGTGCGGCGCAGTTGTTGCACAGAAAAGTAGTCGATCAACCGCAAGCGCTGCCTTTGGTGCAGCTGATTGAAAATGAAGTGGTGCGCTTAACGCATTTAATCGATCAATTCATGAATCCCGCGCCGCCCAAACCGCATGCAGCGCTGAATATTCACAATGCGCTGGAAACAGTGCGGCAATTAGCGGTAGCAGAAGCCGGTTGGGCAGTGAAAATTGAACGCGATTACGACCCGAGCTTGCCTGAATTATTCGGTGATGCCGATCGCTTAACACAAGCCTTGTTGAATGTGGTGCGTAACGCCTTGCAATCTGGCGCCAGCACTGTCACCTTGCGTAGCCGCGCGGAACATCAAATAAAAATCGGCGAACAATTATTTAAGCTCGCCATTCGTTTAGAAATTGCTGATAACGGCCGTGGGGTTCCTGATGATTTACAAGAACAGATTTTTTTGCCGCTGGTTTCTGGCCGTGCAGAAGGCACCGGTTTGGGCTTGCCGTTGGCGCAGCAAATTGCCCGTGAACATCATGGTTCTTTGAGTTTTCGTTCGCGCGCAGGACACACCGTATTCACCCTACTTATTCCAATTAACGAGCCACGTGTATGAGCCGCGCTGAAATTTGGTTAGTTGATGACGACGCCAGTATTCGCTATGTATTAACCGAGGCCATGCAAGATGCGGGATTATTGGTGCGCAGTTTTGAGCAGGCTAATGCCGCATTAGCAGCCTTAAAGATTGATGCGCTGCCAGCATTAATTATTACCGACATACGCATGCCAGGCACCAGCGGCATTGATTTTCTTGATGTGGTTAAAAAAGCCCATCCGAATTTACCGATGATTGTGATGTCGGCATTTACTGACATTGCCAATGCCGCCAGTGCTTATCGTGGCGGCGCATTCGAGTATATTTCTAAACCTTTTGATCTGGATGACGTGCTAGGCCTGATAGAGAAAGCACTGCCTAAAACATCTAAACTTGAGGTGAAAATCAGTGTTGAATCGGTTGCAAGCGAAGCAGCCTTGATTGGACAAACACCGGCAATGCGCGAGTTGTTTAAGCAGATTGGCCGTATAGCGCAGTTGCCGCTTAGTGTGCTGATTACCGGCGAAACCGGCACCGGTAAAGAATTGGTTGCACGTGCTTTGCATCGTGAATCGCCGCGTAGCCAAAAGCCTTTTGTGGCGCTAAATACCGCCGCTATTCCGAATGATTTATTGGAGTCGGAATTATTCGGCCATGAAGCCGGCGCATTCACTGGAGCCAACCAACGCCGCATTGGCCGCTTTGAACAAGCACAAGGCGGCACACTATTTTTAGATGAAATTGGTGATATGCCATTGGCTTTGCAAACCCGCTTATTGCGAGTATTGGCGGAAGGTGAGTTTTACCGTGTGGGTGGCCGCGAATTAATTAAGGTTGATGTGCGTGTGGTAACTGCGACACATCAGCCATTAGAACATTTAGTTGCAACGCAGCGCTTTCGCGCCGATTTATTACACCGCTTGAACGTGTTGCGTATTCAGCTGCCAGCCTTGCGCGAGCGCAAAGCCGATATTTCACTATTGGCTATGCATTTCTGCCAAAAGGCTGCACTGCAATTGCAAAGTAAACCTAAAACGCTCAGCCCAGCGTTATTGGCGTTGATGCAGGGATTGGATTGGCCGGGCAATGTTCGAGAATTAGAAAATGCCTGTTGGCGTTTGGTGTCTAGCACCTCGCATGAACAATTGGATGTGGCTGATTGGCCGCAAAATAATTCAACATACCATGCGCTGCTCGTAACAAACAGTTCATGGGAAGAGCAGCTCAATGCACTAGCATTTCAGCAATTTCAACAAGGCCAAGTGCATATTCATAGTGAGTTGAAACTGCAATTCGAACAATGCTTGTTTGATGCTGCGTTGGAGTTCACTGACGGAAATCGCCAGCAAGCCGCGCAGTTACTCGGCCTTGGCCGCAATACCCTAACCCGTAAACTCGGCTCTGGCCGAAAGCCCAAGGAAAGCTGATGACCATCACTATAAGACCTGCAACACTGGCTGATGCCTTGCTATTAGCGCGCTGGGCGCAAGCCATGGCATTGGAAACTGAGCAAAAAATTTTACCTGACAGCGATATTATTCCCGGCACACGCAGAGCAATTGAGCAAGCCGAACTGGCGCAGTATTTTATTGCTGAGATTAACAGCCAACCAGCGGGTTGCTTAATGCTAACCAATGAATGGAGCGATTGGCGCAATGGTTTGTGGTGGTGGATTCAAAGCGTGTTCGTGGCTCCTGAATTTCGCCGCCAAGGCGTGTATCGCGCAATGTATGAACACGTGCAACAGTTAGCGATACAAAACCCGGATGTGCATGGCATTCGTTTGTATGTTGAAAAAGAAAATAGCACGGCGCAGCACACCTACCAATCGCTGGGCATGCGTGATGCTCATTATTTGGTGTTTGAACAAGCTACTCGACAAAAATAAAGTACTAACGCTGTAAAATTTGTCGCGCTGTTTTGGCATCAGCACAAAAATCGAAATGTACTTCAATGCCATGTGCTTCTAAAAGCGCCGCAAGCTGCCGTTGCCGCATTTGAAACATTTGGAATTGGCTTTCAAGTTGCTCGCAGTTTTTATCGCTGATGTTGGTTTGCATGATTGCCCATTGGTGGTAATCAAGCATGGCAATATGCGCCGTGTTGTCTTTAAAAAATATCAGCGGCTCGGGCGTGGCATCTAGCCAAACACTTTGCTGTGGCGCGAATAAAGCAGTTTCTAGCATCGGCCAAATCGGTTCTAAACCATTGTGCTGGTATTGCATGGCCATTAGTGCTACTAAATCGTGTAGGGTCATGTAGCGTGCGTGTTCAATGGCCACCGAAAAACCGTGCTGGGCAAACAGTGCCGTAGCCGCGCCAGCCATGCCGCGCTCCATCAGTTCGGCTTCCATATGATTTTGCACCAGTGCAATCGATGCGGCCGGCCCTGACAACACGAACGGTATTAAGCGTAGTGGCCCCGCTTGAAAATCACTATTCGGCTGCAAACCTTCTGGCATCTGTTGCTCAGCGCCAAAACTGAGTAAGCGCGCTTCTGCCGATTTCGGCGCGAGCAGTGTTAAGCGGGCCAATTCTTTGTGCACCGGCCAATGCGGGCGCAAAATTTCTACCGAATCAAAACACGCACCAGCTATCGTAATATCAATGTCGGTATGTGGCGCAATCCACTGCCGAAGATCGTCGGCCAGCAAGACGCCTAATTCGCTGGCCTCAGGGACTTCAAGCGTTGATTGACGCATGTGCTGTCCGGGGCAAAGCTCCAAAGCCAGCAAGCCATAACTGTAAATGGGTTCAATCATGCGCTACCATACTCAGGAGTTTGGAATTAGAATCAAAGCACTAGGCTAGGTTGACTATTATGCCTTGTCCCGTTCATTTTTAGCATGCCTTAGGAGTCGTTTTATGTCGTCATTGCGCCGTGTTGCCATTTTAGGTGGTGTTCGTATTCCCTTTTGCCGTAATAACACCGCGTATTTCGATGTTGGTAATTTGGGTTTATCAACTATTGTGTTGGGCGGCTTAGTAGAAAAATTTCAATTGCAGGGCCAAACGCTAGGCGAAGTTGCCATGGGCGCGGTGCTGAAACATTCCTCCGATTTTAATCTGTCACGCGAAGCCACGCTGTCGTCAGGCTTGTCGCCATACACACCGGGTATTACCTTGCAGCGCGCCTGCGGCACCGGCTTGGATTCACTGATTACGGTGGCCAATAAAATTGCCGTTGGGCAAATTGAAGTGGGCGCTGGCGGAGGTTCGGATACCACATCAGACGTACCGATTTCGGTGGGCAAAAAAATGCGCCGCCGCCTGCTCAATTTGAATCGCGCAAAAACCTTAGGCGAGCGCATTAAGGCCGCCATAAAAGGTTTTTCGTTTAGTGAATTCAAACCGGAATTTCCTGGCGTAGCCGAGCCGCGCACCGGCAAAAGCATGGGCGAAAGCTGTGAAGACATGGCCAAAACTTGGCAGATAGCACGCGCAGATCAAGATCAATTAGCGTTCGACTCACACCAAAAAGCCGCTGCCGCTTACGCGCGTGGCTTCTATAGCGATTTGGTGATGCCATTTCGTGATTTGGAAAAAGACAATATTTTGCGTGCTGATACGACCATCGAAAAACTGGCTAGCCTAAAGCCAGCCTTCGATAAGCGCTCTGGCAAAGGCACACTAACCGCTGGTAATTCCACCAACCTCAGTGATGGCGCTTCTGTGGCTTTGTTGTCGTCTGAGCAGTGGGCGCACGAAAATAACAAAGAAATCCAAGCGTATTTAGTTGATGCGCAAGTGGCGGCAGTCGATTTTGTGGGTGGCGACGGCTTATTGATGGCGCCGGCTTGGGCAGTGGCGCAATTGCTGAAACGCAATAATTTAAGTTTGCAGGATTTTGATTTTTACGAAATCCACGAAGCTTTTGCCGCACAAGTGTTGTGCACCTTGAAAGCATGGGAGTCGGATGAGTTTTGCAAAGAAAAGCTCGGCATGAGTGGCGCACTGGGTTCGATTGATCGCAGCAAACTCAATGTGGTTGGTTCATCGCTGGCGCTTGGCCACCCATTCGCGGCTACTGGCGCACGCATTGTGGCCACTGCTGCGAAATTGCTGAAAGAGAAAGGCCAAGGCCGTGTATTGATTTCAATCTGCACCGCCGGCGGCATGGGCGTGGCGGCAATTGTCGAACGCTAATTTTTTGATCTAAATATAAATAAAAAGGCGTCCAAATTGGACGCCTTATTTTATTGCTTTGAACAAATCGATTACAGCAAAGCAAATTATCGGTAATGTTCCAGCAAAAAAAAGCACGGCAAACATCATTTGATCAGCTTTATACCATGATGTAAATAAGAGAAAAGGCAAGATAGCTATGCCAGCTAAAAGGCAAGCATGAATTATATTGAGTTTAAATTTTCTGTAATACAGGCAGTGAGAAAGCCATAATCCTAGCCATAAGAAAGAAAAACTAACCCAGAATGATAGGGCGATATGTGCTGTGGTTGTAGCTCCAAATGAATAGATAGCTGCACAAATAATTAATGCTACAACTGCCCATTCAATTCTATTTCTATTTTTTTTAAGGGTCGAAAAAAAAGTCACTGCGGCAACCACGGAATCCCGTGTTCATTGCGCTGTTCGGAAACGGCTTCGGCGGCGATTTTATCTTGCAGAGATACGCCAGACATCGGCAATGGCGCTTCGGCATTTAACACCCTGCGCGCGTTATTGGCGGCATTGAAGGCTTGCTCAAATTGCTGTTCGCTGGCATAGGCTTGGCTGAGTTGGTTCCAGCTTTCGGCGCCGCCGCCTTGTGCAATGGCGCGTTGCCAATAGGAAATAGCCATTGGTATTTGCCCACAGGCTTTGGCCCATGCGCCTAGCGTATGCAACAAATCGGCATCGGTGCTGTGCGCTGAAAGAAAGACAGCAATGCGAGCAAATAGCGCGCTGTCGTTATAGGCCAAATTGCTCAACGCCACAACATACGGCTTCTGGTAATTTGATTCGAGTGCTTCAATAAGTGCCACGCTGGCAGAATTCTGCATACCCAGCGCTTTGGCGCGGTGTGCAAAGGCATTGGCTTGTTCAACGCTCGATGATTTATGGCCAAGCTCTTGCCAGCGTTGCCAGAGCATATCGGCCGAAGTGGCGCTTTGCAAATAATGCGCTTGATACAAGACGTTTAATTGCTCTTGCTGTTTAAGGCTTAAGCCATGGCCTTTGGCATTCATCCAGTTGTGCGCTAACTCAAATTGATTGAGCGCAATAGCCGATTCAATGGCAATACTGCGCGCAATCGGTGACCACTCGCTGCTTGGCCGCGTTAACATCACATCTAAGGCTTGCTGGGCTTTGCCCTGTTTCAACAAGGTGCGTGCATTGTTGGATGCGGCTAGTGTCGGATTAGAAGCATTCAATAGCTCTAAAAACTTCGCAGCATTGAGCCAATCTTCTTGCGCGATAGCGGCCTGCCGTGCGCCAAGCAAAGCAAGGTCACGGACATTTCTATCTTCGGCTGCTTTGCCCAGCAAATTCTGCGCGCGTTCATAGCGGCCTTCATAAAATGCCGTTAGGCCACTATTTAAACGGCCTTTGGCTTGTTTCTGCGCATAATTCTGCCAGGCGTTGTATGGCAATCGCAGCACATACCAAGCAAGCCAAAGTGCGAACAGCGATAAAATCCCGGTGAATAAGGCAAACGCCACGGTGGTGGTGATGGTGGTGCCGTGCCAGCGAATGAGCACTTCACCAAAATCGGGCTGCAATAATTCCCAGGCTAATGCGCCTAATGCAGCCAATAGCAACCACCACAGAAAACTGCGGTATAGGCTCATGGTTTTGCACCCTGCTTCAAGCGCTGTAATTCCACTAAGCTTGAGCCCGCTAAAAGAACGGGCATGCGTAAGGGCGTATTGGCAATGGCCAATAATTTGGCGCGGCGCTCTTTTAGCTGCGGTGTGTTGGCATACAAGCGCACTAACCATTGATTAATACGCACGATGCTAGCTTTGAAATCAGCACTATTGCGCAAATTCAAGGCCATACGCGCGCTGGCCATTTCAAGCTCAAGCGCCGTTTTTGCGGCGTGTTTATCGCTTGGTGTAATCAGGGTTTGTTGGCCAGTGGGTTGTATGCGAATTAATGCATTGAGCAAGCGCGTTGCGCCATGTTCCGAATTCAGTGCTCTGCTTGCCTGCCCGGTTGACGGCGCAAATTGAGGCAGCGCTGCTTCAAGCGCATCCAATTCACCTTTGGCGCTTAAGCGCGGATCAGGGCCCAATGCACGAAATGCCAGCAACTCTTGCGCAATGGTTTGGCGAAGATTCACCCATTGCGGATCTTTCAGTGTGTTAATGGCTTTGCTGGCGAGTTCTGTGGCTTGCAGTGTGCCAGGTAAGTCGCCCGATAGCTGCCAGCGCTCGCTGGCTATAATCAGCAATAATTCGGCCTCATTCAAACGCAGGCTATCTTGCGCGCTGCGCTCACTGCGGCTGAGTTCACGAATGCTGTCTTCAATTAAACCGGCTCGTTCGGTAACGCCCAATACTTCATCACGTAGTAAATTGGTGCGGTTGGAGGAATCGCTGATGCGCTGTTGCAGATTGCTGCGTTCGCGCTCAAGCTGCGCAAGGCTTTGTTCAACACTCAGCAAGCGCTGGTCTAAAGCTTCAGGGCTTGTATCAATACTCGGGCTGCTATTGGGCTGCTTGAAGTAACGCCAATATGCCGCGCCAGCTAAGACAATAAGCAAAGTGAGCAACAGCATGAAAACACCAAAAGATGATTTTGCTTTGGGAGTGGTGGCTTGTGGTGATGGTACGGACATCCCTTGCTCCTAAACTTTATTCGCGACAGCTTCGGCTAACGCGCTAAGCTGTTTGTGCGGCAGGGTGGAGTGCGAACAAACAACCCGTGAAAAACCCAGCGCGTGCAGATATTCTAGCAAGCGCACACTGCTTGTCACGCAAATCAGCGTTTTAATTTTCTCTCGCCTGGCCGTATTCAGCTGCAACCAAATATGCGCAAACGCTTTTTGGCTACTGACTAATACCGCAGCGTGTGAATTTAGTGCTTCAAATTGCATCAGTTGCCGAGTATTTAATTCTACCGGCAGGCGTTGATACACATGCGCAATGTGAAGCTCAGCGCCACGTTTTGTTAGAACTTTTTCCAGTTCGCCGCGGCCATCTGGTGCGGTGAGCAGGCCAATTTGGGTTTTTTGGATATTACTGAGACAATCGAGTGCCAATAAGCCGTCGGCATTTTGCGGCTCTGGAATTTGCACTGAACGTGCACCAGCGCGAAATAACTGTTGTGCCGTGCTGTGTCCGATGGCAAGCCAGTCGCCTTGCAAAGGTCTTAATGCACTGGCGTAGCGAACTGCGGCCGGTGAGCTGGCGATGCGCAGTGGGCAGCTTAAAGCTTCAGCAAGTGATGTGTGGTTAGAAAGTGGAGCTAATTTAAAGGCAGACAAGCTGATAGTTTTGGCGCCCCAGCGCACGGCAGCTTGGCGCACAGTTGCATGCTGGTTTTGCGGACGCAAAGATAAAATCGTCCAATCGCGTAATGTATTTGATTCAGGCATTATTCGCTCATTATGTGGCAGAATCAGGGTGTCGATGCATAAGGATAGTGAAAATGTTTAAAAATGCTGCGTTGCTGATGCTGGTTCTCGCTATTGTGCCATTATCAATTGAAGCTAAAAAAAGTACCTCAAAAACCGATAAAGCGCTGGAAGTTAGCTTGAAGGCATATAGCCTTGCGGTGCGTTGGAATGATTTCGATGCGGCATCCGATTTGATTGATCCGGAAATGCTGAAAGAGGAAAAGTTTTCTGAAGCGGATGAGAGCTATTATAAAAATTTCCAAATCAGTGGCTATACCTTGAAAACGTCTGCATATCCCGATTCTACGCATTATACCCAGCGCGTAGAGTTACGCATTATTGATCAAAATACGCAGGTGGAACGTACCAAAATCGATAAACAAAGCTGGCGCTATGATGCACTAACCAAGCGCTGGTGGCTCACCTCGGGCTTGCCAAAGCTTGAGTAACTGGCGTTATGTTAATTAAACCGCGATAATAGCCTTCTTTTATCCTTATGGATGCTGTATGTCTTTTGCTGCATTAATGCAATTTGCGGGTCAAAATCCGCTGCTTTCAGGGCTGCTGGTGTTTCTAAGCTTGGCGTTGGTGTATACCGAAATTGCGCGCTTGTTTGTGGGCTATAAAACCGTTTCTCCGGCACAACTAACTGATTTAATTAATAAAGAATCTGCATTATTAATTGATGTGAGTGCCCAAGCAGAATACGAAAGAGGCCATATACTCGGTGCAAAACACGTTGCTATGAGCCAATTTGATCCTGAAAACAAGCTGCTGGCCAAAGCCAAGGAATTGTCTGTGGCAGTGGTTTGCCGAACCGGCCAACAATCGTCTGAAGCCGCCAAGCGCTTGCATAAGGCTGGGTTTAGCAAAGTATTCTGGCTAAATGACGGTGTAAATGCTTGGATGCAAGCCGATTTACCGCTCAGCAAGGGCCGTTAAGACTTGATATTATTAAGTCCATCCCCATTCATCTTGTAACACGATTCACTTTTCGCACTTACCCTATTTTCTGGAGTTTACTATGTCTGCAAATTTAACCGAAGGCGCTGTTGTTGATGGCGCACAAGAAGCTGCTTCTTTCACGGTTCAAAAAATTTATTTGAAAGATGTGTCGTTCGAAGCGCCAAACGCACCGATGGTCTTCAATGAGCAAGGCCAGCCTGAGCTTAATATGAACTTGAATCAAAAAGTCGGTAAATTAGCCGATGGCGTTTTTGAAGTGGTCTTGGGCGTAACCTTAACCTGCACCATTGAAGACAAAACCATTTATTTGGCTGAAGTGGCACAAGCCGGCATTTTCGGTTTAGTGGGTTTTGACGATGCAACCTTAGATGCCATGCTCGGCATTCATTGCCCGAATGTACTTTTCCCATATGCGCGCCAAACTATTTCTGATTTGATCAGCTCGGGCGGATTTCCTCCGTTCTATTTGCAGCCGATGAATTTTGAAGCAATTTATGCCGAAGGTCTGCGTCGTCGTGCTGAACAAGTGGCCGGCGCCAGCGAAGGCAGTACTGTGATGGCTGAGGGCGGAAACGCGTAATTTCTTGATGCAAGTGCGCGCCATGCGAATTGCCGTGTTAGGTGCCGGATCTTGGGGTACCGCCTTGGCTTCTTTATTGGCGCGTAATGGCCACCAAACTCAGCTTTGGGGCCGTAACGCCGAACAAGTTCGCAGTATCAATGAACAACATGAAAATACCCGGTATTTACCGGGTATCGCTTTGCCAACGCAGCTTACAGCCAGTACCGATTTGGCAGCAACGGTGCGCGAGGCCGATTTAATCTTAGTGGTAACGCCAAGCCATGCCTTTTATGAAACCATTGTTGAGTTAGCGCCGCATCGAAAAAATGGCGTAGGTGTTTCGTGGGCAACCAAAGGCTTCGAGCCAGGCAGTGGTCGTTTTTTGCATGAAGTGGCCGCGCAAATTTTAGGCGATGATGTGTCGCTGGCGGTAGTTACTGGCCCTTCGTTTGCTAAGGAAGTGGCGCAGGGCTTGCCAACTGCCGTTACGGTGCATTCTGATGACGCGGACTTTGCACAACAAGTAGCTGAAGCTTTGCATGGGCCCGCATTTCGAGCCTATACCGGCAACGATATGCTTGGCGCTGAATTGGGCGGGGCGATGAAAAATGTTTTGGCAGTGGCCACTGGTTTGTCTGACGGTATGAATTTAGGCTTGAATGCACGTGCCGGTTTAATCACGCGTGGCTTGAATGAAATGCTCCGATTAAATCAAGCCTTGGGCGGGCGTGCCGAAACGTTAATGGGCTTGGCTGGTTTGGGCGATTTAGTATTAACCAGCACGGGCGATTTATCGCGTAACCGGCGATTGGGTTTGGCGCTTGGCAAAGGCCAATCCATTAATGAAGCAGTCGCTTCGATTGGGCAGGTAGTGGAATCCATCCAAACCTGCGATGAAGTGACGCGTTTAGCGGATCGCTTTGATATGGATTTACCGATTTCGGCCTTAGTGCATAAAGTCTTGCATGAACAGATCACGCCAAAAGAAGGCCTGAAGCTGTTGCTCTCACGCGAACAAAAACCCGAGTATCCCGACGGACTTTTTGGCGCAGACCTATAAATAAAAAACCCCGCCGAAGCGGGGTTTTAAACAGACATAAAAGGCTAATTAGAAATTGAAGCGAACGCCTGCATTCCAGCCATTTAAATCTTCGCTGTCACGTTTCGAGAAATCGTAGCCAGCAGTCAGGCCAAAATTTTCGGTCAGTTTGTAGGTGGCAGCAACACCGGCACCCATGCCGTTACCGAAATTGTTTACGTCGGTGTAGTTGATTTTGCCGCTCAGTTCGAGCTTGTCGGTGGCTAGGCCGCGGATGCCAGTAGCAACGCGGTAGCCATTGCCGCTGACACTACCGAATGATCCTGCATCTGCACTATCACGCACATACGATACTTCACTGATCCAATCTGCTTTGTCGTTAATCGCTTTGCGAAAACCAAGACCAAGATTTGTTTCATCAAGATCTCCACCGCTGCCATCAAGCTTCTGGTAACCGGCAATACCGTACAAACTGTCGTTGAATTTGAATGAACCATTGACCCCGAAACCATCCAAGTTACCAGGGCCAGCATCAACCTTGTTATAGGTGGCTTGAACGGTGTTGTAATCCAAATCGGCAGCTTGAGCAGATAAAGCAGCGGTAGAAAGTGCAATAGCAAGTAATGTAGATTTCATGTTGACTCCAAAAGTAATAAGAAAAATTGCGGAAATGCTAAACAGCACTTCATTCTGCATTTAGCAGACGCACAACTTGGAGGGTCAAAAGTCATGGAAGTTCCACGAATTAACGGCGATGTTAACAATGCGTTCAGGTATATTTATTTAAACCACTGAAATTATGGTGAGTTGATTGCATAGCCCAGTTGTCGCCACACTTCATACACCGCCACCGCCACGGTATTTGATAAATTCAAGCTACGTTGCCCGGTTTGCATTGGCAGGCGAACGCGTTGGTTTTCAGGAAGCGTTTGCAAAACATCGTGCGGTAAACCGCGCGTTTCTGGCCCGAATAATAAGGCGTCATTCGTTTGATAGGCGGGAGAATAAAACGGCGTTTGTGCTTTTGAACTAAACGCAAAAACCCGTGGATTATTTAGAAATGCAATACATGCTTGGTAATTCGCATGCCGCTTCACATCAGCAAATTCATGGTAATCCAGCCCTGCGCGTTTCACTCGCGCATCATCCCAAACAAAGCCGAGCGGCTCAACCAGATGCAAGCGCGCACCGGTGTTGGCACACAAGCGAATGATGTTGCCGGTGTTGGGCGGTATTTCCGGTTCGAATAAAATCACATCAATCACGATGCGTTCCTTGTATTAATTCAGTTGGCACGATTTTAGCAAAATAGTTTGCGCCTGTAGCTTTTCTTTGGCGGTAACGATTTGATCGAGTAGCGGAAATTCGATGATGACATTGACCGGTTTTTCGCCTTTATCATTCAGAATATTGCTTAAGCCTTTGAAGCGCAGCAAGCGTTTAGTATTCGCGCTATAGGTAATTTCAATATTAGGGGCAATAAACCCTAGCCAGCCATCAACGCTGAGTTTGAAGCTTTGTGCAGGTTCCTTATTGAAGGGCAGGCTGTTAATTCGTTGCAAGTTAAAACCATAACTGGTTAAACGCGATGGAACGGCGAACTGCAAGTTTTGCCGCCGCGCTGCACTCAGTGCAGGCCAATTGCTTTTAACGAACACATCAAAACCGGCATCGGCAACCAGTTTGTTTGAGTTGTTGAGCAGTTTCTGCTGTCTTTGCGCATTGCGAACAAACCAAAGCTCGGGCTGCTCTTTTTGCCAACGCAGGCCTTCTTGGTAGTTTAAGCGTGCATCGTTAAAGCTGAATTCAGGCGCCAGTGCGGAGCGACTATAATTGATCTCTTTGCGCGCAAACGCTGTGCCATCAGCACAACGGTAAACGACAGTTCTATTTTTTAATATATTGTTTTCACTGGCCGTCCAATGCGACTCCGTATACATCAGCCGGGTTCTGTCGACGTTCCAGGCCTTGCCTTGTTCGTATCGCACCACTACTTCTGCCATGCAAGTGGCTGAAAGCATCATTAAACCAGCGCTTAGCACAAAATATCGCATAATTTTAATCTCCATTTTCACACAACTACTATGCCTTATGGCCTAGTGTAGAATGCGTCAATTTACATTATCATTGTTGACTTGCTGTTCATCACTAAAGGAAGATTTATGCGTTTAGGTTCTACTACAGCTCTTGCAGCTGCGCTTGGTTTGGCATTATCGGGTTCTATGGTTTTTGCACCACATGCTCAGGCAGCGTCTAGCAAAGCGTCGGTTGATATTGCCTATGAAGAATTTACCTTGCCAAACGGTCTGCGCGTGATTGTGCATACCGATCGCAAAGCACCGATTGTGGCAGTGAATATTTGGTATCACGTGGGTGCTAAAGACGAACCTGCTGGTCTTGGCGGCTTTGCCCATTTGTTTGAGCATTTGATGTTTCAACGCAGTGAAAACCACCGTGACGAATATTTCGTGCCCTTCAAGAAGGTTGGTGTGACGGACCAAAACGGCACCACTAACACGGACCGCACTAACTACTTCCAAAACGTGCCAACTACCGCACTTGATACCGCATTGTTTATGGAGTCCGATCGCATGGGCTATTTGCTTGGTGCGATTGACCAAGCGGCCTTAGATGAGCAACGTGGCGTGGTGCAAAATGAAAAACGCCAAGGTGAAAACCAGCCATATGGCCGCGTGTGGGATGCCTTGTCAAAATCCAGTTATCCAGCCAGTCATCCGTATCAGCATGGCGTAATCGGCTCGATGAATGATTTAAATGCGGCTTCACTGGAAGACGTGAAAACCTGGTTCAGCAGTTGGTATGGCCCAAACAATGCCGTGTTGGTGTTAGCCGGCGATATCGATTTGAAAACTGCTAAACAAAAAGCGCTGAAATATTTCGGCGCTATTCCTGCATCGGCATCCATTAAGAAATTACCGCCGATGATTGCCGCGCGTAGCACTTCAACGCGTGAAACGCTGAAGGACCGCGTGCCGCAAACACGTATTTATAAAATTTGGAACACGCCACAATACGGCACCGCAACAGCCGATGAATTAAGCGTGCTGGGCCTAGTGCTTGGCGGCAGCGGTTCATCACGTTTAGATAAGCGCTTGGTATTGGGCGACAAAATCGCTGATAACGTCAGTGCCGGTGCGGAAATTAGCGAACTAGGTGGCAATTTCATTATCACCGCTGATGTAAAAGAAGGCGTTGACCCCACAAAAGTGGAAGCTGCCATTCAAGAAGAGCTAGATAAGCTGTTAAAAGAAGGCCCGAACGCCGAAGAATTGATGCAAGCACGCACCGTAGTTCGCGCCGGCTTTATTCGTGGTATTGAGCGTATTGGTGGCTTTGGCGGCAAGGCCGATGTGCTGGCTGAGTGTGCGGTGTATACCGGTGACGCTGGGTGCTTCCGTGATTCCTTGGCGCGCTTCCAAAATGTCAATGCCGAGCAAGTACGCAGTGCTGGCGTGAAGTGGCTAAGCCAAGGCGATCATACACTCACCGTGGTTAAAGGCGATGTGACGCCGATTATTGAAGCGCCCGCAGTAAAAACCGTGATGGCGGCTATACCAAAGCCTGACAGCAAATACAAAACCGTTAAATCAGATTTAGACCGCAGTGCGGGTGTGCAAATTCCAAGCACATTCCCATCGCTCGATTTCCCAGATTTGCAGCGTGCCACTTTATCGAATGGCATGAAAGTTATATTAGCCGAGCGCCATGATGTGCCAGTGGTGCAAATGAACCTTGCCCTTGGTGGTGGTTTCGCAAGCGACCCATCTGGCAAAGAAGGCTTAGCAAGCTATGCGATGGGCATGCTCAGCGAAGGCGCTGGGCAATACGATACGCTGGCATTTAGAAGCCGCTCTGAACAACTGGGCGCAAACCTGGGTGCTGGTGCAGGCTTGGATGGCGGCACGGCAGTGTTGTCGGCATTGAAAGAAAATCTGAATGATTCGTTGGCTTTGTATGCCGACATGTTGCAACGCCCACGTTTTGATGCGGCTGAATTGGAGCGGGTACGTGCGCAACGTTTAGCTGGCTTGCAACAAGAAAAAGCGCGTCCACAATTGCTAGGCAACCGCGTTTTGCCAAGCCTGTTGTTTGATGCCAATCATCCATACTCCAAGCCATTAACTGGTTCTGGCTTTGAGGCTGCCGTTAAATCGATAACACGTGAAGATATGCTGGCTTACCATCAGCGTTGGGTGCGTCCTGAGAACGCCACCTTGGTCGTTGTCGGCAATACCACCTTGAAAGAGCTGGTGCCTATGCTGCAGAAACATTTAGGTGAGTGGAAAGTGCTAGGTGCTGCATCGGTTATTGCTGTTCCAAGCAATCAGGCGGCAATGCAACAAGCCCGCGTTTTCTTGATTGATCAGCCTGGTGCTGTGCAGGCCAATATTTATGCTGCACAATTGGCTCCTCCATCGTCAGACCCAGTAGCAGTTAAATTGGAGTTTGCCAATGGCGTGTTCGGCGGAGATTTTACCTCGCGCTTAAACATGAATTTGCGTGAAGACAAACATTGGTCGTATGGTGCGCGCAGCGGCATGCCGAATTCTGTTGGTCAAAGAATGTGGACAGCTTCGGCTGGCGTGCAAATCGATAAAACCGCCGAATCGATGGCTGAAATGGTGCGTGAATTTAGTGAGTACGCCAGTGGTAAAGCTGGGGTCCGTCAAGACGAAGTCGATCGTATTCGCGCTATTCAAGTTTTGTCGTTGCCGGGTTCGTTTGAAACAGCTGCTGCAGTCAGCAACCAAGTCATCTCAAACTTGCGTTACAACCGCCCAGATAATTATGTTGAAACACGCCTTGTAGAAGTCAATGGCTTAGCGCCGTCCGATGTTCAGGCGGTGGCTTCCCAATACTTCAATCCTAAGTCATTAACGTGGTTGGTGATTGGCGATCTGTCAAAAATCAAAGATAAAATCGCTGCATTGAATATTGGCCCAATCACTGTATTAGACAGTGATGGCAAGCCAGTTAAGTAAGGGAAAAAATCCCCCTTAATCCCCCTTTCATGAAAGGGGGAAAGCGCAAAGCGCAGGGGGATATCATCCAATGTAGGGGCGGCTCCCTGTGGCCGCCCTGAATGAATCAACGGTAGGGGCGAGTTCCAAACTCGCCCATTTTATCGGGTTATCGGGCGTATTTTCGCCCATTGATCTGGGCGGGTTATGAACCCGCCCCTACGAATCTGAATTGAAAAGGGCGAACACAAGGTTCACGCCTACGTTGAAATTATTTCAACTGCTTTTTAGCAAATCCGTAATACGCCAACAAACCTACGGCAATCGATAAAGTAATCACGCCCCATGTGGCCGGTTGGTCTGGCTGTAAATGCAGCGCGTCGATTAATAAAAAACCTAAACCCAAACTGCCCAAACCCAAACCCCATTTCAGTGCAGATAAATGGAATGGCGTTTCGGCCTGCGCCAAGGCTTTAATGACCTCGGAGGACGCCGTGTCTGAATTTAGGGCTTTAGCCTGGATAATGCCATTGACTGTGGCTCTAACTATCATGACCAGCGCGGAAAAAATAATCAGTACAATAAATACATCACCTGCCATAGCAGTCTCCTAATAATGCCCTCGAAATGAGTGCTTAATGAGATAGAGACCGATTACACAGAAAAGGTTGCAGTGATTATGTTGGATATTTACTGCGCATCAGTTTTACCGATTCTGACATCAGCTCGGTTAGCACTTTAATGCTGATGTCGCTTAGGCGCTTGATATACAAACATGATTGCCCAGTTTTATGTTTGCCGAGCTTGGCTAGTAAGCCTTGAAAAGAGTCAAAACCCGGCACGATATAAACCACTAATTCACGTTTTCGTGGTGAAAAACCGATAATTGCAGCGTCGCCTATATGGCCGCTATCGTATTCATAGTGGTAGCTACCAAAGCCGATAATGCTTGGCCCCCACATAGTTGGCGTTTCGCCGGTGATTTTTTTGAGCAGGTCTAGCAACGTTTGCGCGTCTTTACGTTTGAGTTCATCGGCAATGCCGGCAATGTAATCATCAATACTGGCGGTGGTGGCTTGGGTTTTGTTTTCAGTCATATGGACTTCCTTTTATTACACAAAACTTGCCAAATAGCGGACAAGCTTAAAGTTTAGTGTCCCACTGAAGCTTGTGGAACAATCGATGAGCAACCGGCGTAACAATCAGTACTGTTGCTAGTATGAACACTAAGCCAGCATAAAGTGCATAAAGACCGGCAAATATTTTACCGGCTTCTGTAATTGGATTGGTCACTTGCCCCATACCGCCCAACAACATGGCACTATTTTCAAATGCGTCAGTAAACGACTGGTGCTCAAATGCCACATAGCCAGCGATACCAATGCCCATTGATATCAACAAAAGAAAAAAGGCGGCACCCATGTGAACTAAGACGCGTTTAGCGAATTGCTCACGTGTAATCGGTTGCTGGAATTTGTGTTCATACATATTGATTGATACTAACGTTGTTTTGCTTAAATGTGAATGATGGCATCAATCAGTAGCGAAGCAACTTTGCAACCTATTAATCTGCTGTGGGTCATCAGAAAAACCATATTAGCCCAGATCTGCGTGCGAATTTGTAAAGCAGTCTTTGATAGCGTGTTGTTCTGGACTTCGCACCTTTTTGGGCCATCAGCTTATCACGCATATCCAGCCATTCTGGTGAGCCCCACCGATAGGAGTCGGCAATGTACCTGTCAAATTCAGCGTTCAACGCAGCTGACAGTGGTGCGCTTTGGTAAAAGAAGCCGAACTCATTATTGAATAGACGCGCGCGGTAGTCAAAGTTGTTGGTGCCGACAAAGCCGGCGTCATCGAACACCATAAACTTGGCGTGTAGCTTACCGTATATCCTGCCACCACCAAATTCGGTTGCGTCTAGCCGGCCGGTTTCGTATATCCTGATGCGCGGATTGTCTACCAGTGCGCGCCATTCTGAACTTTCCACCAGTGCTCGATCGACATGCCTCCGGTGCAGGCCTCTGCGCCAGCGGTCAGCCATTTCCGGCGTTAGCAGTATGCGCGGGACGGTATCCATGTCGATCACAGATTGCGCCATGAAATTGTCGCTGGTCAATGTTGAATTGGTGATCATTTCGAAGGTGCTGTCCGGATTGTCCTCAAGCAGTTTCAGGATGTCAGCGGCGCCGTCGAATACGATTTTTCCGGAACGGTCTTTGTGACGTGTGAAGAAAAAATACGGCGACACAATACGTATCCGGTTCGGTTTTTTTACTTCGATATTCTGTTGATAAATACGCCGGATAGAATTGGCGCTATCCTTCATGTTACTTTCTTGGTCAGAGATGGCGCTCGGTTTGGTCAAGTTGCCTAGTTCGTGCGCCAGCCGCGTTGTGGTCGGATGGTAACCATCGATTAAGAATGCTGGCATTTGCGCATAACCAGCCTTGACTGCTGGCAGAGCTTTCAGAAAAGTTAGCGCATCCTGGGATTTACTAAGCTGCTTCACATTACGTGCTTTCGCCGCAGCGCCAACAGCTTGTGGTGGCAGCCATTTGTTGTCGGCATTGAGGAACAGCAGACTATAGTAATAGGTGGCGGAGTCGCCAACGCTCTGGCGGCTGTCCGATTCAGATAAGCCAGGTTGAAGTATGATTTCCATGTCCTGATAGGCGGTCAGATCCGGCGTGCCGTCTGTGTTGATGCCGTAATATGCAATTGATATGTTGCGGCCGCCGGTCATCACCACTGCCCGGTCACGGACGTGGCCATCCATCACGATCAGTTTGTCGTGCGAGCGCCTATTCCAGCGTACAAATACTTTTGATATGGCATTGACGATGACCACCTGCACGCGCGCCTTGTTCGTAGTCGGCAGGCCAGATTCACCAAGCATGAAGCCTGCATCCTCGGCGCAAGTTTGCAGTGCTTTCAGTTCGCTGTGGGTTAAGTGTGGGGAACCTACCGAATCGATAGTCAGACGCACGTCCACGCCGCGTTTCACAGCGTTGCACAGGCCGCCAAGCACTGCGTAGCCAACCGTGTCACGCTTGAAGATATAGTAGGCTAAGTCCAGCGTGTAACGGGCATTGTCAATTAGCCACAGTTTGGCGACCAGCGATTGCACAGAGTCCTGATGCACCGCCCCAACCGGCTTAGTTCTGGTACCGGTTAACGGTGTTTTTAGGCGTTCTCCGATTTCAATTGGATCGTAAGGTAAGGTGTTAGCCGGTCGCCAAGTCCGGTTGTCATAATTCATATTTTCGAAGCCGTCATTCATCGGCGGCCTAGCTGTTATTGGTGCTTTTCGATCGCTTGTGGCACAAGCCGCAAGTATCAAGCAGCCGGACAACACCAGCATATCAATCGATTTCCGCCAGGGATGCCTATTCATTATCGCCCAAATTTGCACTTGCTTTAGCCATGGCTTGAATTGTAGTGCATCCGTGATGATTGCGTTGAAGCGCAACCTTTTCCAGCAAGCTGGTATCTAATAGACTGATGAAAAAAAATAATCCCATATGGCAAAACGATGTTGCCCTGGTTCAGCGCGCGCTGGCCGGCAATGCACAGGCGTTCGCCGCGATTGTGAAAAACCATCAGCGCTTGGTATGGCATATGGCTTGGCGGATGTTACAACATCGGCAAGAAGCGGAAGATTGTTGCCAAGAGGTATTTTTGCGTGTGCATCAAAACTTAACGCAATATCGCGGCGAAAGTGCGCTTGCAACGTGGATTGGCCGAGTCGCTTTTTCAGTGGCGTTGCGCATGGCGCAGAAGCGTAAATTGCGCTTGGATATTCCCAATGATTTTGAGCCGGATTTGGCGTTCGAGCATATTGGCTCAGGCGAAGATGTGCAATTGGCGCATGCTGAAACCGAACAATTGCAGGCTTTGTATGCCGCCATTGAGCAATTACCTAGCCTACCGCGCACGGTGCTGAGCTTGCACTACCGCGATGGCTTAGCTATTACAGAAATTGCCAACATGCTGGACTGCCCTGAGGGCACTGTTAAATCGCATTTAAACCGCGGCCGAAATCGCTTAAAAACAGCACTCACCCATATGGAGGCTAGCTATGCCCAACTCTAATTCGTTCGATCGCTTGATTCAAAAAGCGCTTGAAACACAGGATTTTCCGCCGCTGCCGAAAGGTATTTTGAATGCCTGGCAAACGCCAAGATCGGAATCTTCAGCCAAGTGGCTGTGGATTTTGCCGAGTTTGGTTTTTGTATTTGGTATCAGCGTCGGTATTTGGCTAGCGCCACTAGGTCTTAGTAATGCCTTTATCGGTATGAAAATGGCACTATCCACTATTTGGAATTCGATACCGAGCGCAGCCCTGACTTGGGCGTTGGCATTAGTGATTGCAGCAGTGGTGTTCACGTTTGATGGCTTGCGGAGCGTGTTATTTCGATTTAGATAATTTCATAACAAGCTTATTACTGAGCATCGACTGCATAGGAGCCGAACACCTCGGACGCCGAACGTGTTTCCGGCAAGATGTAAACGATGCCACTTTTGCCAGCAAAGGTAGGCATCACCACTTGTTCGAAGAATGGTATAGGCACATTGATACAGCCAAAAGAAATGCGATTATCAAGTATTGTTGGTGAATCAAGACGTTCTTGGCGGCGTTCGAGTTTGTTACTGGTGACGACTCTGTGCATGGATATTCCGGCCGTGTAGTCGACCCAAAGAATCTCTTGGCCTTTCAGGTTGTGTCCCATTCGGGCCACGTATCGACCGGTTGGCGTGGTGCGTAGCTCAGGACGGATGCCCGACAATTTTAAACTGCCGACACCGGGCTCGTCGTCATCCCGTTTGGCCAACCCAAGCAAGGCTGGAGTGGCACGTTGCAAGTTGCCAAAAGCGTTAAAAACGTACACTTTGGCATCAGCTTTATCGATGATCACAAATGGTCGGCGACGGTTATCGCCGGAATTTACCACCCAATCGGCAACATGTCGGGCGGCGGGCGATGCCGGCTCCGTATCGAACCAAGCCCGCTTAACCTTGTGCAATGGTGGAATCGTGTTGCTGTTTACTGATGAAGGCACAGACACAGCAACCGAAATAGCTGGAGGCTTGTCGCTACTGGCGATTTTTGCTTCGGCCGATAGAACGCCTTGGCTCAGTAATAAACCAAGCAGGGCGAGCCATGAAATGTTATACACGTTGATAGGCATTGAATAACTCGATAGTCCTATGTTTACAGCATTAGACGTGCGAAAACCGGAAGATCAGTCTAGACCAAATTACCTAGCTGTCTTCCGGGTTGCAATTTATTGTTTAGTTGCGGTCTTGTTTGACAATAACCGGCAGTGGCGGCAATTCCTCGACTTCCTCTTCTGCTGGCTTCACCACCAACATAATTGGCTGGGTCTCGCCAGGTACAACGACCAGACTGGTCGGCATACCGGGAACCGGCGTGGTTCCGCCCGGTGGTAACACAATGACCGGCGGTACCACATTAGGTGGCGGTGGCGGCGGTGGTGGTGGCGGTGGCGGTGGTGGTGGCGCCACAGCCGCACTAATAGTTCCGGTTGTGTGAGCTACAGCTGTTCCACAACAATTTATTGCTAATGCATAAGCGCCTGCATTCTCGCCTTGCAGAGTATAGCCACTGTAGGTGATGCCTTTGTCCACGCCCTCCGCCGAAGAATTATAGTTGGCAGTAGCGCCGGTGCCGGCTACCAATGCCACACCCGCCGGATTGCCGATTAAGCCAGACAGCGTAGTCGTGGTTGTGCCATCAAAGGCCTTGTCTCCGCCGTCGGCAAACACCAGCATGTAACTGCGTAGCGCCGCTCCTGCAGTCAGGGTGAACTTGGTGGTGTAATCCGTTGGCTGCGTGTAAGACACTGGGTTGTAATAGATAGTGACTGGTGCAGCCGTAACAGTAACTGGCGGTGCGAGCGAATTAAATATCACGGTACCACCTTCGATGCCGGGTCCGGTGCCGTCGGTATCGGCGCTGAGTACCAAACCGATAGGCAGGCCTAGGCTTCTTGTTGGATCATTGGTTCCGCGTGTCAGGGTGATGGCGCCATTAATAATCACATCTTCCGCCGCGCACATCATCAGATTGCCGTCGGTTACCGTGATGGCGCCGAACTGGTTGATATCACGTCCAGCGGCCAACAGAACACTGCCGTTGGTAGTGGTGATGGCGGCGTTGACATTGACATCTTGCCCACAACAGACCGAGAAGTTGCCATTGGTTGCGGTGATTGCTGCGTTGATGTCGACATTGCGATCGGCAATCAGGTACAAAGTGGTCGGGTCTTTGCTGGCCGACCAGCTCACTGCATCGTTGACGAAGATGTCACCGTTGCCGGTTCCAGGGCCTGCGGTGTTGATGGTGACGTTATTAGTTACCAGCTGCGCTGACAATGTGGCGCCAGAAATATTGGCGCCGGCCGACGTGCCGATGGTGAAATCACTGGGATCAATTAGCCAGAGGCCGGTTTCGCCGTTGGCTGCGGCCGTGCTAATCTTCACGCCATCGTGGATATTCACCGTTCCAGCGGATGTTTCGATGAAGCCACCATTGCCACCATTGGGCGCGCTGGCATCCAAGGTTCCGGCAACGTTCAACAGTCCACTCTGCATATCGCCGAGTAGTAGTATTTTACCCTGGCGGTTTTCGATGGTGCGAGCCTGGATGACACCGGTATTGTTGACCACTGTATGTAGTAGCGAACCTGCTGCTTGCGTGGTCATAATCACTTGCCCACCATCGGCCTGAATCATGCCGCCGTTCTGTACTAGGGCATTGATTAAGCCTTGGTCAACGCGCACGTTAAGCAAGCCATCGCCAGCCACGTCTAAAGTAATGGCGGCGCCTGAGGCCAAGACCACCGATCCCAATCTGGCCGAAATCACACCGTCATTGATGACGCTGGAGCCGAGTAAGGCGGCATAGCCGCCATCAGCTTTGATTGTGCCTTGGTTGATTACCTGACCATCACCGCCTCCTGTGAACTTGTAATTACCGGCCATGAAATCATCATCGGCAATGTCCAAGCTACTAGCCACCAAGCCCCCGACATTGACTTGAGCTCCGCGACCGAACAGGATACCGTTCGGATTAATCAGAAATACCTTGCCGTTGGCATTTAGGTTACCGAAGATATTGGATGGATCTTGGCCGAGAACGCGATTCAAGGCAACCGAATTGCTGTTTGGCTGATTAAAAGTAACCGACTCGCCTTGTGCGATGCTGAAGCTCTGCCAATTGATAATGACGTTTTGGCTCTGTTGATTGATGAGCATGTCTGCGCCACTAGCAGATATATTGGCACTGCCATTAACAACCTGACCATTGGTTGGCGCTGCGTAGCTATAGCTGCCGAACAGTAACATGGTTGCTGCTGCTAAGGTCTTTATGGTGAGTTGTGATAGTGCAGGTCGGTTGCTACGAAGCGTAGTGCGCGGGTTGATACTGCAAGTCTGGTCCATGGCGTCAATTCCTTGTTATTTAGTAATCAGGATTAAATCAATCCGGGTTTAGTCTGGTTTAGAAATACTTGACCAACTGCACCCATAAGCGTCCGTCGGCATCAGGTGCGGAAAGTGTCGGTTCATCGCCGAGCTTCCAGGCGTAATACACTCGAGCCGAGAAGTTGTCACGCTCTGACCAAGTCAGACCGACGCCCGCTGCGCTTAGGTTGCGGTGGTTGTCGCCGGGCCCCCAAGGATTCTTGTTTAGGGTGATGGTGCCCGCATCAACGAAACCGACGGCGTTCATACGGCCAAGCGTTCCTGGAATCTGTAGGCGTGCTTCCAAGGTGGCGAGTACGCCCTCGTCGCCGTAGGCCTCGCCTTCCGGATAGGCGCGCACCCCGTACATGCCGCCGAGCTGCATTTTTTCAGAGACATCAAGATTCTTTGAAGCAAACTGGCCATTGATTCCTGCGAACAAGGCGAAATTCTCAGTGACGTTCTGCAGTCTGCCGGCGCTGAACACCAGCTTGCCGAAGCTACCATCGGTGCGCGCGGTGAGCTGGTCAAGCGCCAGAGCTTCAGGGGTCAGGATGTCAAGATTGCCAGCGCTCAGCACCAGCGAGTAGGCGTTGTAACCGCCACCGCCGAAGCTGTCGCGGTGGTCGCCGTACAGGCCGGCCATCGCCACCTGGGAATTTTTACGGGTCACCAGACCGACCGCGTCGATGCGGTCAATGTAGCGCTTGTCGTCATAGCCGATCATCACGTTGTGGTTGGTCAACCGCGAACGCTGCAGCGGATAACTGGCGAACACGCTGGCGATTCGGGCCGAACCGTTGGCCTGCAGATAGCTGAACTCCTTGCCCAGCTCGTACTCAAGCCAGCTGTATGCGACACCAGCGGTGGCTTTGCCGAACTGCATCTGATACGCGCCACGCGCGTAATCCAGACCCTCGAACGTGCTCATCACCCGTAGCGAGGTGACATCGCCAAAACCCAGCGCGTTGTTGAGATTGAGTGTGGCACCGAAACGGTTCTCGCCGGTATAGCGGTTGCCGCCATTGTCGGCGTCGATTTCACCGGATAGGAGTCTATCTGATTCGATATCGACAATTAAATCGGATGTGCCCGCAGTCGTTCCCGGTACAAGCGTTGATTTGACTTGAACACCTGGGACGTCGGACAGAAGTAGGAGGCTACTTTCGACCGGTGCAATAGTGATTGGAGCGCCACTTTCCAGATTGCCGAGAATGGCATTTGGAATGCTGTTGGTGAGTTTACTCTTGTTGTTGACGATGATTTTACCGTAGCGACCTTCGGAAACGACAATGGTCACTACACCGTTACTGATGTCTTGTGCTGGCAAATACGCATTAGCGACAAAATAGCCGCGGTCATTATAGAAGCTTGTAATGCGCGCTGCCATGGCGCGCAAATCGGCCAAAGTTAAGGTGCTGTTAGGCTTGAAGCCAGTGACTTCCAACAATTTAGCTGCAGTAAAAACCGTCTGCCCAGTGATTTGCACGGCTTTAACATACACTTGGGTTTGATCGTCGGCATTGCTAGCATTTACGCCAGTAGTTTCGATGCGAATTTCTGGCGGCAACTGTTCCTGGTTCGGAGTTTGTGCCTGTTGTGCTTGCTTCATCTGTGCGCCGGCACCAGGCGGTACAACGGCCCATGCGGCCTGGCTGAATGCTAGCGCAATACCTATAACAAGCTTGCTTTGGTTGGATACAATCATCTAAAAGACCCCTATATACGGCCAAGAAGGTTCTTGGCTGATTTATGATAATATACTAATGCTTGCTTGTGCGAAGGTCTGTGCTGTAGCGTACATAGCCGATTGGCAGCGTTGCGCGTCTAGATTATTTAAGGCCTATAAATAATCGTTGGTATCAAAATTTATCCAATGATTTTATCAGATTATTCCTACAAGCTAGTTATTTGGCGCATAGCCAAGCCAAATATGGCAAAATAGTGGTCTTGGGATTTTCCCGTAGTGCGGCATGTCCGCCGGAAGAGATTGGTATGCTTTTTAAAAATGTTGCAATTGCCGGTTTGGCGCATATTGACGCACCGATTACCCTAACCTCTGATCAGATTAATATAGAGCTTAAACCAACCATGGAACGCCTCGGCATTAAAACCGATGTGTTGCAGGATATTGCCGGCATCAAAGCGCGCCGTATGTGGGATGGCGATTTACAAGCCTCAGACGTTGCCACCATGGCTGCTGAAAAAGCGCTATTAGATGCTGGTGTTGATCGTAGCAAAATCGGATTATTGGTAAACACTTCGGTGAGCCGTGATTTCTTGGAGCCATCCACCGCGAGTATCGTATCGGGTAATTTGGGCTTGGGCGATCAGTGTTTGAATTTTGATATTGCTAATGCCTGCTTGGCATTTTTGAGCGGAATGGATGTTGCCGGACGTATGCTTGAGCGCGGCGAAATCGATTACGCCTTAGTGGTTGATGGCGAAACCGCCAATATGGTGTATGAAAAAACTTTGCAACGTATGAAAAACCCAGAGTTAACCGAAGAACAATTCCGCAGTGAATTGGCCTCATTAACCTTAGGCTGCGGTGCGGCTGCGATGGTGCTGTCGCGTGTTGAATTAATGCCTGATGCGCCGCGTTACCGTGGCGGCGTAACGCGTTCGGCCACTGAATGGAACACTTTATGCCGCGGCAATCTTGACCGCATGGTTACCGACACCCGCATGTTGTTGATTGAAGGCATTAAGCTTGCCACCAAAACCTTTGCTGCCGCGCGCTTAGCGATGGGCTGGGCGGTGGAAGAACTTGATGAGTTTGTTGTTCATCAAGTGAGCCGCGTGCACACCGATGCTATGATCAAAGCGTTTGGTATTGACCCGAAAAAAGTGCTGACGATTTTTGCTGAACATGGCAATATTGGCCCAGCTTCAGTACCGATTGTACTTAGCAAACTGAAGGAAATGGGCCGATTGAAAAAAGGTCAGCGTATCGCTTTGCTAGGCATTGGCTCGGGCTTGAATTGCTCAATGGCCGAAGTAGTGTGGTAATTGGTGACTGAGTTGGCAACGTATCCGAATTACCCATTCGCACCGAAAAAATTCGATCGCGGTAATGGCATTCAATTAAATTATGTCGATGAAGGCTCGGTGAATGCTGCGCCCGTTGTGATGGTGCACGGCAATCCATCGTGGAGTTATTATTGGCGGCATTTGGTGACTGGATTAAGCGATTCGTATCGCTGTATCGTGCCTGATCATATTGGCATGGGTTTATCCGATAAGCCAGACGACAGTGCCTATGAATACACCTTGCAAACACGCGTGGATGATCTTGATAAATTAATCAACTCGCTGGGCTTAACGCAAAAAATTACCTTAGCAGTGCACGATTGGGGCGGCATGATTGGCTTTGCATGGGCGATGAAAAACCCGGAACGTATTGCGCGCTTAGTCATTCTCAACACTGCCTCTTTTCCACTGCCAAAAACCAAGAAACTGCCGTGGCAGATTGCTTTAGGCCGCATTCCGCTGATTGGTGCGGTGTTGATTCGCGGCTTTAACTTCTTTGCACGTGGTGCCGCTGATTTAGGTGTGCTCACGCCCATTGATCGAGCAAGCCGCAAGGCTTTGTTGTCACCATACGACAGCTGGGATCATCGGCGCGCGGTACATCGCTTTGTGCAAGACATTCCGCTGCAGCCAAGTGATAAATCGTGGAATTTGGTAGCGGCCGCTGAGAAACAATTGCCAGCTTATAAAAATTTGCCGGTATTTATTGGTTGGGGCTTGCAAGATTTTGTGTTTGATCAAGATTTCTTGGCGCACTTCATCAAAGATTTGCCTAATGCAACCCAGAAAATATACAGCGATGCCGGGCATTATGTGTTGGAAGAAAAACATGCTGAGTTAGTTCCGGCTATCCGTCAATTCTTAGACCGTCATCCTATCGCGTAAGGAGCGTTCTGCGATGCCTGAGTTAATCAACATCGCCGATATTCTGCCCATGCGAGCCGAACAACTCGGTAGCCAAATTGCTATTCGTTGCCCTGGCAGTAAAGGCCCTGATGGCTTTCGTCGTTACGACGACAGCATCACCTACCAACAGCTAGATCAGCGCAGCACAGCAATTGCTAAGGGTTTGCAGGCGTATGGCATTGGCCAAGGCGTGCGTGCGGTGGTGATGCTTAAGCCGTCCATCGAATTTTTTTTGGTGATGTTTGCCTTGCTAAAAAATGGCGCAGTGCCAGTATTGGTTGATCCAGGCATCGCGCGTTCAGCATTAAAGCAGTGCTTAGCCGAGGCAGAGCCGAAAGCGTTTATTGGCATCCCGATGGCGCATATTGCCAAACTTATTTTAGGCTGGGCACCAAGCGTTACGCTGAAAGTAAGCACGGGCGCTTTTAGTTTGTGGGGCGGTAAAACACTTAAAGCCATTGAACAGTTAGGCCGTGTAAGTAAACGCGGTTTAGCCGAGGTGCAAAGCGACGATATGGCTGCCATCTTGTTTACATCAGGATCCACCGGTGTGCCAAAAGGCGTGGTGTATCGGCACAGGCATTTCGTGGCGCAAGTTCGCTTATTGCAACAGGCTTTTTCGGTTGAGCCGGGCGGCGTGAGTTTGCCCACTTTTCCGCCGTTCGCACTGTTCGATCCGGTATTAGGCTTAACCAGCGTTATTCCGGATATGGATCCGCGCCAGCCAGCAAAAGCCAATCCAGAAAAATTATTACATGCCATTAACGCCTTTCAAGTGACCCAGCTTTTTGGTTCGCCAGCGTTGATGAATGTTCTGGCTAAACATGGCAAGCCTTTGACGAGTTTGCGTTGCGTGATTTCCGCCGGTGCGCCGGTGCCTGCTAGCACCGTTGCAAAAATTCGCGGCTTATGTGATGCCGAGGCAAAATTCTGGACACCCTACGGCGCTACCGAATGCCTGCCTGTGGCAGTGATTGAAGGCGAGCAATTGCAACTAACGCGGGTTGGCACCGATCAAGGTTTTGGCACTTGCATTGGCTGGGCATTGCCAGAAAATACCGTGCGCTTAATCAAAATCAGTGATGAAGCCATACCGCACTGGCAGGATGAATATGTTGTGGCTGATGGCGAAATTGGCGAACTCACAGTGGTTGGGCCAAGTGCCAGCGATGCCTATTTTAATCGTGCGCGCGCCAATGAACTGAGCAAAATGGCTGAAACTCTAGCCGATGGTACGCAGCGCATTGTGCACCGCATGGGCGATTTAGCCTGGCGCGATTCGCAAGGCCGTTTATGGTTTTGTGGCCGCAAATCGCAACGCATACAAACGCTGCAAGGCTTGCTCGGCACCGAAAATGTAGAGCCAATTTTTACTTTGCATCCAGCCGTAAGCCGTTCGGCATTAGTTGGCATGGGTGAATACCCGCAACAAAAACCGGTGATCTGTATTGAACGAAGCGCCGATAACGATATGACCGATAGGCAACTATTTGCCGATTTATTGGCCATGGCGCGCGTGCATCGGCACACCCAGCATATTGATACTTTTCTCATTCACCCGGGCTTTCCAGTGGATATTCGCCACAATGCCAAAATTGGCCGAGAACAGCTGGCACTTTGGGCTAAACAGCAATTGAGCACACCCGCGTGAGAGTTTTAGTGACTGGCGGCAGTGGCTTTCTTGGCCAAGCATTATGCCAAGGTTTGCTGGCACAAGGCCATGATGTTAGTAGTTTTCAGCGCAGTTATTCGCCCGCGCTCGAAGCAATGGGAGTACGCCAATATCTAGGCGCATTGCATGATGAATCCAAATTGCATGAAGCACTGCAAGGCCAAGACGCTGTATTGCACAATGCCGCCAAAGCCAGCGGCTGGGGCGTGTGGCAGGATTTTTATCAAAGCAATGTGCTCGGCACACAATGTGTGATTGATGGCTGCCGAAAATTCAGCATCAAGCATTTGGTGTATACCTCAACACCCAGTGTTGTGCATCAAGGCCGCAAGCCGGTTTCGGGCGGCAATGAACACAACACGCCATATGCCACGCATTTTACAGCGCATTATGCACGTAGCAAAAAATTGGCCGAGCAAGCTGTGTTAGCTGCTAATTCTCAGAGTTTGCAATGCGTAGCGCTGCGGCCACGTTTAATCTGGGGCCCGGGCGATACGCAATTATTACCGCGTTTAGTGGCGCGTGCCAAAGCCGGTCGTTTGCGTTTTATCGGCAATGGCCAAAATAGTATGGACTGCACGTATATTGACAATGTGGTGAGCGCGCATCTTTTAGCCCTTGAAAATTTATGTGGCTCAGCGCAATGTGCCGGCAAAGCGTATTTTATTTCCAACCGTGAACCGATGCCAATCGCCGATATAGTTAATGGTTTGCTTGCGGCGGCGGATGCACCTTTAGTCAAAAAGTCAGTACCACTTTGGCTAGCGTATACAATAGGCATGCTGTGCGAAGCTGTTTGGCGAATTTTAAATCTTAGTAGTGAGCCGCCGATGACCCGCTTTCTGGCTGAACAATTATCGACCGAGCATTGGTATGATTGTTCTGCGGCTGAGCGTGATTTTGGTTATCGTCCTGAAATCACGGTTGCGCAAGGCCTGCGGCGCGTTCGTGCCGCACTACATTCAAAAGGCACTGTATGAATACTCCGGCTTTTTCATTGGATTCACTAAAACCCATGGCTGGCCGTGTACTGCAAGATGCGTTAAATAAGCTATTGGCTTTAGACTCGGCCAGTGTTGAAAAACTTAGCGCATTGGAAGGCAGACGCATTGAATTGCACTTGCAAGCGCCGGACATTGCTTTAGCGGTGGAAGTGCGAGAGCAGCAACTACATGTTGGCCCAGTTAATACTACGCAAGAGCCCGACATCAGTTTCAAAAGCAAATTGTCTGGCATCCTGCAAAGCCTACCGATGTTTGCACAAGGTAAATCGGCGGTGGGCGCAATGCGCATTAGCGGCGATATTGAATTGGCGCGCATTCTGCAAAATTTGGTGAAAGAATTTGACCCAGATTGGCAAGAACCGTTTGTTAAAACACTTGGCCCCGTGTTTGGCCCGCAAGTGGCAAAGCTCATTCGTGAAGGTTTGCGCACAGCAAAAGCCGGCGCTGAAAATCTCATGCAATCTGGCGCTGAATACGTTACCGAAGAAGTACGGGTGGTTATTTCCAAAGCAGAATTGGATGATTTCAATGCGCAAGTTGATAAAATACGTCAACGTGGTGATCGCTTGCAAGCACGTGTTTCTGGGCTTATGCAAGGCTTTGAAAAATGAAACCGATTCTACGCGCCATCAAAATTGCTCGTATCGCTTCAAGCTTTGGGCTAGACGAATGGCTGCATGACGCACGCTTGAAACCAGCCATACGTGTTTTAAAGTGGATTGCACCTACCTCCGAATTGCATCGCGATTTATCGCGTGGTGAGCGGCTACGTTTGGCGCTACAACAGCTCGGCCCATTGTTCGTTAAACTTGGTCAAGTGTTGTCTACTCGGCGTGATGTATTGCCCGCTGATATTGCCGATGAACTTGCCGGATTGCGTGATCAAGTGCAAGCATTTGATAGCGCAAAAGCCATAGCTATTATTGAAGCTGCATTCGGCAAACCGGTGCATGAATTATTTGCCCGATTTGATGAGCAAGCGCTGGCCTCTGCATCAATTGCACAAGTGCATGCCGCACAACTGCACGATGGCCGGGACGTGGTGGTGAAAGTGCTGCGCCCGAATATTGAAGCACAAATTGCTGAAGACATAGCGCTAATGCGGGTATTGGCGAATTGGATCTCGCGCTTGCACCCGCATGCCGATAAATTACGTGCACATGATGTTGTAAGTGAACTGGAATCCACTTTATTGGCTGAGTGCGATTTGCAGCGCGAAGCGGCTAATGGCAGCTTGATGCGCCGATTATGGCAGAACAGTAGCGAGCTGGAAGTGCCGGAAGTGATTTGGTCGTTAACGCAAACCTCGGTGCTGACCATGCAGCGTGTGTATGGCATCAATGCCGATAACATCGCCGAGCTTGATCGTTTAGGTATTGATCGAAAAAAATTAGCCGCTAAAGCGGTGCGTATTTTGTATCAACAAGTATTTCGCGATAATTATTTTCATGCCGATGCGCATGCCGGTAATATTTGGGTGAATCACTTGCAGCCAGAGAACCCTAATTTTATTGTCTTGGATTTTGGCATTGTCGGCCAGCTTAGTGAGCAAGATCAGTATTATCTAGCCGAAAATTTTATGGCAATTTTTCATAAGGATTACCATAAAATCGCCAAACTGCATGTGCAGGCTGGTTGGATGCCGTCGCATTTACGTTTAGATGAACTCGAGGCGGCCGTGCGTTCGGTGTGTGAGCCGTATTTCACGCGGCCTTTATCGGAATTTTCGATTGCAGAGGTAGTTGCAAAATTATTTCGAACCGCGCAAAAATATGAACTGACTCTGCAGCCACAACTGATCTTACTGCAAAAAACCTTACTCAATACAGAAGGCTTAGCGCGCACACTCGATCCAGACATTGATTTATGGACAGTAGCTAGGCCGGTGTTGGAAGATATTTTGCGCGAACGTTATAGCCCGAAAGCATTTTTGGCGAAAGTGCAAAAGCAATGGCCTGAGATGGTGCATCATGCGGCAGATTTGCCTGAGCTACTGAAAACGGTGTTGAGCCAGCAAGCGAAAGGCCAAGCACAGGTGCATATGCGTTCTAGTGAACTTGCTGATTTAACGAAAATTAGCCAGCATAACCAACGGCAATTATTTTGTATGGCATTTGGCCTGATGGCCGGCGTGAGCGCCAGTGTGTTATTTGTGCTTTCCAATCATCATCAATGGGCGCTCACATTAGCTACTGTGGCGTTATTCGCATTCGCATTTGCTTGGCCACGTAAGTTGTGAGTAGTGCGTTGTGAGTGATGAGCCGATTGAGGTTTTATTCCGTGATGAATACTGTGCGGTTATCAATAAGCCGGCCGGCTTGATGGCACATGCCAGTAGCTTATCGCGCGGCGAAGACGATTTCTTATTGCATCGTTTGCGTGATCAGTTTCAAAGCAAAGTGCATTTAATTCATCGGCTGGATCGTGCCACCAGCGGTTGTGTGTTGATTGCCTTTAATGCTGAAGCGGCGTCTACGCTCGGTAAAACCTTTATGAGCCGCGATGTGCAAAAAGACTATTTAGCAATTTGCCGAGGCTGGCCGGAGGAAAAATTTACTATTGATTACGCGCTAGATGGCGGCCCTGGAAAACCCGAGAAAAAATCAGCTATTACTGAATTCACACGCTTGGCAAGCGCTGAAATAAACGTGCCCAGCGCTGCGCATGAAAGTTCTCGTTATGCATTGATGCAGTGTTCGCCAATCACTGGCCGCTTTCGGCAAATTCGCCGACATTTAAAGCATATTTCGCATCATTTAATTGGCGATACTAGCCATGGCGATGGCCGACATAATCGTGCTTTTCGTATGCTAGGTGTGCATCGTATGTTGTTGCATGCTTGGCGCTTAGAGTTCACACATCCGGTTTCTGGCTTTGTCATTGTAGCTGAAGCACCAATGGATAGAGAGTTCAGCAAAGCCTTGGATTTATTAAACATCACAAATCCACACAATCTCACTTAATCGGCGCTGACGCCGTTCAGATTCCTGACTTACGGCACATTCATTACTTTGAATCGGGCATTAAGATGGGCGTACAATTTCCAGTAATGCATATTATTAACAGCACGGATACTTAATGATGACCTATCGAACTCAAATGCTAGTGAGTATTTTATTTGCTACTACATCGCTTACAAGCCTCACTATATCGGCAGCGGACAAAATGAATGAGCAAGGCGATGACGTCTTCATTGTCAAATCGCGCAGCTTTATGGCCAGCCATCCAGACCTTAACTCACGGTCATTGGGTATGCAAAGCTACCAGAAAGGCCATTTCGAGGAAGCCATGCGGCAGTTTCGTAAAGGGGCGTATTATGCCGATAAACCTTCACAGGCAATGGTGGCTGAAATGTTATGGAAAGGCGAAGGCGTTGAGCAAAACAGGATTGCAGCCTATGCGTGGATTGATTTAGCCGCCGAACGGTTGTACAAAGACTTAGTGGCCAAACGGGAAAACTATTGGGCGGCGCTAAGCGCCGAAGAGCGCTTGCAAGCGGTTGAAAAAGGTCGTGCAATCTTTGACAAATATGGTGATAAAGTGGCAAAACGCCGCATTGAAAATATTTTAGAGCGCGATCGCCGCAATATCACTGGCAGTCGCACTGGCTATGTTGGAGTCTTGAAGATTCAAGTTCCTGGGCCAGGCGGTATGCCGATTGATATTAACGGAGACCAGTTTTATCAAGAAAAATTCTGGAAGCCAGAAATGTATTGGAAATGGCAAAGTGTTGCGTGGAAAGAACTGCCGACTGGAACAGCAACAATGGGCGAGCTTGAACCCATTAAGCCTGAAGTCAAGCCATAATATGGTTACAAATTTTTGAATAGGATGTTCTGTGGCTAAGCTTTATTTCTATTATTCAACTATGAATGCCGGTAAAACCACCACGCTTTTGCAGAGTGCGTATAACTACCACGAGCGCGGCATGCGCACACTGATACTTTCGTCGAAGCTTGATACGCGTGCTGGCGAAGGTGTGGTGGCCTCGCGCATTGGCTTGAAAGCGCAGGCCAAAATCTTCACCCGCGATGATGATTTAGCCAGCATAGTGCGGCAAGAATTAGCAGCAAAAGGCAAAATCGATTGCGTGTTGGTTGATGAAGCGCAATTTTTAAGCAAATCGCAAGTGTGGCAATTAACCGATGTGGTGGATGGCTTGAATATTCCGGTATTGGCGTATGGCTTGCGTACCGATTTCCTCGGCGAGTTGTTTGAAGGCAGTCAATATTTATTGGCGTGGGCTGACAATCTGATTGAACTGAAAACCATTTGCCATTCCGGCAAGAAAGCCAATATGGTGGTACGCGTCGATGAACACGGCCGCGCGGTAACCGATGGCCCGCAAGTTGAAGTGGGTGGTAATGAACGCTATGTGTCCGTGTCGCGCGCAGAGTTCAAGAAAATTATGAGCGGCGAAAGTGCGATTGAATTGCAGCAGCCGGTGCTGAAATTGGATTCACCAGAATAATGGTGGGGGCGGGCGCTTATAACCACCGCCTTACACGTTGCTGATACTGAATAAACGTATCACCGAAAAGTTTGAGCAGTATTTTTTCTTCCGGAATAATTTGAAAGTGGCTGATGTAAAAAATAAATACCGGCAAACCTAAAAGCGCCATTGGGCTGTCTAAAAATATCGCCCATGCGAGCAGGAAAAAACCCATGCCACAATACATCGGGTTGCGGGTGATTCGATAAACGCCGTGTGTAACTAGCGCACTGGTTTTTTCCGGATGCAAGGGGTTAATCGTAGTTTGCTTGCTACGAAAAGCCAGTAAGCCGGCTATGTCGAAGCTGATACCTATAACAACGAAAATCACAATGAACGCCCACTTGAGTTCTGGCCGAATAAAATATAGCAACGTTTGGCTTGCAATCGCCCACATTATTAGCGCACATAGCAGAGCAACAATTGGCGGTGGGATTTTCAATTCGAGTGATGGCATTAGTGAATCACACCGCAGGCAATACGCATACCACCGCCGCCCAAGGGGCTTGGATGATCGGAATGGTTGTCGCCACCGAAATGAATCATCAGCGCGTGTCCGTTTAAATCGGATAGCTTTAGGCGTGGCGCTAAAATCGGATATACGGCTATGCCTTTTTCATCCACATACAAAGCCGGAAGATCGCCTAGATGACCATCGCCCCACGGCCCTTCATGACGCCCGGTGTTGCCCGGATCATAATGTCCACCAGCTGCCAGTGCCGGCACCATCTTGCCGTCTTTTTCACTTGGCGCACAGCTCGGATTTTGGTGTATGTGGAAGCCATGCATGCCTGGCGTTAAGCCGGTCATGTTGGGCTGGAATTCAAGGCCGTAGCGTGTGGCATGGATGGTGACGGTGCCGATGGATTTAGTAGCACCTGAGGCATCAATACTATCCATTTGAATGGTGATGTCTTCGATGTCGATTATATCGGCGGCGGTGGCGAATCCAGACATCAATACTAAGACGGCTGCGAGGCAGTTTTTCATCAGAGCTTCCTAATCGAAAATAGCATTGCCAATCATAGCAAGTTCAGAGACGGAGTGTCTTCTGACTCTAGCTTACTTCTGACAAACCCCACACCACGCACCCGAGCGGTTGTTCAAGCGTGAATCGCGTAGCGGCCGGCCGCATTGTTTGCAGGGTAGGCCTTCGCGGCCATACACATCCAGTTCTTGTTCAAAATAACCCGGTTCGGAATCGGGGTTGATGAAGTCGCGCAGTGTGGTTCCGCCCCGTTCAATGGCATAAGTAAGGATTTGCTTAGCAGCCTGCACCAATTTTTCATAGCGCGCTTTTGAAATGCTGCCTGCTTCACGCAGTGGCGAAATACCTGCACGGAATAAACTCTCCGCCGCATAGATGTTGCCAACACCCACCACAATCGCCTGATCCATCAAGAAACTTTTTACCGCAACTTTCTTGCCGCGGCTTTTCGCAAATAAATACTCGCCGGAAAAAATATCCGTCAACGGCTCAGGGCCGAGTTTCTGCAACAACGGGTGCAGTTCATTCGGCGCTTGCCAGAGCAGGCAACCAAAGCGCCGTGGGTCGGTATAGCGAATGATTTTATTGCCACTCAGCACAATATCAACGTGATCGTGTTTGCCAACTTCTGCATTCGCGTTTAGTACCCGCATGCTGCCCGACATGCCCAAGTGCCAGAGCGCGCTGCCGGCTTGGGTGTGCATCAATAAATACTTAGCTCGGCGCTCAATACCTAGAATTTTCTGGGTTGGAAGCTTTTCAACCACATCAAACGGAATTGGCCAGCGCAAGTTGTTGCGGCGCAGAATCACTTGCGTAATGCGCTTGCCCACAATATGTGGCTCAAGGCCGCGACGGGTGGTTTCTACTTCGGGTAATTCCGGCATAAAAAGGGGTCTTGTTATCAATTCGCTTCGGATAACTTACACTAAAGCCAGTGGATAGATATGAATAGGGTTTATGTATGACAGAGCGATATCCAGTGCTGGAAGATTTTTCCGCAAACTCGCGTTACGGCCAAGACGCAGTTGCGCGTTTGCATGCCGAACATGCTGCCGATGCTGATGCGTTTTGGCGCGAGCAGGCGATGCGTTTAGCGTGGTCAAAGCCATTTACTAGCGTTAAAAATGTCAGTTTCCGCAAAGACGATTTCTGCATTAAGTGGTTTGAAGACGGTGAGTTGAATGTGGCGGTGAATTGCTTGGACAGGCATTTGCCTGAACATGCCAATAAAACTGCGATTATCTGGGAATCGGATGATCCGCATACACCGTCACAGCAGATTAGTTACCAAGCGCTGCACGATCGTGTTTGTCAGCTAGCTAATGCCTTGCAGAATTTGGGCGTTGGTAAAGGTGATCGGGTCAGTATTTATTTGCCGATGATTCCCGAAGCGGCAGTGGCGATGCTAGCCTGTGCACGCATTGGTGCGATTCACTCAGTGATATTTGCTGGTTTCTCGCCGGATGCGATTGCTTCGCGTCTTGCCGATTGCGACACGAAGCTAATCATCACCGCATCTGCTGGACAGCGCGGCGGCAAGTGGTTGGCACTAAAAGCGCAGATTGATGAAGCATTAAAGCAACGCGGCACCAGTTCCGTGGAAACCGTGTTGGTGGTTCGGCACGGACCAATAGCGCCGCCGATGCAAATGCCGCGCGATCGTTGGTTCGAGGAAATGGTTGATCATCAGTCAACCAGCCATCAAGCCGAAGCAATGAATGCCGAAGATCCATTATTTATTTTGTATACATCCGGTTCAACCGGCAAACCCAAAGGTGTGCTGCACACCACTGGCGGCTATCTATTGCATGCCGCGTTCACGCATGAAGCAGTGTTTGATTTGAAGCCGAACGATGTGTTTTGGTGCACGGCGGATGTGGGCTGGATTACTGGCCACAGCTATGTGTTGTATGGGCCATTGGCAAATGCATGCACTACTGTGATGTTTGAGGGCGTGCCAAGCTATCCGGATTTCTCACGTTTTTGGCAGGTGGTTGATAAACACCAGGTCAGTATTTTTTATACCGCACCAACTGCCATCCGCGCTTTGATGCGCGAAGGCGATGCGCCAGTGAAAAGCAGTTCGCGCAAATCTTTGCGTTTGTTGGGCACAGTCGGCGAGCCAATCAATCCGGAGGCCTGGATGTGGTATCAGCGCGTGGTCGGTGATAGTCGCTGCCCGGTGGTAGATACCTGGTGGCAAACTGAAACCGGCGGCATTCTTATTTCACCATTGCCAGCCGCAACTGTATTAAAACCCGGTTCGGCCACCCGGCCGTTCTTCGGCGTGCAGACGGCCTTGGTGAATGGAGAAGGTGAATTGATTGAAGGCGCTGGCGAAGGTAACTTGGTTATCTTGGATTCTTGGCCCGGCCAAATGCGCGGTGTGTATGGTGATCAGCAGCGCTTTTTCGAGACTTACTTCAGCACCTATCCAGGTTTTTATTTCACCGGTGACGGTGCGCGCCGTGATGCCGATGGCGACTACTGGATAACCGGGCGCGTGGATGATGTGTTGAATGTATCGGGGCATCGCCTAGGCACGACGGAAATTGAAAGCGCCTTGGTATCGCACCCCGATGTGGCGGAAGCAGCGGTGGTTGGCGCCCCGCACGACATTAAAGGCCAAGGCATTTATGTATTTGTAACGCTCAATAGCGGTGTGGCGGAATCCGATGCCTTGCGTGCGGAATTGATACAGCATGTGCGTAAACACATCAGCCCAATTGCCAGCCCAGATTGGTTGCAATGGGCGCCGGGTTTGCCGAAAACTCGTTCCGGTAAAATTATGCGAAGAATTTTGCGAAAGATTGCTGAAAACCAACCTGAAGCACTTGGCGATATTTCAACGCTGGCCGATCCAAGCGTGGTCTCGTATTTGGTGGATAACCGATTGGTACGAAGTTAAAATGCACGATTACAGCGAAATTTTTACCGCGCGCGCCAAGCAATACCATTTTGCCATGCAGACATATCCCAAGGCACGCGAAGCGGAATTTCGTGCGCTCTTGCAAGGTTTGCCAGCAAACGCCATTGATGTGTTGGATGTGCCGTCTGGTGGCGGCTACCTAGCCAGCTATGTGCCTGCGCATGTGCAAATCAACAGCTGCGATTTCAGCACAGGCTTTGCAGATACTGGAGTGCCATTGGCCAGCCCGCAGTGCTTGCCATATTTGTCTGAGTCGATTGATGCGGTACTTTCACTAACCGGCTTGCACCACATAAGCCGCGAAAACCAGAACGCGTTTTTAGCTGAGTGCCATCGGGTATTGCGCCCCGAAGGCAGTGTGTTGGTTGGCGAAGTGTTGCGCGGCTCTCCGGTGGATGCGTTCTTGAATGATTTTGTGCATAGGCACAACTGCCAGGGCCATGTCGGTGATTTTTTTGATGAGGGCTTTAAACAGCAATTAGCCGATGCCGGCTTTGAACAAACCCATATGCAGGTGCGCTCGTATGTGTGGCATTTTGCCGATGCGGAATGCATGATTAGTTACTGCAAAAATATGTTCGGCATTAATCAAGCCAGCGATAGCCAAATAGAACAAGGCATTCGTGAAACGCTTGGTTATCATGAAGCAAGCAATGGAAGCATCGAACTGCCGTGGCAGTTGGTGTTTTATAGTGCGGTGAAGGGTTAAACAGTTTTAATCAAGCGGCAACACTTCAACCTGAAAGCCTTGGCTGTAAATACGTGCCACGAATGCATCGAGGCAATCTTGTTTGCCTTCGCGGACTAAGCATTTTTTGCCTTGCTGCAAGATAGCCATAATTTCGTGGGCATTGCGCTCAGGAAATAATTCAGCTAGCGCCACGCGGGTGCTCTCTGGCCGAATATTCAGCAAGTGGTGGCTTGATACAAACACGCCATAGCGATTTCGTCGTGTGTTCATAGCGGATTCGGACTTCAGGTATGTGTTCATAGTTCTACTGTATAGAACTTGGAAGCGGACACTACAAGAATTTTTCTTGGTTTTTAAAATAAAATAATACGGGGTATTTCCGATTAAAATTAGTGACTTATGGCCTTATAAGCCAAAATAAGGGCAATTAAGCCAAGCGCAACACTGCCCACAACATACGCACTGGCAATCAAATAGTCGCCACGCCGTAATAGAAAAAAGGTTTCCACCCCGAACGCCGAGAAGGTGGTGAAGCCACCTAAAATGCCGGTAAATAAAAATAGGCGAAGATTGGGCGACATTAGATGATGCTTTTCGCCTAAGCCAAATAATGCCCCCGCAATTAAACAGCCCAGCACGTTAACGCTAAAAGTGGGCCACGGAAATTTTTGTTGTAGGGTGTATGGCATTAACCAGCCAGATAGTGCGAAGCGCGCGCAGGCGCCGAAGCCGCCACCTAATGCCACTAATAGCCATGCCATCATACTTTCTGGGCAACGCAAATATAGCCAACGGAATAAATCGCGGGCTGGAAATCAAAATTTATCATTTAATCGATTACTTCTTACGCGATTTAGGCGCGTCTTTCAGCACGAAAGTGACTTTCATCGATACGCGGTATTCAACAACTTTACCTTTGCTGACCACCACTTTCTGGTCTTGAATCCATGCGCCAGTTACATCATGCAGCGAATCGGCTGCGCGGGAAATACCGTGTGCTACGGCATCTTCAAAACTTTTCTTGCTGGAAGAAATCACTTCGATAACTTTTGCGACTGACATAACCTGCTCCTAGTTAATTGACTCGAATAAAAAATACCGAACCCTTACCTTAAACCTGTCGGTACTTATCGTCAAATGCACGGTTTATTGAATAGCTAGCGATATATTCGCCTTATCCCAAATGCTGTTAATTGTTAGTAAACGTGTTGTTTTATCGTAGCGGAAATCTGTAATCGTTTTTCCGTTTATTTGCAGACGCGACGGCTTGCTTGGCCAATTATGTACCACCAGTTCTAACTGCCGCGTATCGGGTTTTCCGGCATATTCGCCGTCATGACGCGTGAAAGAGAATTGCAGGTTTTGCCGTTGTTGTTTGGCATTAAAATCCAGCAGTTCAAAGCGGCCTTTTGCCAAGGCTTGCGGATCTTTGCCGTCGTCTTCATACATTTGGCCAGTAGCGGTTTTAACCGAGGCATCGGCATAATAATGTAGCTGTAGATTTTGGCTGCTATACAGCTCGGTGGTTTGAATTGGCTTGATCATCGGAATGAATGAACCGGCTTTGACAAAAACAGGAATGGTATTCAATGTCACTGGAGGGTTGATAGTTTGCTTGCCAGTGAAACGTTTATCGTTCCAATAATCAAACCACACGCCTTGCGGCAAATAGACCGGAACGGATGCAACACCAGGCTCAGTCACTGGCGTCACATAAAACGCATCGCCCCAGAAATAACTTTGCGCGTTATCAATTAGCGCGGCATTGCTTTCATCACTAAAAAACAGCGGACGCATCAGTGGCATGCCGGTTGTACTGTTCTGATACGCCAACGTGTAGTTATAGGGCAAGAGTTGATAACGCAGTTTCACGAACGGGCGCAAAATATCTTTGGTTTGCTGATCATGAAATACTGGCTCGGAGGCAATATGGTCTTGTGCATGCGGGCGATACACCGGCTGGAATACGCCGTATTGTAGCCAGCGAATATACAGCTCGGAGTCAAATTTTTCGCCGCCGGCAAATCCGCCCAAATCCGAATGCGTGTAAGCCATACCGAGCAGGCTCATCTGCAAAGCCAGCTCAACCTGCGGTTTTAATCCTGCCCATTCGCGTGACACATCGCCGGTCCACGGCATCATGCCGAAGCGCTGCGAACCCGGCGCGCCTGAGCGCATCATAATGAACGGTCGTTCGTTTGGAGAATCTTTCACCGAGTTGTCGAATACCATCTTCGCCCATTGATGACCATAGGCATTGTGCAGTGCATCGCCTGAGCCGAGCAGGTGCTGGCTGTCGCCGGGGTGTACTTCCGGTTCGCCCAAATCGCCCCACCAACCAGCCACACCTTGGTTTTTCAGGCTTTGATAAATGCCCCAGAACCAATCACGCGCAATCGGGTTAAACACATCCACTAAACCGGTGTTGCCGAAATAAAAATCGAAGGTTTTCGGGTTGCCGTCCACACCCGGTGTGATAGCACCGGCGGCAACGGATTCTTGCCAGCGCTTCGAGCTGGTCAGAATAAACGGTTCGGTGACTAAAATAGTTTTCACGCCTTGCTGCCTGAAATCGGCGATCATTTTCTCCGGCTCGGGGAACGCAGTTTTATCCCAAGCCAAGTTGCCCATATGGCCTTTAATATCTTTACCGAACCAATACAAATCCAGAATGATGGCATCAACTGGAAAATCTTCTTGCTTGAATTTATCCAGCGTGGCGCGCGCTTCTGCTTCAGTGCGGTAGCCAAAGCGCGAAGAAAAATTTCCGAATGCCCAGCGCGGCGGCAGAGGCTGTTTGCCGGTTAATGCCACATAATTCTTGATGATATCTGGCGTATTATCGCCGGCCACCACAACATAGGCGGTGCGCCCTTCAACAGCGCTGAAGGCGAGAATGTTTTTTTCGGTTTTGCCTAAATCTACACTGCCGCTGGCCGAGTTATCGAACAGCAATAGATATTTCTTGCTGGATAGCACCATCGGTAAACTGAAATACATTTGCTCAGTTTTGCCGTTGTAGCCGTAGCTGGCTTTATTGTACAAAGGCAGTTTTTGTCCGCGTCGGTCCATGCCTAAAACCCGTTGGCCGGTGCCCATCAATTTTTCGTCAGCGCTTAAGTTAAAGCGAAAGCCGCGTTGACCATTGTCGATCATCAAACCATTTTCTTCCGACAGCAAGATTTTTCCATCCTTGATGTAGCGGATACGCAATGGCGATTTATCAATCTGCACACGTAAACCCGCGCTACTAAATTCAAGCCGCTTGCTGTCTTCTTTCAGTTGCAGTGAAGTTTCCACTGGAGCGTCGGCAATCGAAAACGAAGCAATTTGCTTTAGCCCATTCGGCTGATAAAAAACTTCCACGGTTTCGGCATTGTAGAAGGTGAGTTGCACGGCGCCTTGATCGGTTTGAATGCGCAAGCTTTGGTCTTGCAGGCGATGGCTTTGGTAGTTCTGCTCAAGCGCTAACGCATGAGTATTTAAACCAAAAGAGAATGCAACAAAAGCAAGAGTAGAAAATAAACGCATAAAAATCTCTTAAGGAGTAAGTTCGAGAATAACCGATTGTAATGGCGCGAGTTCTAGCGAAGTGCTGCCTGATGCGTTGCTAACTTCAAGGCTGGTTTTGTACTTACTCAAGCGGTCTTTAAACCGGTAAGTGCCATCACGCAAATGCCAGTCGGCAATTAGGCTCGCTGGTATTGCTAAAGTAAAACGCTTGGCATCTGTTGCGCTAAAATTACTGACAATAAGCAGTTTTTGTTCGGTACTCCAACGCGCGAAGGAAAACAAGTGCCCATCGTAGCCAGCAGTATTTTTGTTGGTTGTGTGTATTTCTTTATACGCACCCATTAAGGCCGGTGAGTTACGCACAAACGTCATCAGTCGGGCGTAGAAATCGCGCAGAGCTTTTTCTTGTGGAGTTAATGCACCACCATCAAATTTGCCATTACTCATCCAGCGTTGATGTGCGGGCACGCCCCAGTAATCGAAAATAGTGGTGCGGCTGGCCTTGCCGAAACCCGGATTGCTCTCACCCTTTTCACCAACATCTTGAGCAAAATATAAAAGCGTAGGGGCTTTGCTAATGGTGGCCGAGACCAGCATAGCAGGCATACCTTTGCGGGCGTCGCCGGCGAATTCTGGGCTGGCGATGCGCTGTTCATCATGGTTTTCTAAGAAGTGCAAAAGATGCTGTTCAATATCAGCATATTGATTTTGAATGGCCACAAATTGATCGGTGCTGGCCTTGCCTTGCATCACCAATTTCATGTGATCGTAGAAATCGACTTTGTCGTACAGGTAGTCCATTTTTCCTAAATACAAATAATCGCGGTACTGTTTTGGGTTGTACACTTCAGCCAATAAAAAAGCATTCGGGTTGCTGTGTTTAATTGCGCTGTTCAAATAGCTCCAAAATTCAACCGGCACCATTTCGGCCATGTCATAACGAAAGCCGTCGATGCCTTTGGCGAGCCAAAATTGTGTGATGTCTTTGAATTTAACCCAAGAACTGGGCACTGACTTTTCTTGCCAAAATTGGTAATGCGCTTGCCAATCTTTGCTCGCGTAATCTGCGGGTAGGCGCGGAAAATCATAGCTGCCATCCGGCTTCACGCCGTAATTAATTTTGACCGTTTCATACCAGTCATCAAATTTTGGTTGCGCTAGCCGCGAACCATTGCCTGTCCATTTGGCAGGATTTTCATCGAACTGGCCATCAAGGCTTTGATGTTGTTCGCCATTGAGTACGGAATAATTTGCTGGCCATTTCGGCACCTTGAAAGCTTGGCCGGGCACGTAATAAAAATCGTTGTTGCGTGCGTAGTCCACCGAGGTATCATCGTCTTGGCCGAAATCACGAATGCCTTTGGGTTTACCAATGGATTGATAACGCCGCGCCACATGGTTCGGCACGATATCGATGATAACTTTCAGGCCGTGTTTGTGGCTACGCGCAATTAATACCTCAAATTCCTGCATGCGCTTGGCCGGATTAATCGCTAAATCGGGGTTAACGCTGTAATAATCCTTCACTGCATAAGGAGAACCCGCGCGACCTTTAATCACATCGGGGTCATCGTTTTGTATGCCGAATTTTGTGTAATCTGCCACTAACGCATGATGCGGCACACCGGTGTACCAAATGTGGCTAACGCCGAGCTGTTTAATACCTTCTAAAGCTTTGTCGTCAAAATCGTTGAATTTTCCAACTCCATTTTGGGCTTTTGTGCCCCACGGAATATTAGCGGTTTGTGTGTTGCCGAACAAGCGCGTGAACACCTGATACACAACGATTTTTTGCTGTTCTACATTTGATGCGTCAATTTGCTTATTGGCATGCGTTTGCGTTATCGGTAAACACAAGTATAAGCAAAATAGTGTTGCGGTAAACCAATGTCGACGTGCCATATGCATCCAAATATAAGTGGTCTTGGTACTGTAAGCGCCAAGCTAGCATATTTCATGCTTTTGCATTCGTATTCAGTCGGCCATGATTAAAGTCTAGACCATGATTTAAATCATGGGCTTTTAATCGCGACATGTCATTGGGTCGTTCACCCGTATTTGCCCGCCACTCAACACTCGGCAACACACGCCTGCGCGCCAGTTGGGTGTTAACACAGCCATCAAGCCATGATGTTGCTCGTCCATACGGTTACATGGATCAGTTTCCACGGTAATTTGCAAGCGCACATCGCCAATCTGCAAAATTTTGCCAACATCATCGGCGCTAAACGTTATGCCGCTCACTAAAATATTGGCACGGCGTGTGGTCCAAGGTAGTTCAACGCCAAGCTCAGCGCATGCTGTTTGCCAGGCTTCAAGACTGAGCACCGTTACTTGCCGTTTGCCGGGCTTGCCGCGGGTATCCGGCACCACGCCTTGTTCGCAGGTAATTTCTACACTGTCGATTTCAGTCATCGGTGCTTTGGGTTTTTTTCGGTAGGCGATGCTTTGAATATATGCCTGATCGGTAATGATTTTCATAATGTTTCAATTAATAATTTGCGAAATTTTATCGTACCGCTTGCCCACTGCAAGGCAAGATAACCCTCCACCAATTTATTGTCTTGAATATCGACCGTGGTAACGCCATTAAGTACCAGTTTTAAATGCGGTCCGTTCGCAGTGATTTCATACGTGTTCCACTTGCCACCCGCTTTCGGCATGGGTGTGGGAGATTTGGCAATCAGAACAATCCCGCCTGTACCGTAGCTCGGATCCGGGCGTTGATCAAAAATATTGGCTTCATAGCAATTCTCTGCCGTGATGTTTTGCGGGTCTTGGCAACGAAAAAATACGCCGCTGTTGGCATCTTCGCTTGCCCAAAATTCTACCGTCATTCGAAAGTTTTTGTACGGTAATTTTGTAACCAAATAAGCGTACGTTGAATTGCTTTTATTAGCCTGAATATCGTTTTCAGTAGCCTGCCAATTGGCTTCGCCAACC
>JANPOU010000026.1:0-36631 GCA_031428155.1 Arenimonas sp. | reverse complement strand
TTTTGATCTTTGTTGACATCAAACTCAGAAAATTTCGGCTTAGGTTCTTTTGCTTGCTTCATGCCCGGCAAGTTGCTGAATTCAAGTGATTCAAGTGTGCCATTTTTATTAGCATCAACTGAATTAAAAATTCCACTTAGTTGCTGCAGCATCATCTGCTGACGTCGTTCGGCAACAACACCAATTTTGAATTCTTCAAAACTTAATTGCTTATTTTTGTCTTTATCAAGACTATTAAACATCGCGTCAATGCCTTTTTCGATATTTGCGCCCTGTGCAGCTGGCTTTGCTGCAGTGCTAATTTGTGCGAAGGCCGCGCCTGATACAAATACGCTTAGAACAATGAATTGTGCGAATTGGGTGATTTGTTTCATGGTGCAATTTCCTCAGTGGTGGGTATGTCCGATTCAAAGGTAATCAGCTCACGAATTTCAGCGGTGCGTAGCCCAACCATCATCGGGTTGCGAACGCCTGGCAAGAAACTGATGTCGAAGATTTCACTGATGTCGCCCTCAAAGCGAATCCATTGCAAAACATCGCCATTGGTGAGTGACACAATCTGCACGCCACACCAGGCATCGGCGTCTCGCTTCTTGAGTTCATCATCCAATTCCAAGCCCGAAAAACGGCCGTTACGTGCTTTAGACAAGCCAACTGCCGCAACGTTCCCAATCATCGACAAACCACGTAAAAAGCCCGGGCAAAAGGTGAATGGTACAAAGGATTTTGTGTCGAAATCTACCCAGCCTAAATAACCCGTACCGGCATTTAGCACCCAAAGCTTGCCGTTATGCCAACGCGGCGAGTGCGGCATCGACAAACCTTCGCAAACAATTTCATCGGTATCCACATCAATAATCACGCCGCCATCTTTGCGACGATCACGCCAGCCATCCACTGTATCGCTGCGGCATACGGCGGTAACGTATTTTGGCTCGCCATCTTTCATGGCCAAGCCGTTTAAATGGCAACGATCTTCCGGCGCCAATTTGCTAATGAATTTCGGCTTCCATATTGCTTTGAAGCTATGCACCATATCCAATTCAGCTAAGCACGAATATTTGGTGTTCACGAACACCACTTTGCCGTTTTTGCGAATACCGAGCTCGTGGATGTCCAAATCGCCAATGGTTTGTGCATTACGTGGCACATAGCACTTATCAAACGCACCGTGAATCACTTGATTCTTACGCAAAACATTTTCAAAGCGCCAAAGTTGATACAGGCCGCCCAGAAAAATCCGCTGCGAGTTGCCCACAATGCCCATGGCACGTTCAAAAATACGTTCAAAAAATGACACGCGGCCATTAGGATCGCTGCCCACTAAATATACGCGGCCAGTTTGATAGGAGGTAATCGCCAAAGAAATACTGTGGCTTGCAAGCCAAGAACCCATACCACGCGAACAACTTTTTTCAACTTTGAGCTGAGTAAGGTCCTTTGGTTTACCTTCGCCAACTGCCGGTGTTTCGGTGATAGTTTGAACTTGCGGTGTGGATGCTGGCGCATCAGCATTCACGGCGGGTTGTGTGTCGGCGGTTGCTTCTTGGCTTTGATTTGCTTCAACTTCGGAAGCAGGCGGTTTTTTATTTGACAAAACTTTCTCCAACATGAAAGGACTGCGCAGTGCGCGCTTGTATTTTTATGATTTAATTCTAGCAGTACAATAATAGCTTCTGCAAAAAAAACCGGCTTTCGCCGGTCTTTTTTCTGATACATGAATTACCAGTCGTAGCGAACGCTCAATTGGCCGCCAACGACGCTTTCATAGGCACCACCATCACGCCAGTTCAGGCCACCGCTAATGCCGAACTTACCGATCAGGCCTGTTGCGCCTGCTTCAAGCAAGGTGCTGCCGCCACTGGTATCTACTGTGCCATCCAACAAACCACCAATTTGGTAGGTGTTAGAGCCATCGCTTTCATTCAAGTAGCTTAATGCGCCGTATGGGGTCCAGTAATTACCGCCTGCTGTTTTGTACGACTTACGCAAGGCCACACCAACACGCATTTCGGTGGAATCACCATCGGTTAATTCATAGTCGTAGCTGTTGTAAGCAATGCTGTCTAAATCAACATCAACCATGCTGTATTGGAATTGCGGTTCAATCACCAAACCGCTGGCTGTTTTGTAGCCATAGCCAAGTTCCAAGCTGAAACCATCGGCATTACCTTTAATGTTGAACTCATCCGCACCGCCGTTGCCGTAGCCATCAAAATCCATCGCACGGTAGCTCAAGTCTGCATAAAAGCCGTTGCCCGGTGTATAGGTCACATAACCGCCCAAGGTATCAGCATCAATCTTAATACGCCCGCCGTTATCTGGCTTCAGCGTGCTGTCCGAGGTGCCACCTAAGATACCGGCTGACCACTGGTTGTTGAACGCATAGCCCAAGCCAAACTCAATACCGGAACCGTCGAAGTCAAACCCGTGGTTGTCGTTGGCGCCGAAGTTATTGTTGCTCGAATCCGGCGATAAACCACCGCCGCTGGTGAACCCACGGAACCAGGCACCAACACCACCTTTGTAATCGGCTACAAAACCACCGTTGCCGGTTTCTTTGTATTCGCGATGCGTGCCTTCACGTTGGAACAAGGTGCCGTTGCCCATGTGCCATAAGCTTTGCACACCAGGCGCCACCGAGCTTGCCGCAATACCGCTGCCGCTTAGTCCGTCAATGGTGAAGCCGAGCGAGAACAAATCGTTGGTTCCGCTGTAGTTGATAGCTTTGTTCAACTGTGCGCTGAGCGCGAACAACTCATTGTCGTTCAAGGTCACCACGCCAAGGCTGAAGTTAGCCGCTGAGCTCACACCACTTACAGATACGATGTCGATTTCTTCACCGTCAACGATATCCGCAAGGCTAGGTACACCAGACAAGTACACATCAATCACGTTGGCGGTGTTGGTTACCACATTGCCTTCAATGTACAAGCGATCGGCCAACATGCTGGTGCCGTTTGCATCCACATAAATTCGGCCGGTACCGGCAAAGCTGCCAATGATGGTCAAGCTATCGTTGGCAACACCATCGTTCATGTGAATCGAGCTACCGTTGTTGGTGAACACCGATGCGGTGTTGCCCATGTTAATCAGGTTATCGTTGTTGGCATACAGTCTGCCGTTATTTAGGAAGGCATTGGTTCCGGTTCCCATGTAAATGGCGGAATCATCCATAAAGATTCTGCCGCCAAGATTGTTGGTGATGGTGTCGTTGCCGCCATTAAAGTCGGAGTAGTTGCTTTTGCCGACGTTCCAGCGCCCGCTGTTGGTCAAGCTATCATTGCCATCAGTGGTATAAATCGCGCCATTGATGATGCCAGTAGCGCTATTGCTAATGACGGTATTGCCTTCCGAGTACGACACAATCGCCCATGGGTTGCTACCCGCGGCGCCAATGGTGCCAGAGTTGGTGATGCTAGTGCCGTATTTACTTTCGGCACGAATAGCTACCGAGAAGCCATCATTATTGGCGGTTGCCATAATGCTGCCGGCGTTGCTAATCAGCACATCGCCGTATTCAGCAATGGCGTTGATGCCGTAAGCATAGCCATTGGAGCCATTGGCAGTAGCAGAAATTACACTGGTTGCTGCTGCGGTAACGGTGACTGTGCCGTCGTACTGATCGGTGGCTTGAATGCCAGCCGCTGTGGCATTGATACCATTGGCTGTGGCCACAATGCGGCCAGCGTTGATAACGATAACATTACCAGTCGCTTCTTCAACCCGAGCATACACGCCATAGGCATTGCCGCCCGAGTAACTGCCATATTCGCCATAAGAGCCAAAATAGGTTGAGGTAGCGCTGATGTTGCTGGTGCTACCAAGCGTGATGTTGATATTTCCGCCAGCTGCGCCGTATTCACTGTAAAGGGTGTCGTTATCTGTGGCGGCATAAATGCCATACGCATCGCCGCCTCGGGCAGTGATGATGCCCGAGCTGGTGATGTTGATGTCGCCCGAGCCATCGGAGTACGCGTAAATGCCATACGCCTGACCATTTACGTTGGCGCTTGCCACTATGGTGTTCAAGCTATTGGTAATGGTGATATCGCTGTCGTATTCGTTGGTAGAGGCATAAATGCCCGTTGCATTGTAGCCAGTGGCGCGTAGATCGCCGGTGCCTATGATCACTATATCGCCACTGTATGAATACGCCGAGATGCCGGTTGCATACTTATTTGAGTTCACAACGAAGTCGCCGCTATTGGTAATGGTGGTCAGGCCACTGCCTTCGGTGCTGGTTTCAATGCCAGTTGAACCATAGGCGCTGGTTACTAACATATTGGCGGTATTGCTCACTGTGATTGCGCCGTATTTGCTACTGGCGTAAATGCCGGTGGCCTGTCCATCAACGGATGTGGCTATAATCGTGCCGGAGTTGACTATGCCGGTGTAACCAGCGCTGAACACATCAATACCTTTCGCTGAACCATAGGCATTGGCTGTAATGGCCGCAGTATTTGAAACAACGGCGTATGCGTTACCAAAAACATCCATTCCGCTTGCATCGCCGAATTCGGAATAGGCATTGATCGCACCGGTATTGATTACCCATGCACCGTAATTACCGGCGGCGATGATGCCATAGGCACTGTTTCCACCATATACTGTGTAGCCAAAACTGTTGGCATCAATCACCGCAGAGTTTTTGACGTAAGACGTATCCGAGGCGATCGCCACGATGCCGAGGGCTTCGCCGGAAGTTGCGGTAGATGAAATGTCGCCGCTATTAACTACTACAGCATTGCCGTCTGACGCATAATCACCGTCTTGCGCAAAGACAAAAATTCCGGCGGCAAAGTCGTCACCTGAAACATTCAGTACGCCGGAGTTTATTACCTTGGCACCGCCATAGTTGGCTTGCGCGAAAATACCGTAGGCCGATCCGTATGTCGAAGTCACGGTCATTTGCGCATCGTTATATACGGCCACATTGCCGAAGTCGCTGTCGGCGTAAATGCCATAGGCATTGCCGGCATAAGATGAGGCAGAAATCTCACCACTATTTTCTACATATGCTAAGCCGTTATTGGAAGCTGCCACAATGCCAATCGCATCGCCGTAGCCGGAAGTGGCAGTCAACACGCCGGTGTTTGTTACGGCAACAACATTATTAGCCACTGCAACAATTGCCGAAGCATCAGAGAATTGGCTACTCGCGCTCACATCGCCATGGTTGGTAATATACGCGCTGCTTTGGAAAGCCGATGCATATACGGCATACGCTGCCAAGCCATATACCGAGCTGACAGAAACCTCGCCAGTATTGTAAATGTAGGCATCGCCTTCGATTGACTTAGCAAATAAGCCGGTAGAATCAAACAGCGCGGTAACACTGATAGCGCCGGAGTTTTCAATAATCGCGTCTTCTAGCTGGGCATAGGCATAGGCGCCATAGCCCACGGAATTGTCTGCTAGCACTGTAATATCGCCTTCGTTAACGATAACTGCATAGTAGCCGCCTTTGGCGTAAATACCAGACGTGCTAGCGAACGCAGAATGCGTGCTTATATCGCCTGTGTTGTACACAATGGCATTACCAAAACGGGAGTTGGCATATACACCATAAGCAAGTGCGTTAGTATCAGCGCTAAGATCGCCACTATTGATAACATCCACACCGTATTGTCCCACGGCCACGATGGATAAGGCATTGCTGTTGGTGGATGAGGCTGAAATAGCACCGCTATTTGTGACTGAGGTATAACCGCGGCTTGCTATAGCGCGAATGCCTTGGGCACTTCCGCCAGCAAAACTGCTCGCAGTGATGTCGCCGCTGTTCTCGACAGTGACTTCAGCAAGGAAGCCAGTGGCCTGAGCTTGTATGCCTCTGGCAAAGCCTGTCGTTGTTTGAGCGAAAATATCGCCGTAATTAAAGATATCAATATCTTTTGGGCTATCGGCCTGGATGCCGATGGCAGCGCCCGTGGTTGTGGTTGCACTGATCGCGCCGCTGCTATTGATATAAACACCAGCGCCGCCATTTGCCAATATGCCGGTTGCACTGCGTGTTACGCTAGAAGCGGTAATGTCGCCAGATACCACGATATCGGCATAGCCATTGTTAAAGGCTAATGCACGAACACCAATGGCGGCGCCGTTTATGGATTCCGCAGTAACGTCGCCACTGCCACCAACATAGGCACTGAAATTGTTACTAACAGAAATAATACCGGTAGATCCACCATTAACAGCTATCGCATGAATATAGCTATCATTTATAACAGAGACATCACCACTTGTGGATGCTCGTGCAAAAATGCCATACGTATTTCCTGAAGCGCCCGAATCAGCCAGTATATCGCTGGAGTTGTTGACAGTGACATTGCCATTAGAAGTTACTGCATTAATGCCGATAGCTTGGAAAAAATCACTTTGTGCGGTAATGCTACCGCCATTGCTGGTGAAATCGATATTGCCATTGGTGGTTACTAATCTGAAGCCATTCGCTGTGCTGGTGCCTGAATAAGCCGTTACATCGCCACTGTTATAGGCGGTAATATTGCCATTAGTGGTTGTGGCAAATACACCAAAACTAGAAGTTGCTCCCGAAGCATAAATGCTACCGGTATTCGATGCTGTTATATCGCCATTAATGGATGATGCCAGAATACCGCGTGCATAACTGACGGTTGAAATGGCATTGATGGAGCCATTATTTTCTGCTTCCACATCACCACCTGGACTGGATATAGCAAATCCAACTGCAGCGCCAAGTTGGTTGTAGACCGTAATATCGCCATTGTTTATGGCAGAGATGCTGCCAGCATTGGAGGCATTTACACCGAATTGCGAGTTAAATACAGAAATATTGGAATTGCTGTCGAATAAAATGCTGGCCAAATCAGCTGGCGTTACCACTGTCCATTCATCACCATTATTAACGGTACTGCCAAAAAAGCCGGTGCAAGTAACTGAGTTACCAACCACCACGCAGGCGGCCTGCGCGCTTGGCGCAACGGCGGCTACTGCAACGCCCGCGAACAGTGCGGCACGTAGCGCCTTCACTGCTGGGTTGAGTTTATAGGTGCGAGTCATACCAAATCGAGCTTTCGACTTACGTGTCATTGCCTTATCCCCTGAAAATATGGTGTTACAAATGTGAATTAGCTGAGATTCCCACCCCTTCCCAAAAAAATGAGAAATCGGGTACCTTGCTGTGACAGTGAACACACTTTTTTGGCTAGGGTCAATATGTGAATGAAACTATTTTCATTCAGCAAGCTGAATAAATCGGGACATTTGTAGGGTTTCGTTCAACCCGATAACCCGCTTCAGCTTACATTTCTTATAGATATTGGCTTCGGGGGCAATTTAATCCGTTCAGTTAGCTGAATAAATATTCAAAATAATTCGAGTATGCCAGTTCTCAATTGCTTAGTTTTTAAGCACTTGCTGCTTAGCTTTGAGCCTTGCATAGAATCATTACACTAACTTTGCGCAAAATACGGGTGTTTCAGGATAAGCCGATAAATTCCATATACTTACCACCTGGTAGGCGTGGAATTTCTTCACACCAGGTAATATCGAGATGCAGTTGGTGGCCGAAAACACGCTCAAACAACGCGCGTAAGCCAAGCTCTGCATCGGCAATAACTGCATTGGGGCGTGCAATCAGGCGTAGCTGAATGTGTATGGGGGAATTCTGGACTACCTGAAATTGCCGAATGCCGGGCGTATCGCGAATTTCGGCCGAAAGCTGGGTGCTAAACACATTGCCACCATTGGGGTGTTTCAGGATGCCACGTTGCTTACCCAGCAGTTTGGTGAGTGCTGGCAACGGGTTTTTTCCGCATGGGCATGTAATAGGAGCGGCTAAATCACCAATGGCGTAGCGAATCAGCGGCATTTTTCGGTTGATATAGTCGGTAATCACTACTTGGCCCATTTCACCCTCACCGCAAGGATTGCCTTCGGCATTCAGAAATTCAAGGCCTAGCTTATGCGCCATGATGTGATAATTTTCAGGGTAGTGCGGGCAACGACCAGCAATCATGCCCACTTCGGTGCTGGAATACGTGGCGGCAATTTGGGCATTGGGAAATGCCTGCCTAATAACGACTTCTTGGCTGGGTTCAAACAATTCCGACATACAGATGATGCGCTGTAATTCAATAATCTGCTCACCGGATTGCAGTAAGTGTTGTGCGAGTTGTTCTAGATTGGTTGGGTAACTGATCAGCGAACGCACGCCTTTTTCACGGATTTGGTGGCGAATAAACTGCAGCTGCTCAGGCACTTTTGATGCCACTTCCAAGGTGTTTTCAGCGGCTTTATGGGCAGTTAGCGCAACAATTTTCATGTGTGGTAAACGCCCGCCAAACCATTCGGCATAGTTCGTGCTGTCGCGGTTGTCTAGCGCCGAGCGTGGCTGCGCCCAATGAATACGCACTGGAATTGAGGTGGAGCCAGAAGTTTTGCCAGTTACTGGATGGCCGTTTAATAGCTCATCATTGTGATCTTGCAAAATTTCGCGGGTGAGTAATGGAATTGTGCTACTTGCTGCGAAAAAATGCCGGTAAAACGGATTGTGCTCGAAGGCATGCCGAACAATTTCGGCAAAGTGTTTTTCGGCGTAAGGCCGGCCAATGAACGAAGCTGGATTGTCGAATTCTGGCATGATTCGGTTAATTCGCCAAAAACCAGCCAGTGATGGCTAAACGCGGTTCACCGGCCCATGGTGAAACCAAACTCACGCTGTGCGATTGCGGCACGCGAAATAAAGACAAATGATTCCAATACGGCACGAAGCTTTCAAGCAAGCGATTATTTTCATCATGAAATTGCAAAAGACCGCCCCAATCGCTGTCACAATGTTTACTTAGGTTAATAACATACGCACACACTCGGTTTTCATTCACTTCCTTATCTTGATGGCGAGTTAAAAATTGCCCGGCGCGATAACGCGTGGCCTGTGCGCTGACAGCCACAATGCTGGGCTCGCCGGTTAAGCGCCGCGCAAATTGCAAAAACTCGGGCGAGTTCAGGAACTCGAGCACCGCATGCAAAATTAAACCCGGATTCCAACCTTCTTTGGCGGCGCGCACCATCATGTAGCTGTCGTAGGAAAACTGAAACTCAGCTTTGGCCAGCACATACGCTTTCTCTAATAACGCTTGCTGCTGTTGAGTCGTCATTGCTGCATAGCTATTCGCATCAAGTGTGTGCGAAACACCATTCGAGCGTTCAGCCAAGGCCCACGGCACATCCTGCAACAAGCACTGGTGTAATTTTTCAGCGGCATCTTCCTGCAGAAAACTCGGAATTTGTACCCGAGTAGCCTGCACTAGCCGTTGGCGGTACAGATTGATGTTCAGTTCATTATTAATCACGATGGATTACTTCAATAACCGGCGGCTTGGCCGTCTTTGCGGCTTTCGCTAGCACCGTAATACACACCAGATTGCGCATCACGCATGATCGCCTGATAACCACCATACTGGCCGTCGGCAAATTCAATGACATGACCTTTGCGCATCAGAGCCTGGATGGTCGGGTAGGCAAATCCCGATTCCAAATTAACTACGCCGCCCTCGGTCATCGGCGTATTCTGGCCGTCAGGTTCGGTAGAGCCATCGTGCTGAATCCGCGGCGCATCACCGGCTTCCTGCAAGTTCATGCCGAAGTCGATTAAGTTCATCACGATTTGGACATGGCCTTGCGGTTGCATGGCGCCGCCCATCAGACCGAAGCTAATCCAAGGCTGGTCGTTTTTGGTGATGAATGCAGGGATGATGGTATGAAACGGGCGTTTATTCGGCTCGAACGAATTGGCATGACCTTTCTTAAGCACAAACTGCTCGCCACGGTCCTGCAAGATAAAGCCAAGCCCCGGCGGCGCCATGCCGGAGCCCATGCCGCGGTAATTCGACTGGATCAGGCTGACCATCATGCCATTGGCGTCAGCGACGGTAAGGTAAATCGTGTCGCCCTGGTTCAAGGCCGCACCAGCATCAACTGCTTTCATGGCTTTATTCGGATCAATCAATTTCGAGCGTTCAGTGGCATAGGATTTCGACAGCAGTCTTTCGACCGGTGTCTTGACAAAATCCGGATCAGCATACAGCGCGGCACGATCAGCGAAGGCCAGCTTCTTGGCTTCCACGAACGTGTGTACATGCTCGGGCGAACCAAAGGCGATTTTAGAGAAATCGGTGAGTTCAAGGATATTCAGCATTTGCAGCGCGGCTAGACCCTGGCCGTTGGGCGGCAATTCCCAAACCCGCACACCACGATAGGTAGTGGAAATCGGCTCAACCCACTCGCCTTTATGTGCGGCCAGATCCTCAACAGACAAGAAGCCTCCTTGAGACTGTATGTAATCGGCAATGGTCTTGGCGATACGGCCTTTATAGAATGCGTCCGACCCACCATCAGCAATACTTTGCAGAGTGTTAGCAAGATTAGGATTCTTCCAGACCTGACCCTTCACCGGCGCTTTGCCGTTGATGGTGAACTGCTCGTTGAAACCCGGATATTTACCGAGTCGTGGCACTGACAAGTTCCAATAGTACGCAATAGTTTCCGCCACCGGATGGCCGTTGCGGGCATAGGCGATAGTTGGCGCTAAGTTTTTTTGCATAGATAACGCACCAAACTTGGCATGCAGATCGGACCAGCCTCGCACAGCGCCCGGTACTGTTACCGGCAAGGGGCCATAAGAAGGCACGGATTTGAATCCGTTTTTTTCAAACCATTTCAAGCTGAGCTTGCCGGGTGAGCGCCCGGAGCCGTTATAGCCGTATAGCTTTTTGGTTTTTGGATCCCACACCATGGCGAACAGATCGCCGCCCACGCCATTACCGGTCGGCTCCATCAAGCCCAAAGCAGCATTGGCGGCGATTGCCGCGTCCACTGCTGAACCGCCCTGCTTCATCACATCCAAGGCGATCTGGGTAGCTAAAGGATGGGATGTAGCTGCCATAGCATGCGGTGCGATTACCTCTGAACGTGTGGCGAATGGTTTGCTGGCCAAGCGATCGACAGCGGCGACCGGACCAGTGATTAATAGCAATGCTGTCAACATACAAAATTTTTGGCACAATGGCATAAAGAATTCCTAGAAAATACTTATGATGCAGATTAACCCGATTTTCAGCGTACCATTCGCTTTCGATCAACTTGCCGATTGTGCCAGTTTAAACCAGCAGTTAGCTGAATTGTTCATTCGCCGTGAAAGCCAAGGCGCGCGCTTTGCTAACCCAAACCCATACACACCACGCAATACGCAATTATTCGAAAGTAATTTCGATTTATTTGCCTGGCCAGATGCGCCCATTGCGTCCTTACGCGAGTTTTGTTTAGCGCGTGTTGCACGCACAGTGGCCGAACTCAACCAATACGATAACGCACGTATGGCGCGCCTGAACATTGTGACTGACGCGTGGTTTCATGTGACTCGGCGCGGCGGCTTTTTCGGAGTGCACAATCATCCGATGGCGTCTTGGTCGGGCGTGTACTGTGTAAGCCCGGGCATCAGCGATGCAGATCAGCCTGAAAGCGGCAAGCTAAGTTTTGTAAACCCCTTGGCGCAGATGTATCTGGATGCTGGCAATTCACAGCAGCAGGCGCCCTACCAACTGGGCAATTATGCGTTTAATCTACAAGCCGGCGAGCTGATATTGTTTCCATCGTGGCTTGCGCATCAGGTGATGCCATTTTATGGCGAAGGCGAGCGCATCACCGTCGCGTTCAATTGCTCAATGGCTTTTCGCTAAGCGCGTGTGGTTCCTATATCTGATTGAATGCCAGCGCAGCTTGGGCACGGTGTATTACGCAGGCATCACCACCAATCTGGAGCGTCGTTTCAGCGAACACCAAAATGGCACGGGCGCACGCTTCACAAAAGCCAATAGACCCTTGCGAATTTTAGCCAGTCAGGAGTTTCCAAATCGTAGCACCGCATCACGCGCTGAAGCCGCACTTAAGAAATTGCCGCGCAGTAAAAAACTGGCGTATTTTCACAACTCAGTCATCTAGCTTGCTGTGCGAATTAAGTGTAGCTTGTACACAAACACCATTTGCTCGACTAAGGAAAACACTATGCCGCATCTTAAGCATTCAAGCTTATGGCTAGTAAGCATTAGCCTTGCTACATTAATGGGCTGCAAGCCTGCTGTAACAAATGCTGTAACACCCGAAACGACTTTGCCAACGCCGGTCAGTAGCACCGCGCCGGCTGCAGAAATTATGCCGGCAGCCGCTATTAACAATCCATCAGTGGTTAACTATCAAGGTTTTGGCTCCGCAAAATTTGGTGGCAACGAAGAATCGGTTCGAATGTCTTGGGGCTATCCTTTAATTGTCGATGCGCCGGCCAAAGGTTCAACGTGCTTTTACCTAAGTGCGGAACATATGCCCAACCAAAAACGCGGTATTGGCTTTATGTTTGAAGATGCAAAGTTTGTCCGTTTTGATGTTGATGATGCTCGCCAAATTGCACCTGGAAATATCAAAGTGGGCGATAACGCAGAACAGGTTTTACAAGCACATTCTGGCCGCGTTGAATCTGCTGCGCACAAATATGTTGTGAATGCCCACACGCTTACCGTAACACCTGAAGATAACTCCGCCGCGCGTTTGATATTTGATATTGGTGCCGATGGCAAAGTGCTAAGCTGGCGTATTGGCGTACCGCCACAAGTATTTTATGTGGAAGGCTGTAGTTGACGCTGCAATTACAGTTAAAAAATAGCCTACTAAATTATTCAAACTTAAACCCTTATTGCTGGCATAATCTGGCTATAATCGACTTTCAACCACTATAGAAAGTGACTGATATGGCAACTGCTGCTCAAACCATACGCGTTTTCGGCATGTATCTTCTGGCTCTAGGCGCTGTGTTAATTATTGCGCCCAATAGTCTGCTGGCCTTGTTTAAAGTACCGCCCGTTGATGACGTATGGATTCGTGTGGTGGGTATGCTGGCTATTCTTCTCGGCGTGTATTATTGGCATGCCGCCAATGCCAACCTACGCTCACTGATAAGACTGAGCGTGCCGGCTCGCTTGAGCGTACTCGGATTTTTCGGGGCATTTGTGGTATTAAAATTGGCGCCACCAGTGCTGATGGTATTTGCCATAGTGGACGCAGTTGCAGCGCTATGGACTTGGCACGCGTTACGCAGCGCATACCGTTTATGAGTAGCGTTTCGGCTCATACTCGCAATCTGCTTCTGGCATTGTTGGTGCTAATTGTGCTGCTAGCAATTTCCGGCTGGAACCCATACGACCGACTAACCTGGCTAATGGAAGTACTACCCGTAATCGTTTTGTTGCCCATTTTGTGGTTCAGCTATAAGCGCTTCCCGCTAACTAACCTGCTATACACCGGTATTTTTCTGCATGCCTGCGTGTTGATACTCGGTGGCGCTTATACTTACGCCCGAGTGCCACTGGGTTTTGAGCTTCAGGAACTGTTCGATTTAAATCGAAACCCATATGACAAAATTGGCCATTTTATGCAAGGCTTTGTGCCGGCATTAGCAGCGCGCGAACTATTCATTCGGCACAAGGTGATTAACGGAAAAGCATGGCTGGTATTTTTGGTAGTTTGTGTGGTGATGATGGTTAGCGCCGTGTATGAACTAGTGGAATGGGCGGCAGCGTTGGTGATGGGCCAAGGTGCTGATGAATTTCTAGGTACTCAAGGCGATATGTGGGATACCCAGTCGGATATGTTTTTAGCTTTAATCGGCGCTTCATGTATGTTGATTTTATTGTCGCGCTGGCATGATCGGCAGATTTCTGCACTGCCAAAACGTTAAATTGACTATGCGCTGATAAGGCCGTGCTGTGTACCTGCAAGCGTTACACTGTTTGAGCCTTGCACAATTTAAGGTCTGATTGGGCCTAGCCTGTTATAATTTAGAGTCTTTACTCCCTGGCTTTCCTATGTCTTCAATGACTCCTCTCAACCCTGGCGTTGATTACGATTACACCCTCGACGACAAATACAGCCGTGAACAAGGCCGAATTTACTTATCCGGCGTGCAAGCTTTGGTACGTTTGCCATTGATGCAGCAAATGCGTGACCGTGCCGCGCAAGTCAACAGCGCTGGCTTTATTTCGGGCTATCGTGGCTCGCCCTTGGGCGGTTTCGATTTGGAATTATGGAAGGCCAAAAAGCATCTGGCCGATTCCAACATCGTGTTCACGCCCGGCTTAAATGAAGACCTCGGCGCCACCATGGTGTGGGGCACGCAGCAAACCAATTTATTCAAAGGCGCCAAATACGACGGCGTGTTTTCCATGTGGTATGGCAAAGGCCCCGGCGTTGATCGCTGCGGTGATGTGTTCAAACACGGCAATGCCGCCGGCACCTCGCAGTTTGGTGGTGTGCTGGCCTTAGCCGCCGATGACCACGCTTGCCGCTCATCGACCTTGCCGCACGGCTCGGAACTGGAATTTGTGTCGGCGATGATGCCGGTGCTAAACCCAGCTGGTGTGCAAGATATTCTGGATATGGGCTTGCTTGGCTGGGCGATGAGTCGCTTCACTGGGCGCTGGGTTGGCTTTAAAACCATTGCTGAAACCGTCGAATCGTCGGCCTCGGTGAATGTCAATCCGCACCAGCTCGACATCCTTCTTCCAGAAGATTTTGCCCTGCCAAATGGCGGCCTAAACATTCGCTGGCCAGATCCACCACTGGATCAAGAAATGCGCCTTCACCAATACGCGGTGGCCGCTGCACAAGCGTTTGCACGTATTAACGGTATTGATAAAGTGGTGTTTGATTCGCCAAAAGCGCGCTTAGGTATCGTGACCACCGGAAAATCGTATTTGGATGTGTTGCAGGCCTTGGAATATTTAGGTATTGATTCAAAAATGGCCGCCGATATCGGCATCCGTGTCTATAAAGTTGGCATGACTTGGCCGCTGGAACCGATCGGCATCCGCGAATTTGCCGAAGGCCTAGAAGACATCATTGTGGTTGAGGAGAAGCGTAGCTTCATCGAATCGCAGATGAAAGAATATATGTACAACTGGGACACCACATCTCAGGGCCGGCGCCCAAGCATCATCGGCAAATACGATGAATCCGGCGAGTGGATTTTGCCTAGTACGCATGAACTCACTCCGGCGAGAATTGCACGGGTGATTGCTAAACGTTTAGCGCGTTTTTTCCAATCGGAAACCATCGATAATCGCTTAGCCTTCTTAACCGCCAAAGAAAAAGAACTGGCTAAACCGCGCGCCGATTTCCCACGCGCCGCGCATTATTGCTCAGGCTGCCCGCACAATAGCTCAACTGTAGTGCCAGAAGGTTCACGGGCACTTGGCGGCATTGGTTGCCACTATATGGTGACTTGGATGGACCGCAACACCGATACCTTTACCCAAATGGGCGGCGAAGGCGCAACGTGGTGTGGTCAAGCGCCATTCACCGAAGAACAGCACGTGTTCCAAAATCTCGGCGATGGCACCTATTTCCATTCTGGCTCATTGGCCATTCGCCAAGCGGTTGCTGCCAAAGTAAATATCACTTACAAAATTTTATACAACGATGCCGTAGCGATGACCGGTGGGCAACCGGTGGATGGCACCTTAACGGTTCCTGATATTGCCAAGCAAGTGCGCAGTGAAGGCGTGCAAACCATTGTGGTGCTTAGTGACGACATCGACAAATGGAGCGATCATTCGCAATTTCCAAACGGTGTAGAATTTTTTGACCGCGATCGCCTCGATGAAATTTCCAAACGTTTGCGTGAAGTCAAAGGCACCAGCGTATTAATTTTTGATCAAACCTGCGCTGCTGAAAAACGTCGTCGTCGCAAGCGCGGCAAAGCGGTTGATCCTGCCAAACGTACCATCATCAATCCAGCAGTGTGCGAAGGCTGCGGCGACTGCGGCGAAAAATCCAACTGCGTGTCGATCTTGCCACTTGAAACCGAATTCGGCCGTAAGCGCGAGATTGATCAATCCAACTGCAACAAAGATTTCTCCTGCGTTAAAGGTTTTTGCCCAAGCTTTGTAACGGTAAAAGGCGGTGGCTTGAAGAAACGCAAGCCAAGCGTGCAAGCCTTCGATTTTGAGGCCTTGCCAGCTCCGCAATTCAAAACTGATTTAAGCCAGCCGTGGAATATTCTGATTACCGGCATCGGCGGCACTGGTGTGGTCACCATCGGCGCACTGATTGGTATGGCTGCGCATTTAGAAAATAAAGGCAGTAGCGTACTCGACCAAACCGGCTTGGCACAAAAAGGCGGCGCGGTAACCACGCACGTGCGCATTGCACAAACCCCTGATGACATCCACGCGGTGCGTATTGCCGCCGGCGAAGCCGATTTAGTGCTTGGTTGCGACATGGTGGTGGTCAACGATTACTGGGCATTGTCGAAAATTCGCGCTGAACGCAGCCACGTGGTGCTGAATGATTACCAAGCCATGCCCGGCACCTTCACCCGCAATACTGACATGCAATTCCCCGCTAAAGACATCATCGCAGCAGTGGCAACGGCCTTGAATGGCGAGCAACCGATGCAAGTGGCCGGCACCGATTTAGCTTTGGCGTTAATGGGCGATGCTATCGCTACCAATTTGCTGATGCTCGGTTACGCCTGGCAAAAAGGCTTAGTGCCGCTCTCGTTTGAATCGATTATGCGTGCGGTTGAATTAAACGGCGCCGCCATTGAGATGAACAAAAAAGCCTTTGCCTGGGGCCGCATGGCCGCACAAGATATGCCGGCAGTAACGGCTGCCGCAGGCTTTGGTCAAGAATTAAACGCACAGCAATACATCGGCACAGCGCATAACGCCACCGAATTAGCGTTTGTTGGTGAAGGCAAAGTTAGCCAAAGCCTGGATGAAAGCATTGCCTTGCGTGCGAAGTTTTTAACCGAATACCAAAACAGTGCATACGCTAAACGCTACACCGATTTCGTGACCAAAGTGCGCAAAGCCGAACAGCAGCATTCGCATGAATTCACCGGCCTTTCTGAAGCAGTGGCGAAATATTTGTTCAAGCTAATGGCTTATAAAGACGAATACGAAGTGGCGCGTTTGTATAGCAGCCCAGCATTTTTAAAACAGATTAGCGACACCTTCGAAGGTGAGATTAAACTGCATTTAAATCTGGCACCGCCGCTGTTTGCCAAGAAAGATGCTGATGGCCATTTGATTAAACAAGAATTTGGCGCGTGGGCCTTGCCTGCCATCAAAACCTTGCGGCACATGAAATTCCTGCGCGGCACCGCGTTTGATGTGTTCGGCAAAACCGAAGAACGCAAAATGGAACGCGCCTTGATTGAAGACTATAAGCAAAGTATCGAAAGCATCTTGCCGAAACTAACTGTCAGCAATCATGTGCAAGCCGTGCAATTCGCGCGCTTGCCAGAACACATTCGCGGCTTCGGGCATGTGAAAGAAAAACATGTGGCGAAAGTGAAAACCCAGTGGGCGGAGTTGATGGCGAAGTTTGCGTAATTTTGTAGGGGGGATTCATGAATCGCCCTTACGGAAACCGGTTTAATTGCAGCCTATTGTAAAGACCTATTAAATGACCTATTATTAGGTCTTCTCGTTTACTTGGCGACATTAATCATGGCCTATCAATTACTTGCTGAAACCGCTGCCAGCATATCCGAGCTGAAGGCGAACCCCATGAAAGTGGTCGCCAGCGCCCATGGCATGCCAGTGGCTGTGCTAAACCGCAATGCGCCAGCTTTTTATTGCGTGCCAGCAGCCGCTTATGAGGCGATGATGGATTTGATTGACGATTCAGAGCTGCTAAAAATCGTCAAGCAACGGCAACACGAAAAATCCGTGCGCGTGTCGCTCGATGACCTATAAGCTCGCCTTCAAGGAATCTGCCCTTAAGGAGTGGAAAAAACTAGGACACACCTTACGCGAGCAGCTGAAGACCAAGCTGGCCGAACGGCTACAGAATCCTCATGTTCAAGCTGACGCGCTATCTGGCGCGAAAAATATCTATAAGATTAAGTTACAGCAAGCGGGTTACCGGCTGGTTTACTCGGTTGAAGATAAAACCGTGACAGTAACCGTTATTGCGGTAGGCAAACGAAATCGAAACGAGATATACGAAATTGCGCTTTCGCGGCTTGATCGGTAAAGGAATGAATTGATGGCGAAGTTTGCGTAATTTTGTAGGGGCGCAGCAAGCAGCGCCCCTACTTCATCCCCACACACTGCAAAAACTCGGCGCGGGTGCGCGCATTCAACGCGCCTTAGCGACTGAACCCGCCTCAAGCCGCTCGGCCAGCCACACCTTGATGATAGACTGCCGGGTTACTCCTAGTTTACTGGCTTCACGATCCAAGGATTCAATCATCCACGTTGGGAAATCGACATTGACGCGCTTCTGCGCCAACTGCACACGCCGCGTTTTGGACAAATCCAGGGAAGCGGTAAGATCAACGCCATCATCAAACTGTTGTTCAAATGTTTTAGCTTTCATATAGAAACACCTCTTCTGTACGTGCGCGGCGAACCGAAATCAACCGGATTGCCGATTCGCGGTAGGTAATCACTGCTGACCAGTACTTGCCGTCAATAAGCCCGATGACCAGATAACGTGGCTCATCTTCGGTTTTGGCCGGAACCTCTAACAACTGGGAATCATCCCAAAGCCGTTGCGCTTCAATGAAATCAATGCCGTGCTTGATGTGGTTGGCTTCACTTTTGGCGGCATCGAATTCAAATGGACTCATAGTATATATATTATACCTTTTTTATTATTTAGCAACCCCATAATTAATCCTTAATGAACACAACACGGTGCTCCAAGGCATATCCAAGCCAGCCTTTATGAGTGTTGGAAACTTTAAATTTGACTATATATAATATGTCAATACTAAATATATTGAACATTTATATATATTCATATTATATTGTATTGAACATATATATATGATATTTTAATTTCTCGATAGCCCAATTGGATGTTCACCATGGACCGCACAGCTCTTGCCAGAAAGAACCTCGATAAACGCTTTGCGCTGATGCGTGAAGTGCCTATGACTGTGCCGCCACGCGGCTGGATTCGCGCTATCCGTGAAGCACTGGGGCTTTCAACGCGGCAGCTTGCCGAACGCATGGGTTCATCCCAATCCTGGATTTCGGTATTGGAAAAGGCCGAAGTGACGGGTAATACAACACTTAATTCCATGCGCCAAGCCGCAGAAGCGATGGACTGCACGTTGGTATACGCACTGATTCCCACAAAATCTCTCGCCGAAACACTGCACCATCGGGCAGAAATGCGTGCGGAGGATGAATTGCGCCATCTGAACCACAGCATGCAGCTCGAGAATCAGGGCATGACAGTTGATAATCTGAGTGCCGAACGGAAACGACTCATCGCAGAGCTGTTGGTCGGATCACCACGCAAGCTATGGAACAACAAATGATCGATGTGTTATTCGATAAAGACGATGATGCCAATACGCCGCTCACCGGCGAAGAGCGCGAACAATTGATTCCCAGCTACATCACCACTCGCGCCGAACTCAACGAAGCTGAACATATTGGCATCGCGCAAGCTTCCCGTTGGTTATTCGCCCGCAAACGCGATATAGCCAGCGATGCTTTACTGCTGGAATTGCATTACCGGATGTTTTCAGAGGTATGGCGTTGGGCTGGGCAATAGCGGATGAGCGCGCGCAATATCGGAGTTGATGCTTACAAAATCAGCATCGAAATGCGGCAATTAGCTGATGATGTGCGCTATCAAGTCGCGCATAAAAGCTATCCAGCCGATGAAATCGCGATTCGCTTCAGTCATCGATTGGTTTGGATTCATGCCTTCGCCAATGGAAACGGACGACACTCTCGATTAGTTGCCGATTATCTTGCCATGCAACTGGGGCAGCCGCGTTTCAGCTGGGGGCGCAGCAGTCTCGTAGATGCCGGAACAAATCGGAACAACTATGTTGCGGCCTTGCGCCTCGCCGACCAAAACGATATTTCGGCATTGCTTGCCTTTGCTAGATCATAAGTAGGGGCGCTGCTTGCCGCGCCCATGAACCCGTGTGGCAGGTAGGGGTGACCCTCGCGGCCGCCCAGATGTTGCGTTAATTTGAAACGGGCGATTCATGAATCGCCCCTACGAAACCGATATTTCGGTGCGACCAATAAAAAGGGCGAATATTATTCGCCCTTACGTAAATTTAATTCGGGCGCAGCAAGCAGCGCCCCTACTTCATCCCCACACACTGCAAAAACTCGGCGCGGGTGCTGGCATCGTCGCGGAAGCTGCCCAGTAGTTTGCTGGTGACCATGCTGACGCCGGTTTTGTGCACGCCGCGGGTAGTCATGCATTCGTGCTTAGCCACAATCACCACGCCCACGCCTTTCGGCTGCAACACTTCTTGAATGCAGCGCGCAATTTGTGCGGTCATTTTTTCTTGCACCTGCAAACGCTTGGCGTAGGCTTCCACCACTCGTGCTAATTTGCTGATGCCAACCACGCGGCCGTTCGGAATGTAGCCGACATGCGCCACGCCGATGATCGGTGCCATATGGTGCTCGCAATGCGATTCGAATTCGATGTCGCGCAAGATCACCATCTCATCGTAACCTTCCACTTCCTCGAAGGTACGCTTTAGGTATTGCTCCGGTTTCGCATCGTAGCCAGCAAACCATTCTTTATAGGCTTTGGCAACCCGCGTTGGCGTGTCTATCAGGCCTTCACGTTCTGGATTATCGCCCGCCCAGCGCAATAACAGACGAATGGCGTCTTCAGCTTGCTGTTGGGAAACGCTTGCGATTAATTTCTTGGCCATGCGGGCAACTCCTTAATTTGAACCAACAGTGTGCTCGACTGCGTGTGAAGATTTCATCCATTGCGTTAAATGATACGCCAAGCCAATCGCAATACAAAGAATCAGGCTGGCCAGTAAAAATGCCGCGCCGGGTAATTGCATGGGTGCGTGGTTACTGATGAACAAAGCAAAGGTATGAGTGAAAATAAAGGGTGCGAAAATGCCGGCTAGGCTGGTCATTGAGGCAACTGCGCCCTGCAAACCGCCTTGCTCATCGGCATGCACTTGCTTGGTGATGATGGCCTGCAAAGAGGGATTCGCCAAGCCCCACAAGGCCAGCAATGGAATAGCCAGCAACGACAACATGCCGGTGTTGGCCAAGCCCTGCCAAGCAAAACCGAGCATGCCAAAAAATAGCCCGAACAACAGCGCTTTGCGCTCACCAATCTTCGGCACTAAGCGGCGAATCAAAAAGGCTTGCACCAACACATTGCAGATACCCACCAAACCAAGCACGTAACCCACCTGTTGCTCACCCCAACCATAACGGAAATCGGCATACAGGACAAAGGTACTTGGCAATACAAAATGCGCGAGTTGGCTCATAAATGCCACAGCAATCAAACCAAGAACTGCCGGGTAGCGCTTCAAAACTAGCAGCGCGCCGATGGGATTGGCACGCTTCCATTCAAAGCGTTTAGTGCGCGATTCCACCGGCAAAGACTCTGGCAACACAAACAGACCATAGCAAAAATTCAGCATAGCTAAACCCGAGGCCACCCAAAATGGCAAACGCAAATCGATGCCGCCCAGCAAGCCGCCTAAAGCGGGGCCAATAATAAAACCAATGCCGAACGCCGAACCCAACAGACCAAAAGCAGCCGCGCGTTTTTCAGGCGCGGTCACGTCAGCTAAGTAAGCGTTGGCGGTGCTGAAACTGGCCGAGGTCATCGCGGAAATCACCCGGCCAATAAAGAACATGGGAATAGTGGTTGCTAAAGCCATAAAGGTGAAATCGACAGCAAGCCCGAAACAAGAAATCAGAATTACTCGCCGCCTGCCATAGCGATCCGACAGCGCGCCAAGCAGTGGCGCGAACACGAATTGAATCACTGAAAACGCCACGCTAAACCAACCCGACATCATCGCCGCTTGGCCGAAATCGTAGTTGCCAATATTTTTGATTAAATGCGGCAACACTGGAATAATCAAGCCAAAGGCAAGGATGTCGATTAAGACCGTAAAGAAAATAAAAATCAATGCCGCACGGCGCGCCGGCTGAAACGTACTCTGGTCAATCACAGGCGTCCTTAATCGGTTTCTTCGGCGTGTTCTTCGTCTGTTTCATCGCTGAGTACGGTCATGCCTTGGGTGGTCGCTTCTAAGTTGATGTCTTCATCAGTTAACAATAATGAGCTACCAGGCTGCAATTCGGCATACACCAACTTGGCAAAATCAACCGGCACCACAATGCGGCGAATTGAATTGGGATCCAAGCCAGTCACGATGGTTTGCATTGCATTTCCTGGCACATTAACCCGCATCCAATTCAGTTCCATTTGGTCCGGCACAATGCGGCTTTTTTCTATGCTCAAGCCTTCAAGCACCACATACGCCTGAGTACCGAAGGCCTCTTTGCCCACCACGCCAACTTTCGAACGGCCAATTTCAATGCCATTACGCAGAGTAATCACTAATTGGTTTTTGGTGCTAACTAAAACGGTGACTGGACCGAACAGCGATTTTTCTGGCTGCCAACGAAAAGCTTCATAGTCCGACAAAGGCTCGACCGTCACTACATTACCTTTGTCATCCATTGATTGCGCAAACACGCTTGGGTCGGCTAGGTTTTCAGGGCTGGCAGCTTTATCATTGCTGACGATTACTGTCATGCCTAAATTGGTTTCTGCAAACAGCCGCTTGGAAAATCCGTCGGGCATGCGCACACATCCATGCGAAGCGGGGTACCCGGGCAGATTGCCGGAATGCAATGCAATGCCATCCCAAGTTAAGCGCTGCATATAGGGCATTGCGGCGGCATTGTTTTTACCGTCTTTATACAGATTGGATTTATGGTCTTTCTTTTTCTGCAAAATAGTGAACACACCGGTTGGTGTTTCATGGCCTTTTTTGCCGGTGCTCACCGTGCTTGCGCCAACGCGGATGCCGTTGCGATACAAGTAGGCTTTTTGTTGGGCAACACTGACCATCAATAGCATCGGGCCTTCCGGCACAGTTTCGGCATACCAAACCCATTCGCCCGGCTTCAAAGATTCCACCGAGGTTGTAACCGGCATCGATTCTTTGGCGCCTTGCGCAAAAGCCGTGTTGATAGCGAATGACATGGCAACAACTAGCAGGATTTTTTTCATGGAGTACATTTTCAATAGTGTGTGTGATTTAAATGAATTAGAAAATGCGGCAAAATACTGCTTTCAAGTATCGACTTTCTTTCACATGCGCCATGTACGGATGGTCGGCACCGGCGCCAGATACTTTCAGAATTTGTGCGCGGCGGCCAGCGAAAAACGCTGCACGGCGAATCATATCTAAAAAGTCTTCTTCGCTCACCAAACCGGTGCACGAACAGCTCAGCAAAATGCCGCCGGGCTTAACCACGCTCATCGCCAGTTTGTTCATGTCGTTGTATTTCTTCAATGCTGAGATCACTTGCTCTCGGTCGCGGGTCAATTTGGCTGGGTCTAGAATCACCACATCCCATTGATCGCCGCGCTCGGCGGCTTCACGCAGAAACGGAAATAAATCCGACTGCACGAATTTCACTTTGGCATCGTTGAGAAAAGCGTTTTTTCTGGCAATCTCAAGAATCTCTTCATCCAAATCAATGCCGGTCACTTCGCTGGCACCGCCGCGCGCTTTGGCATAAATCGCAAAGCCGCCAGAATTGCAGCAGATATCCAGCACAGTTTTATCTTTGCAGAGCTGCGACAAATATTCGCGGTTATCGCGCTGATCAGCGAAGAAGCCGGTTTTGTGGCCAGAGCCCGGGCTGGCATTGAATTTCAAGCCGTGTTCGGTAATTACGCTCGGTTCCGGCGCATCAGGTGAATTGAAATCGAAGCTTTCTTGCTTCTGCACATTCTCAACCGCGAAGCTATAAAAACGACACCCTGGAAAGGAATCGCGCAGTGCTTCATAAATCCATTCGCGGTATCGAAATGCGCCGGCTGAGAAAAATTCAACCACCAGCAAATCACCGTAGCGATCAACCACCAAGCCTGAAAGACCATCGCCTTCGGAATGAATCACCCGCCAGGCATTGGACACTTCATCGAGCTTCAATAACTCACGGCGCATGGCAACCGCTTGCTGCACTTTGCGAATAAAAAATGCTTGGTCAACTGCTTCATCAAAATCTTCGGTGAGCACGCGCAAAGCAATCCGTGAATGGCCGTTATAGAAACCACGCGCCACCCAATGGTTGGTGGAATCGACGATATCGACAATCGTGCCGGGCTTAGGCTTTACTTCCGGCTTTTCGACCATTTTCTGGAAAATCCACGGATGTGTGGATTTACGTTCTATTTTAAGATAAACAACAGGCAGTTCTTGAGTATTCATGCGCCTATTGTAAGCCCAAAATGGTTTAATGACTTTTATCCTAAACACCTATATCATGGGCGGCGAAGGGGAGTAGCTCCCGCTATCGCGTCGTCAGCACGAGGTTATCACCTCCGGTTCGATAGGCAGTCCATCTGTCAGCAAGACCTTCGCAAACACTCGACATGTTCGAGAGTACACTCATTGCGAATTATTAGGAACTGACATGATTAGTATCGCCACCCCAAGTATGTGGGCCGCTTTTGTTCTATTCGTTATCATTGCTTTGGCAGTTGATCTGCTAATGCTTAAATCCAGCGGGCCACATAAAGTGACTACCCGCGAAGCACTGCTCTGGAGCGTGTGCTGGATTGGCCTTGCTGCCGTGTTCAACTATGGCTTGTGGTGGTATCTAAACGATACCGGCAACCCCGATGCCAATCGTATTGGCATGGAATTTCTAACCGGCTATTTGGTTGAAAAAGCCTTAGCGGTTGATAATATCTTCGTATTCCTGATGATTTTCAATTATTTTGCCGTGCCAGTGCAATCGCAGCAACGCGTTCTGATCTACGGCGTGTTGGGCGCCATTGTGCTGCGCGCTATTATGATTTTCATCGGCGCCGCCTTGATTGCCCAGTTCCATTGGATTCTGTATATCTTCGGATTATTTTTATTAGTCACCGGCATAAAAATGCTATGGGCTGCCGGGCAAGAACCCGACCTTGAAAAAAATCCAATACTGCGCTGGATGACTGGCCATTTACCGCTCACCCGGCATTACGCAGGCGAAGCCTTCGTGGTTAAAGAAGATGGTATTAAGAAATACACGCCACTGTTTGTGGTGATTATTATGGTGGCGTTCACCGATGTGATCTTCGCGGTGGATTCTATCCCAGCTATTTTCGCCATCACCACTGATCCGTTCATTGTGCTAACTTCCAACGTATTCGCGGTTTTGGGCTTGCGTGCGCTGTATTTCCTGCTGGCCGGCATGGCAGAAAAATTCCACTTGCTGGCGTATGGCTTAGCCACGGTATTAATCTTCATCGGCGTGAAAATGTTGATTGTCGATTTCTACAAAATTCCGGTGGCTGTGGCTTTAAGCGTGGTGGCGGCCTTGATTGTTTCGGCAATGGTGTTTAGTTTACTTATTAAGCCAAAGGAAAAGAAAGCCGCCGTTGGCGAGGAATACTTGCTCAAAGACGAATAAACTCGGCCGTGCCTGAAATGGGGCTTGTGCTTTTACAGGCCAACCCCATGTAGTGGGTATGGACGCAAACAGCTTGTATCTAAAAACCTATGGCGAGTATTTAAGCCAACTGAAAAACCAGTTCAATCTGGCGCTCACGCTGATGATGGCGTGGGTGGTGGTATTGGGCGCAGTATTTATCGCGCAAGATCAACTATTCAGCACCGCCGCATTTGCCATTGTGCCGCAGAAACCCGAAGGTCTTATAGGTATTGTGACAGCGCCGCTGTTGCATGGCTCACTCGAGCATATTGCCGGTAATAGTTTTTCCATTCTGATTTTAGGTACACTGGCTGCCAGTTTATATCCGCGTGCTAGCTTGCGGGCTTTGCCTATTATCTGGCTGGGTTCGGGCTTTGGTACCTGGTTCATCAGTATAGGCGGGCAGCACATTGGCGCTAGCGGCATTACTGTGGGCTTAATGTTTTTCTTGATTGGCCAAGGCATTATGCGCCGCGATAGAACCTCGTTGGTGGCTTTGCTGATGGCACTATTTTTTTTCGGCGGCATGCTGCTTTCGGTGTTGCCACAGCAGCAAGGCATTTCGTGGGAATACCATTTCTCTGGCGCGGTCTTTGGCATGCTAACCGGCCTACTGTTTTCACGCCTAGACACACAAGCGCCAAAACGCTTATACAGCTGGGATATTGAGCCAGAGACTGAAGACTTGCTGCAAGATAACGAGCTGGATTCGCCACGGCCGGTGGATGTGCCGGTGCTTTGGCAACGTGAGAATGCGCTGCCTGAGCGCAAGGTGCTGATTTTCCGCAAGCGCGATTGATTTAAATCAGTGTATTGCCAGCTAATGGCGCTAAAATATCAGCAAGTCTAGAACAAGCAACCCTTACCATGAATATTCCCGAGCGCGTGCAGCACCTGCAAACCGACAAAGGCAATGTGCCGGTGTATACCACTGGCGTGGTTGAGCAGCCTTGGGATAGCTACACCGAAACCGACCATCAGGTTTGGCGCACATTGTTTCAACGCCAACAAGCGCAGCTTGGGCCGCAGGCCTGTGACGAGTTTTTGCTAGCACAAGCAAAAATGGGTATGAATGAAGCACAGATCCCGAAGTTTTCTGAGCTGAACCTTGTATTGAAAGAAACCACTGGCTGGGAAATTATCGGCGTGCAAGGCTTATTGCCCGAGTTAGATTTTTTTGAGCATTTAGCCAACAAACGGTTCCCGGTAACCTGGTGGATCCGCCGCCCAGAACAATTGGATTATTTGTCGGAGCCGGATTTATTCCATGACCTATTCGGTCATGTGCCGCTGTTGATGAATCCGGTATTCGGCAACTACATGCAAGCCTACGGCCAAGGCGGCTTACGTGCGCATGGCATTGGCCCCGATGCACTGGCGCAATTAACCCGTTTGTATTGGTATACGGTTGAGTTTGGCCTAATCAATACCGACAACGGTTTACGTATTTACGGTGCTGGCATTCTGAGTTCCAAAGGCGAATGCGACTACAGCTTGAATTCGTCTGCGCCGAACCGTGTTGGCTTCGATTTACAACGTGTTATGAACACCCGCTATCGCATTGATACCTACCAAAAAAGCTATTTCGTGATTGACAATTTCGAACAATTGTTTGAAGCCACTTTTGCCGATTTTGACCCAATTTATACACAACTATCGGGCAACACCGCCATACCAGCCGGCGAGGTGTTAGCTACCGACACCGTGTTCAACAAAGGCACCGGCGAGGGCTGGCTGCTAGATGGTGATGTGTAATTATTTATAGAACAAAGCCGAAGCAGTAACTGCCAACAACATCACCGCCATTGCCGCCATAAACCGCCAAGCGAAATCTTTACCGCCGGCAAACCAAGCAATAATACTTTTTGCAAGTGTGGTTGATAGAAGCAAACCCAACAAACCCCAATGACTATTCGCTAGGCTCAATACATCGGCCTGTACCAATTGCGCCATGCCGGCCAATGCGGCATGCAATTCAGCGGCCGCGGCTAGCATGGCAACGGCAATTGCCCATTGCGGCCCAAGCCATTGGCCCAAGGCAGCTGTGCCAAGAAGAATGGCTGCTATTAAAGCCACCAATCCCAAGGCATGGCCAAGATGGAACATGCGTTTTTGCACAAGGGATGGTTCGGCCTCAAGCGCATTTTTTTTGCGGATGCCGAATAAACTCAACACCGTTAACACCACAATAGCGATGATGATTTCAGGAAAAATTGATTTTAAAAATGCCGGGTTCATCGCCATTAATATTGGAATGAACAAACTCACCGAGGCCGCATTGGCCAACAATGCCGCCGACAGCGCTGGCGAAGTTAAACTCGGGTTCTGCTTAGCCATTTGGGCAAAATTTAAAGTGGCTGCGGTGGATGATACATAGCCGGAAAACAAACCAGCTAGAGGCAAACCAAAGCGATTACCCACCATTCGCAAAGCGATGTGTGCCACAGCGCCAACCAGCATCACCAACACTGCCAAACGCCATAATTTGGCTAAATTCAGTACGCCGAATGGATCAATGGCTTTATCGGGCAGCAAAGGCAGAATGACTAAGGCACTGGCCAGCAAAATCAAGCCGTCATGCACTTCAGCTTCGCTGAGTAGTTCGCGACTGAAGCGGTGCAGGGGCGTTTTGGCATACAACAACAGCGCGGTTAGCGCGCCCAAGCCAGAAGCCATAGCCGGTTGTGTTACGGCAAGCGCACCAAGTAATGCCGTTAACATCAAGGCAATTTCGCCGGTAACGCCAGCATCGTGTTTGGCGCTACGCCAATACGCCAAGCCAGTTAAGCCCGCCACAAACAACAACAGCAACAGCAACACTGGTGCGCCGAGTGTGGCCGCTAGAACCCCGGCTAAGGCCGTTAGGGCATGCGTTCGAACCCCAGCAAAGCTGTCATAGTGCTGCCGTTCGCGCACCACACCGATCATCAGGCCCACGCCTAAGGCGGTGAGTACAGCTGGCAACAACGGGTAGCTTGAAAATATTTCCACGAAAAGTCGTCCGTTTTGAACACTCGCATTACAATACTGTAACCACTTTGCCTGGATCTTGTGTATGAAACCGATTGCTTTGTCGCGTTATCTCATCGAAGCACAGCATCAGGGGCACATCAATGCCGATTTACGTTTGTTGTTGGAAGTTGTTGCTAGAGCCTGCAAAACCATTTCCACCGCGGTTGGCAAAGGCGCTTTGGGCGGTGTGTTGGGCGATGCTGGCACTGGCAATATTCAAGGCGAAGCGCAGAAAAAACTGGATGTGCTGAGCAACGAAATTCTGCTGGAAGCCAACGAATGGGGCGGGCATTTAGCGGGGCTTGCCTCAGAAGAAATGGAACATGCACACGCTATTCCCAACAGCTATCCGCGCGGCAATTATTTGTTGTTGTTTGATCCACTCGATGGCAGCTCAAATATCGATGTTAATGTGTCGGTGGGTACCATTTTCTCGGTGTTGCGTTGCCCCGATGGCGTGCTTGAGCCGAAGGACGAACATTTCTTACAGCCCGGCACTGAGCAAGTATGCGCTGGCTACACTTTATACGGGCCAAGTACGATTTTGGTATTAACCTTCGGGCGCGGCACGCATATGTTCACCCTCGACCGCGAACAGGGCAGTTTCGTGATGACTCGCAGCGATGTAAGTGTGCCGGAAGACACCAAAGAGTTCGCTATTAATGTGTCGAACAAACGCTTCTGGCAACCACCGATGCAGGATTATATCGACGATTTGCTGGCCGGCAAAAGCGGGCCACGCGGCAAAGATTTTAATATGCGTTGGATTGCTAGCATGGTGTCTGAAGTGCACCGCATTTTAACGCGCGGCGGCATTTTTATTTATCCAACCGATAGCAAAGATCCGACAAAAATTGGGCGATTACGCTTGATGTATGAAGCTAACCCAATGGCATTTATTGTTGAACAAGCGGGCGGCGCCTGCAGCACAGGCCGGCAACGGATGCTAGAGGTTGCGCCAAATGCGCTGCATCAGCGCGTGCCGGTTTTTCTGGGTTCAAAAAATGAAGTGGCTGAAGCTGAGCGCTATCACCGTGCTTTTGATGCCAAAGGCTCAGTGTGAAAATATCCACTGAAGATTTTATAGGTGTGTATCCCGATTTGTTGAGTGCAGAGCGCTGCCAGACACTAATCACGCAGTTTGATCAATCTAAGCAAGCTAAGCCAGGGCAAGTTGGCGGCGGCTTAATGCCGGATTTAAAGCACAGCCAAGACATTCAGCTTAATCAGCACCCACAATGGCAAAGTGCAGAAAAAGAACTCAACACCGCCATGTTCAGGGCTTTGTTGCAGTATGTCCGAGAATATCCATTTGTGCTGATTGCGCCGCTGATGTTGCAACGACAACTACCCGATGGCACACAAACACGTTATAGCCACGACGATATTCATGCACTTGACGACAAAGCGCTTGGCGATTTGCTGCGCGCGGTATTTCGGCCAGGCGCTGTTAACCTGCAACGCTATGAAAGCGATGAAGGCGGCTACCCATATTGGCATTGCGAATTTTATCCAAAAGATCAACAGGCCGAAAGCTTGCATCGCGCATTGTTATGGACAGCGTATCTAAACGATGATTTCGAGCAAGGCGAAACCGAATTCTTTTACCAAGACCGTAAAATTAAGCCAGCCACCGGTTCATTTTTAATTGCACCCAGCGCATTTACCCACACGCATCGTGGCAATCAGCCAAAAAATGGCCCGAAATACATCGCCACCAGTTGGATTTTATTTCAACGTGCTGAAACGCTGTACCGGAAGGCTTGAAGTTGAACACCATTCAAAATGGCTGGCATCACTTAGAAACCATTTGGCCGCATATTGCTTGGGCCTTAGCCCTATTATGGTTTGTGTATGTGCTGTTGTTAGGCAGCTGGATCTTACTGCAAAAACGTGAACCGATTGCCACGCTTAGCTGGCTGCTGTCTTTGGCGTTATTGCCGTTTATTGGCTTTTTGATTTACCACTTCCTTGGCCCAACGCGCATTAAGCGTCATCGAATTAAGCGCTTCCGCAGTAAATCGAATCTGATGCCTTTGCTTGACAGCAACACCTCGCAGAATGCCAGCGCGCTGATGAAACTGACCCTGAGCAGCTCTGATTTCGCACCGAGTAGCGCAAACGATGTACAGCTTTTGGTTAACGGCGTTAGCACCTTTAGCGCCTTATTGCAGGCTTTTGGCGAAGCCACGCAGCATATTCATTTGGAATACTATATTTTTGAGCCGGACTACACCGGCACACAAATTCGTGACAGTTTGATTATTCAAGCTAAACGCGGCATTGAAGTTCGGCTATTGCTTGATCGGATGGGCTCCAAGAATATTACCGAAAAATTCTTTCAGCCATTACGCGATGCGGGTGTGGAAATTGTTTTTTTCCATCCGTATTTTTTTAAACGGCTTTGGCGCCCGCAAATCAATATGCGTTTACATCGCAAAATTGTGGTGATTGATGGCATCACCGGTTTTACTGGCGGAATAAATATTACCGATGAGGAAAATGAAGCGGTTTGCGCTGATGCCTATGTAGATTTGCACTTTAAGATTTCTGGCGAAATTGTGCGTTGGTTGCAATTGGCGTTTATTGAAGACTGGGTATATGCCGGCGGCGCATTCAAAGCGAAAGAGATATTCTGGCCAGCACCCGTTGTGGGCTCAATCCCTGCGCAAGTTTTAGTGGCTGGCCCAGATACACCTTGGGAACCGATTCATCGCGCAAAAGTATTTGCCATCAATAATGCAAAAAAACGCGTGTTGCTGGTAACCCCATATTTCGTGCCTAGCGATGCCGCGCTAATGGCCTTATGCTCGGCGGCATTACGTGGCTTAGATGTTGTGTTAATTGTGCCTAAGCGCAGCGACAGCTTATTGGTGACTTTTGCAGCGCGCTCGTTTTTTGATGCGCTGAGTAGTGCTGGTGTGCGTATTTTCGAATACCCACATATGTTGCACACCAAAGCCTTGTTAATTGATAGCGATACAGTGATTATTGGCAGCTCAAATTTTGATAACCGCAGTTTTAAGCTTAATTTTGAATTGTCCTTATTGATTGAACACCCACACATTAGCGACGATGTGGCGCGTATTGCTCACGAGTATATTCGCCAATCCATTGCTTTTAATGCCAAGCAAAAGCTGCCGTTAAGGTCTCGGCTTGCGCAGGCATTTGCTCGATTATTCTCGCCATTGTTATAAACTAAGGGAAAAGGAGAGTGTTATGTACATTGTGTATTTCTTATTAAGTGTTGGCTCATTGCTTACCGCCATATTCGCCAATATTTCCACCGGCGCTGCGGTTGTGCTTATTCTTATGGCTTTGCTTTTTTTATTGATTGGCACATGGATGCTGCTTAATGCACGGCTTGAAAGTAAGCGCCGTTCAGAACGGCAAATGATTAGCCCTGAAGAACTGCGGCATTTTCGCGAATTAGCAGAAAAAAATAAAGCCGAGAAAACAACGAATCCCTAATGACAGCCTTAAGCGTTAACATCAATAAAATCGCTATTTTACGTAACTCGCGCGGTGGCGACGAACCCTCCGTGTTGCGTGCTGCAAAAGCCGCGATTGATGCCGGAGCACACGGTATTACTGTGCATCCGCGCCCTGACCAGCGACACATCACGCCAGACGATGTTGATGCTTTGGCTGTGCTTTGCAAACAGCGCGGAGTTGAATACAACATCGAAGGTAATCCGTTTGCACCGGCACGCGGCAGTTACCCAGGCTTGATGGCTTTAATTGAACGAACTAAACCGACGCAAGTCACCTTAGTTCCCGATGGTGATTGCCAGCTAACTTCGGATCATGGTTTTGATTTGCAAAAAGATGCCACGCGGCTGAAGCCTTATATCGATCAATTGCGGCAGTGGGGCGTGCGCGTCTCGATTTTTATGGATGCCGGTACGTCCGATCTTGAGCTGGCCAAAGCCATCGGTGTTGATCGCATCGAGCTTTACACTGGTCCGTTTGCTGAGCAATTTGCCGCTGGCAATGCTGAACAAGCCTTGGCAGCGTGCCGAGATTCGGCCTTAAGCGCACAAGCATTTGGCATCGGCGTGAATGCTGGGCACGATTTAAGCCAGGAAAATCTGACCGTGTTTCTAGCCAATGTGCCAAATGTATTGGAAGTATCGATTGGCCATGCCTTAATCGGCGAAGCATTGTATGCAGGTCTTGATGCAACGGTGGAAAATTATTTGACGATTTGCAACCGTTGCCAACCCTGCCAATGACCACCGGCGAGTAACGTGACCGGCTGCGCCGCAGCAGCGGCTTCCACGCACAACATGCGTTGCCAATCATCAGCTGGCATGTCGGCAAATGTAGCCACAACACCAGGGCCCGGGCACCAAACCACGGTGTCATTAAAACCGCCCTGCTCAATACATAAATCGGATTGTTCGAAGCGCTTCAAGCGCAAGGACTTTGGCATGTCGGAAAACACTCGATCCACTTCGCCGGTAATATGCAAATCGCCATGCTGAGTTTTGTACAGGCCGTCATCGGCGGCATCTTCGTAGTCGTGATTATTCAAGCCATGCAACGCGCAATGAGCAACATCAGCCACACGCAAATACGTATGCAATGCGGCGGTGAACACAATCGGCAAATCACTGCGATTATGCACATCGAGCGTTATGCTCAAGCCGCGCTCGTCCAAAATAATAGTTTGTATTAAATCGAATGCTGTTGGCCATAAGGCTCTGGTTTCTGCATCATCAGAAATAGCAAAAATCAATGCGGTTTCGGTTTGCGCCAACAGCCGCCAAGGCCGCGTGCGCACCAAGCCATGCTTGGGCAGATTGCCGCGTCCAGAAAATTGCGGGAAGCATATTGGCACGCCGCCGCGCAAGGCTTTGCCGTGCTTTAGCTGTAAAGTATCCGGTGTATATAGCTGCTCAATGCCCTCAGCATCTTTCCAACTCAATAGCTGGCCGCCGTATTCGGAAACGGTTAATTGGCCGAAGGCGTTTTGCAGGGTGTATCTATTCATGAAAAGTACTCGGCATTAATATTTAGTGAAGCGAATTATGGCCGTTTATGCCATTAATTTTTCCATTTTAAATTATTTGGCGATGTGTAAGTAGGGGTGCATCGCGATGTGCCCGCTCATGTTGGATATGGCGGAAATCCAAGAGCGAACCCCCGACCAAGCTACCAGCTACGCATTGCCAGCCAAGCCTTATGTTAGTTGCCGCACAGTGTGCATAATTAGACGGAAGTATGCTCATTTGATGAAATCGGACTCTCCAGTGAAATCATTTCCCATCGTGTGCGTTGGTGGTTCGGCAGGCGGCCTGGACGCGTATATCCGGCTATTGCAGAATCTTCCGGCCGACATGGGGGTTGCCATCGTGATTGTAAATCACATGCGCACCATGCCTACCCAACTGCATGAAATCCTTCCCAAATACACAAGCATGCCAGTCGATCTGATCACGGATAATTTAAGCATTGAACCCAATCGTGTATTTATTATCCCAGCCAATCGGGATTTGCATGTCGACGATGGCGAATTTAGTCTAAAACCGATATCCAAACCACACGGCTGGCCGGACGTTATCACGGTCTTTCTGCGTTCCATGACCCGTTGCTGGGACGGCAAGCTGGTGGCCGTGATTGTCTCCGGCTACGATGGCGACGGGGCCGCAGCCCTATGCGGCATTCAACAAGTAGGCGGTATTACTATCGCGCAAAAGCTGAGTACCGCGCGTCAACCGGATATGCCGGAAAGCGCCATTGACACTGGCTGCATCGATTTTGTATTGTCACCCGAAGATATTGCAAAAGAGCTCGTGCGAATTGCGAACCAAGAAGACTAGATGGCGCAGACTGCCGGACATTCTTGCATTGAAAATGTCTGATTCCGAAACCGTCATGGGTTTTCCTTTTTGATTGTCCCGCTCGCGGTAGAAAGCGAAAATTCCAGTGCACTATCCAGCGTATCCATGAACTCGTTGATCTTAATCGGCTTGGTGAGGTAGCGGAAAAATCCTGCTCCGAGGCCGTACTCGATGTCGCTGACAATTGCATTGGCGCTGAGCGCAACTACCGGAATGCGAGCAGTTGCAGGGTCTTGGGCCAGAATTTTCATGGCTTCGATGCCACTGATGCCGGGCAGGTTGATGTCCATCAGAATGACATCTGGATGGGCCTCACCGGCAATCTGGATTCCCTTCTCGCCACCCGTTGCAATCAGTAACCGAATATCCGGCCTGCGCGAGATGATCGCTTCCACTAGCGCCAGGTTTGCAGGATTGTCCTCAACATACAGCAAGGTACGTAATGGCGAGTTGATGTTAACTGGCGCCAATGCAACTGCAACGGTTTGGGTTGCACCTGCAACCGGTGGTGAATCGATGGTCAGATTCAATTCAAACCAGAACACACTGCCCTTGCCCACTGTGCTTTGCACGCCAATGGCACCGCCCATCATTTCGACTATCCGTTTGGATACCACCAAGCCGATGCCCGTGCCTTGCTCCGAGCCACTCTCCTTGCCGAGACGATTGAATGACTGGAAAAGCTGGTCCACGCTGTCTGCTGACAATCCGTCGCCGGTGTCTGCAATGCTGATACGAATTCGCCCCGGCTCGCTCACTACCCAGTCCACGACCACCGATCCATTCGGCCTGTTGTATTTAATCGCATTGGAAAGCAGGTTGCTCAGCACCTGTTTTACCCGTTTGAAGTCTGCGTTGATGTGGCACGGGGCATCAAAACGCGGAAATGACAGGCGTATTCCGCGCGTCTGTGCCTGTTGTTCCACCATTGCCTGGCACTCACGCATGACATCGTCCAATGATACCGCCTCCATTGACAGCGAGAACGCCCCAGACTCGATTACTGCGAGATCGAGGATTTCGTCAACCAGCGCCAGCAAATACCAGCCGGCCTTGAGAATGTAATCGAGATTGCGTTTCTGGGCGGCGGTTGGCGGTGGAGAGCCGGTTTCGATGAGCTGGGCAAATCCGAGGATCGCGTTGAGCGGGGTACGCAGTTCATGGCTCATGCTGGACAAGAACTCCGATTTGGCAAGGTTTGCCCTATCCGCGACTTCCTTGGCCTCGCGCAGTGCGATTTCGATTTGCTTGCGCGCGGTGGTGTCGTTGAACAGGATGGCGACTTTGCGACTTTGCGGCCCGCCCAGCCGGGAAGCATGCACGTCGAACCAGCGGCCATCCATTTCGCGGGCTTCCTCCACGATGCGAACCGGCTCGCCGGTCAATACCACTTTGCCATAAATTTCGTACCAATATGTCTCCAAGTTCGGGACCAGTTCACGCATTCGCTTGCCCATCGCCTGATGCAAACCGGACTGCTTTTCAAAACTCGGATTCATCTCCAAAAAGCGGTAATCCACCGCTTTACCGCATTCGTCAAATATCACATCGATAATGCAAAAGCCCTCGTCTATCGAGTTGAATAAATTGTGGTAGTGCTCGCTAATTTCCCTTAGCGCCTGCTCGGCGTTCTTTCGCACTGAGATATCGCTGAGCACGGTGCGCAGCTCGAGCTTACCATTGGCGACAGCCGAGACGGTGGCCGCACACAGGCCCCAGAATTGCGTGCCGTCCTGCCTCATCATGCGCAACTCGCACGACTGCGGCTCACCGCTTTCAAGCAGTTTTTTTCTTTGTAGGTAATAGAGGTCGGCGTCGTCTTTGTAAATAAACCGGGTCCATCGCTGGTTGAGCAATTCGCTGCGGGTGGTGCCCAGCAAGCTGGCAACGGTAAGGTTGGCGTGCTTGATCAGCCCTTGCTCGCTGAGCGTGCAGTAGCCTATTGGCGCTAGGTCGTAAAGGTCGAAGTAACGCGCGCGCTCGAAGTCCAGTGCAACATGCGCGTCACGCAATTCCTCGTTCTGCATCTCCAGTTCAATCTGGTGCACCTGCAATTCGTGCAGCATCTGCCGTGTTTGTTCCAGCGACAGGGACTCGATGTTTTCCAGTTTGGAAGCAGCTTTCGCCCGCAAACGAGCTTCTGCTTGTTGCCGTAGCGCCTGTGGGGAGTTGGTTGAAGTGACATCACTTATTGAAGTCGACACTTGTTGCGCTGCGGGTTGCTCAGGTTTGTCAGTCACTAGTCGCTCCCCCTGA
>JANPOU010000025.1:0-25077 GCA_031428155.1 Arenimonas sp. | reverse complement strand
GCGCGGGTGCCGCGCCAGCCACGGCGCTTTCTGCCGATTAACAAAATCAGCAAAGTTAGCCAGCTTAAAATGGTTAACACCGTTTTATGCCATAAATGCTGGGCCAGCATGTCTTCCACAAACAGCATCCCACTCACTAAGGTTAAGCTGAGCAACAGCCAGCTGAGAGTTAATGTTTTGAACAGCAGTTGTTCGGTTTGCACCAGTGGCGTTAAGGCGCTAAGCCAGTGTTTGATGTTTCGGTTTCGCAAGGCGCGGTCTTGTAGCCAATACAACACGGCCAATAGCGCCGCAATCGACAAGCTGGCATAGGCAAGCAACGCAAAGCTGGCGTGCAGTTTCAGCTGCCAATCGGAGGGGTTGTACACATGCGTGCCCCACGCCCAATTACTGAATAAACAAAGCGCGGCAATCGGATACACCACAATGCCCAAAGCCGACAAACGTTGCTTGGCGGTCAGTGCTAAGGTCATCACCGACATCGCCAAACTGATCCACGATAACGCCGCGAAAAAATGTAAATCCGGGCCATGCACAGCCAGCCAATACAAAGTTTGCGTTAAGCCGTGTGCCACAATTGCTAATGCCGCAAAGGCTTGCGGGAACACGCTATTCAAACCGGATTTTTGCCGAGAATACCAAAGCCCTGCGCTAATAAAGTAGGCAGAAATGGCAATTAGGGTGGTTAGGGCAACGCTCATGCCGAATAGTTTGGCACAACCAGCTCGAATTTTGCGGCATGCCGTGGAAAAATAGGCTTCGAGGTATAATGAAAATCTGATTAAAGGATTATCTATGTTTGAATCGCTGACCCAAAAACTTTCCGGCACCTTGCAACGCCTGCGTGGTAAAGGCCGTCTAACCGAAGACAACATCAAGGAATCGCTGCGCGATGTGCGCATTGCCTTGCTGGAAGCCGATGTGGCGTTACCGGTGGTGATGGCGCTGATTGAGAGCATCAAAGTTCGCGCGGTTGGGCAGGAAGTGTTAACCAGCCTAAGCCCAGGCCAAGCGCTGATTAAAGTTGTACAAGATGAATTAACCGCGGTAATGGGCTCCGAAGCGGTTGAGTTGAACCTCAACGTACCTGCGCCAGCAGTGATTTTAATGGCCGGCCTGCAAGGCGCGGGCAAAACCACTACGGTGGCGAAATTAGCGAAATTTCTGAAAGAAAAGCGCAAGAAAAAAGTTTTGGTGGTCAGCTGCGATGTGTATCGCCCAGCCGCCATTGCGCAATTGGAAAGTTTGGCCAAGCAAGTGGATGTGGCGTTTTTCCCAAGTGTGAATACCGATTCGCCACTGGATATTGCCAAAGCCTGTTTGCTAGAAGCACGCAAAACCTATGTTGACGTAGTAATTTTTGATACCGCCGGACGCTTGGCAATTGACGAAGCGATGATGGACGAAATCAAGCAGCTGCATGCCGCCATCAATCCGGTTGAAACTTTGTTTGTGGTTGACGCGATGACTGGCCAAGATGCCGCCAATACCGCCAAAGCCTTTAGTGAAGCACTACCGCTCACCGGCGTTATTTTAACCAAAACCGATGGCGATGCACGCGGTGGTGCAGCCTTGTCGGTTCGGCATATCACCGGCAAGCCGATTAAATTTGTCGGTGTCGGTGAAAAACCAGACGGCTTGGATATTTTCCACCCAGATCGCGCCGCTAGTCGCATCTTAGATATGGGCGATGTACTGAGTTTAGTTGAGCAGGTGCAATCGCAGGTTGATCAAGAAAAAGCCACTAAAATGGCTGAAAAAATCGCCAAAGGCAAAAAATTCGACCTAAACGACATGCGCGAACAATTCGTTCAAATGCAGAATATGGGCGGTTTATCGGGCTTAATGGATAAATTACCCGGAATGACCCAAGTGCCTGAGCACGTAAAAAAACAAGTGACAGGCAAGGAAATGCCACGGATGATTGCCATTATTAACTCGATGACCAAAAAAGAACGTCGCAATCCCGGTTTGCTGAATGGCTCGCGCAGGGCACGTATTGCACGCGGTTCTGGCACCACGCCAGCCGATGTCAATCGCTTGTTGAAGCAATATCAGCAGATGGAAGGCATGATGTCGAAATTGTCGCGCGGCGGCATGAAAGGTATGATGCGCGGTATGAAAGGCATGATGGGCGGTGGCTTTCCTGGCGGATTTGGCGGCCGTTAAGCTTCAACACTTTCAAATTTAGCCAGATGGGTTTATAATACGCGGCTAACCGAAGCTTGTGCCTCATCGGCATTGGCTACATCATCACTTCAGAATACAGGCAAAGAAATTATGGTCAAGATTCGACTGGCCCGTGGCGGCGCCAAAAAGCGTCCGTTTTACCACATTGTGGCAACCGATCAACGCAACAAGCGTGATGGTCGTTCCATCGAGCGTTTGGGTTACTACAACCCCGTTGCACAAGGTAACGAAAAACGCGTTGATTTGAACATCGACCGCGTTAATCATTGGGTTTCTAACGGCGCGCAGCTGACTGATAAAGTCCGTATGCTCGTTAAAGAAGCCTCGAGTCAGGCAGCTGCCTGAGTTTCACCTCGCGGATATGACGCGAGGTTCTGACATCGCCTCCGAGCGCCGCATCCTGATTGGTAGGATGATTGGCGCTTTTGGTGTGACTGGCGAAATTAAATGCCAGAGCTTCGCCAACCCTGAGCAACAACTGCTGAAATACAAGCCGCTGATTTTGCTGCATAACGGGGTTGAACGCGTTTTGGATCAGCTTTCTGGCCGAATGATGGCGAAAGGTTTGGTTGTCAGATTAGCTGAAATAACCGATCGCGACGCTGCACAAGCTTTGCATGGCGCTGAGCTGTGGATTACGCGCAGCCAATTGCCTGCGCCTAAAGATGGCGAATTTTACTGGGTTGATTTGGAAGGCTTACGCGTGGTTAACCGGGAAGGCATTTCTTTAGGTACGGTTTCGCATTTATTCGAAACACCAGCCAATCCTATTTTAGTAACGCAAGGCGAGCGCGAGCGCTTAATCCCATTTTTAATGGATCGCTTTATTGATGCGGTGGATATTAAAGCCGGCGAGATACGGGTTGATTGGGACGCCGATTTCTAATGCGTTTCGATGTTATCAGCCTGTTTCCTGAGTATGTGCAGCATAGCGCGCGAGTTGGTGTAGTAGGGCGCGCTTTTGAGCGCAACATTGCACAGCTGCACACCTGGAATCCGCGCGATTTCACCCACGATAATTACCGACGCATCGATGAACGCCCGTTTGGCGGCGGCCCTGGCATGGTAATGATGGTTGATCCGTTGTGTGAATGTTTGCAGGCTATTATTGAAGCGGATGAAAATCCCTACAAGTTCATTTATTTAAGCCCACAAGGCACACCGTTAACACAAGCTAAAGCGCAGGAATTGGCAGCTTTGCCACGTGTCGTGCTGTTGGCGGGCCGCTATGAAGGCGTTGATCAGCGTTTTCTTGATCAATACGTGGATGAAGAAATTTCCATCGGCGATTTCGTGTTGTCAGGCGGCGAGTTGCCAGCCGTGTTACTAATCGATGCCGTGACGCGTTTGTTGCCGGGGGTACTCAATGATGCTGAATCGGCTAGCCAAGACAGTTTCGAACACGGCTTGCTCGATTGCCCGCACTATACTCGCTCAGAAACACTTGGAACCAGCGGCGTGCCGGATGTGTTGCTTTCAGGTAATCATGCACATATTGCAGCTTGGCGGCGCAAGCAAAGCTTAGGCCAAACATGGCTGAAACGCCCAGATTTACTCGCCGAAGCGCAATTAACTGCTCAAGATTTAGCTTTGCTAAATGCTTTTAAAGCTGAACAAAGTGGTAATTAAGTGTTTAGGCTGAAATAGCGCTAGTCAAAACCAATTATTTCACGCTATAATATGCGACTCGCACGCCTTGGGTGTTGCCAGAAAAACAGAACCAGTAACTATAAAACCAGCGGTGTATTATGAACCTCCTGCAAAAATTTGAAGCCGAACAAATCACACGTCAATTACCTGCTTTTGGCCCAGGCGACACCGTCGTCGTTAACGTCAAAGTAAAAGAAGGCGCGCGCGAACGCGTACAAGCCTACGAAGGTGTTGTTATTGCTATTAAAAACCGCGGCTTGAACTCCGCCTTCACTGTGCGTAAAATTTCGCACGGTTTCGGCGTTGAGCGCGTTTTCCAAACTCACAGCTCGATTATTGACTCGGTAACGGTCAAGCGTCGCGGTGATGTCCGTCAAGGTAAGCTGTATTACTTGCGCGACTTGGAAGGCAAAAAAGCGCGCATTAAAGAAGATTTGAATTACGGCAAAAAACACGCCTAATTTGATCAGCATAAATTTACTTGCGGCCGCTTTTGCGGCCGTTCGTATTTAAACCTTATGACATCAGAACCTTTAGCTGAAGTACGCGCCGATATCTGGCTTTGGGCTGCGCGTTTTTATAAAACACGCAGTGTCGCTAAGGCTATGTTGGTATCAGGCAAAATAGAGCTTGCCGAGCAAACCATTAAACCTTCACGCATGTTGCGCATTGGCGATGTGTTGGTGATTAATCGCGCCAATGAATTGTATGAAATCACGGTATTGGCTTTAAGTGAAATGCGCGGCCCTGCAGTGAAAGCGCAATTGCTGTATCAAGAAGCCGATACATCGCGAATCAAACGTGAATCGGAGCGCGAGATGCGCAAATTGGCCAATGCTGGCTATAAACCACCCGCCACGAAACCCGATAAACGTGCACGCCGCTTGATACAAGCCTTGGGCGATTTGGACGCGCTGTAACTAGCTGAGTTGTTTTAAACGATACAGGGCCTCAAGCGCTTGCTTCGGCGTCAATTCATCTGGATTGAGTTCCTGCACGGCATCTTGCAAGGCATTTGGCTGAATAAATAACCCCAATTGCTGCGGTTGTTCTAATGCTTCTGCATGTAAATTAAGCGGGGCATTTGCTTTGCTTTCCAAGCGCGCTAAAACCTGTTTGGCATTATTCAAAACCGGTTTTGGTAAACCAGCTAAGGCTGCTACTTGTAAACCAAAACTGCGGTTAGCTGGGCCATCTTTCACTGCATGCATGAAGATTAATTGCTCGCCGTGTTCCACTGCATCTAAATGCACATTACGGATAGTGCTGTGCAATTCAGGCAGTGCGGTCAGTTCAAAATAATGTGTGGCAAATAAGCAATAGGCATTATTGTTTTCCGCCAATGCTTCGGCGCAGGCTTGCGCTAGAGCCAAGCCATCGTAGGTGGAGGTGCCGCGGCCTATCTCATCCATCAGTACAAACGATTGCGCGGAGGCGTTACGCAAAATAAAACTGGTTTCCGACATCTCCACCATAAAAGTGGATTGTCCGCGCGCTAAATCATCGCCGGCGCCAATACGCGTTAAGATGCGATCAATCGGCCCGATTTCTGCAGATTCGGCTGGCACAAAACTGCCAATGTAAGCCAATAAAATAATTAAGGCATTTTGCCGCATATAGGTTGATTTACCGCCCATATTCGGGCCGGTAATCAACAGCATTTTGCTTGACTCATCTAGCAGCAAATCATTCGGTTCGAAGGCTTGTGCGCGCACTTGTTCAACCACCGGATGCCGGCCACGGCGAATGCGTATTGCTTGTTCTGAACTCAATATCGGTTTGCACCAATTGAGTTGTTCAGCGCGTTCGGCAAAGCAGGCCAACACATCGCACTCAGCCAAGGCTTGAGCGCAAGATTTCAATGGTTCCAACTGGTGGTTTAATACATCCAGCAATTGTTCGTATAAAAAACGCTCGCGCGCTAATGAACGTTCGCGCGCCGATAAAACCTTATCTTCAAATGCTTTCAGCTCTTCGGTAATAAAGCGCTCGGCACCAGTTAATGTTTGACGGCGGGTGTAGTGTGTGGGCGCTTTTTCTGCTTGGCCTTTGGATATTTCAATGTAATAACCGTGCACGCGGTTGTAGCCCACTTTCAGTGTGGCGATGCCGGTGCTTTGTTTTTCGCGCACTTCCAAATCAATCAAAAATTGATCGGCGTTGGTTGATAATAATCGAAGTTCATCAAGTTCAGCATCAAAGCCATGCGCAAAAATACCGCCATCGCGCAGCAACACTGATGGTTGCTCAAGCAGGGCTCGGTTTAAGTGCTCAGCAAGTTCCGGATGTTGGCCAAATGCAATGCGCAGCTCATTCAAGCGCGGCGCATCATAGCGCTCTAGTAAAGCGCTAATTTCCGGCAAGCGTTTTAAACTCTCACGCAAACCGCTTAAATCGCGTGGCCGTGCGCTGCGTAATGCCACACGTGTGAGTATGCGTTCAACATCGCCAATGCCGCGAAAAATACGACGCAAGTCTTCATGCAAAGACATCGCCAGTAATTGCTGCACGGCATCGTGGCGCTTAGCAACCACATCAATATTGCGCAACGGCCGATGCAACCAGCGCCGCAACATGCGGCCTGCCATCGGGCTGCAAGTGGTATCTAGCACGCCGAGCAAGGTGTGCTGGATTTGTCCATCAAAACGCTCGTCCAATTCCAAGTGTCGGCGTGTGGCGGCATTCATGGCAATGGCGTCATCAGTGGATTCCCATTGCAGCGAGTTTAAATGCGGCAGGCGTTGCTTCTGAGTTTCTTCCAAATAGCCGAGCAAAGCGCCGGCCGCGCCGACTGCCAGCATGTTTTCAGCGGATTCATTGTGTAATCCAAAACCAGACAAATCAGTGACTGCAAAAAATTGCAGCAATTGCCGAGTGCCAGTTTCTGCATCGAAATACCAAACTGGGCGACGACGCAAACCTTTTTGGCCAAGTAATTGCGAAGCCAATTGTTCATCATCGGGAATAAGAATTTCAGCGGGATTTAAACGCGCCAATTCTGCTAGCAATTGATCGAGGTCGCCCGCGTGGCTAAGTAAAAAACGACCCGCCGCCACATCAGCCCAGGCTAAGCCAAAACCTTGCTTGCTAAACGAAATTGATAATAACAATTGCTCTTTGCGATCATCCAATAAAGCTTCGTCGGTGAGTGTGCCGGGTGTGATAACCCTTACCACTTTGCGCTCAACCAAGCCTTTGGCTAAAGCCGGATCGCCGATTTGCTCGCAAATGGCCACCGATTCGCCTAAGGCCAGCAAACGTGCCAAATAGCCTTCTGCAGCATGATGTGGCACGCCCGCCATTGGAATGGCGTTGCCACCACTTTGGCCGCGCTGGGTGAGAGTTATGTCGAGCAGACGCGCGGCTTTGCGGGCATCATCGTAAAATAATTCGTAGAAATCGCCCATCCGAAAGAACATCAGAACATCCGGATATTCGGCTTTGGCGCTGAAAAACTGGCGCATTAAAGGTGTGTGTTGAGAGAAATCGTTCGAACTCATGGGGTTTTTCGCTTATTCTTAAGCCATAGTCTAACCCGAAGGCGCTGCCAGCTTGAACACTTTTTCTGAGTCATCCGATACAGCGCTTCAACACTTGGCAGAACAGCTTGGTGAGCGGCTAAAAGCCGAGCATTTAACCCTGTGCACGGCAGAAAGTTGCACCGGTGGCTGGATTGCCAAAATCCTAACTGACATCGCCGGCAGTTCCGGTTGGTTTGATTGCGGCATGGCCGCTTATAGCTATGAAGCCAAGCAAGCTTTGTTGCGCGTCCGTTCTGAAACATTAATGGAATATGGCGCGGTTAGCAAAGAAACCGTGCTTGAAATGGTATCCGGCGCGTTGATAACTTCAAGCGCCAGTTTAGCAGTAGCAGTTACTGGTATTGCCGGCCCAGGTGGCGGCTTGCCAGGTAAACCGGTGGGCACGGTGTGGGTTGCCTGGAAGCGGCGCGGAAACTATCCCATTGCAGAAGTTTTCCATTTTGATGGAGATCGCGAAGCTGTGCGCCGGCAAACCGTGGCAGTGGCTTTGCAGGGATTGATGAAGTTGGTTTGAACGGCCCACACCCGGCCTACGGCCACCCTCTCCCATTGGGAGAGGGGCGGGGAGAGGGCGATATACAAAACCCAACGCCGCTTTTTGGGTTTCGATAGTTATGAATACGTAGTCAGTCGTATGTACTTGGTGTTGAGCGTACTTTAAGCTTGAGTCAACGTATATATGGACTGCCAAAATGAGTTCTTACACAAGGTGTTGTCGTTCGTTCTCTATTGCAGGGCTCGTGTTATTTTCGGTTTTTTTTGCAGAAATGAGTTCGGCGCAAACGACACAAACTGAATTTGTCCCGCAATGGGCTAAGTCTGCCGTGTGGTATCAGATATTCCCCGAGCGTTTTCGTAATGGTGATTCATCTAATGATCCGAAAGTAGCTGATATAGCCGGTGCTGACCCGATGGACCCTCCCAAGCAATGGCGTGTGCATCCATGGGGCAGCGATTGGTATCAATTACAGGATTACGAAAAAGCGAATGCTGAACCCGAATTGTGGAAACATATGCAGCGTCGGCGCTATGGTGGCGATATCCAAGGCATTATCGACAAACTCGATTATCTGAAAGACCTAGGCATCAATGCCATCTACTTGAATCCTGTCTTTGATGCGCCGTCCAACCACAAATACGATGGTGCCAACTACCACCACATCGACCCGAACTTCGGCCCCGATCCAATAGGCGATCGCCTGTTGATGAGCAAAGAAGACCCCGGTGATCCAAAAACGTGGGTGTGGACAAAAGCCGATGAATTAGCCTTAAAGCTGATTGATGAAGCACACATGCGCGGTATTCGGATTATTTTCGATGGTGTGTTTAACCACATGGGCTTCAACAGCTTCGCACTGCAGGATGTTCGCCGCAATAAAATGGATTCACCTTATTTAAGTTGGTTCACTATTAAAAATTTTGATGACCCAGTCGCTGGTATTCAATTCGATTATGAGGGTTGGTGGGGCAATAAATCGCTACCCGAGCTGCGTGAAGACGCCAGCGGTATTGTGCCCGGCCCGAAGGCATACATTTTTGCTGCCACCGAGCGTTGGATGAATCCTAAAGGTAAAGGTCCCCAGCACGGTATTGATGGTTGGCGCTTGGACGTGGCGTATATGGTCGCCCATCCGTTTTGGAAGGACTGGCGCCAGCACGTGAAAGTGATAAACCCGGAAGCCTATCTGACCGCTGAAATCGTCAATACCCCGGATGTGGTTAAGCCGTATCTGCAGGGCGACGAGTTCGACGCAGAGATGCAATATAACTTCGCGTTCACCGCCGCCGAGTTCCTATTCAATGATGGAAAATATCGGATTGGTGCCAAGGCATTTGATAAAAAGTTGGCTGAGCTACGCACCCTGTATCCGCCCGGCGTGGCCTATGTGAACCAGAACCTGTTTGGCAGCCACGACACCAACCGTATCGGTTCGTATATCGTCAACCGCGGCCTCGGCAATTTTCGCGATTGGGGTAAATGGTTCGGTATGTCGCAGCCAGCTAATAATCCAGCTTTCCAAGTGCGTAAACCGAATGCGTATGAATTGCAATTGCAGAAGTTATTTGTGATTTTTCAAATGACCTACATAGGTGCACCGATGGTGTATTACGGCGATGAAGTGGGCATGTGGGGCGCCAACGACCCCGACGATCGCAAACCAATGCTGTGGCCGGATATAAATTATGCCGATGAAAGGGCCCTGCCAAATGGCAGTTTGCGTGCGTTGGATAAAGCCGATAAAGTTGAGATCAATGTAGATTTACGTGCGCATTACCAAAAACTAATCAGCATCCGCAATTCGCATAAAGCGCTACAAACCGGCACTTACAAAACACTGTTGGCTGATGATGCTAAGAATGTATTCGCCTTTCAGCGCCAGCTCGGCGATGAAACTATTTGGGTCATCTTAAATAATTCGGATCTTGAGCAGCGTGTCAGCCTGCCAAGTGGAGAATTCCATGTGTTTGTTGATAAATTACACGGTGGTTCTAAGGCCGCAGTCGAAAACCGACTGGAAGTGATTTTACCAGCACGTCAAGCGACCATATTCGACGCAGGAATGGTAGAGGTACACGGCGGCACATTGAAAAAATAAGCCCGCAAACTAATTTGCGGGCTGATGCTGACTAAGTAAGGGGTTATCTGTTGATGATGCTCGGGTCACACAACACGTCTGCTCCGCCTGAGGAGTCGCCCACGATGACGGTGTATTTAACATCGGCTGATGTCTGACAATTGTCATCGATATCGACGCGCCGCTCGTTGCCCTTGATATCGAAGCTAAAATTCTCCTGACCGGACCCCTGGAACTGGACGTTCTTGATGAAATAGTTAGTCGCCGCATTCAGTGTGACATGGATTTTTGACGGCCCTTGGCCGACATTATTCTCGACATTGCCATTGCCTTTATTGCCGCCGGAATACTGGTAATTGCCGTTCTGGACGGATAGGGATACCTGCTGGTCTGAATTTGCCATGTTTAAAGCTCCTTTAGGGTGGTGTGGTTAATGTGGATTGTTGAAAGCTTCCTGATAGGGTGTAAGCCGGCTCCATGCGCGGATCTTTGTAGCCTGCTTGTAAAAGCTGTTTTTCAATTTCATTGGCTTTTTTGGTTTGGCCCAGATTAATCGCCAGTAATCGACGCACAGCCAGTTCGGCCAGATTGGTTTGTTTTTTAGCATCTAAACTTGCCGCGTTATGCTGCCAATGTTGAGTGGCTTTTGCGCTTTGCCGAGCAGCGGCATAGGCTGTGCCTACTGTCTCTTCAAGCATTGCTGAGACTAGATTAATTTTTGGGGTGAGAGGTTTTCCTAATGTAAACGTTTGCCATTGCGCCCATGATTTATCAGCCAGCATGACCGCTTCGGAAACATTATTTTGCGCAATCAAATCGATAATGCGCAATCGTTGGGCACGGGCAAGAATAAGTTTGTTATCAGAGTTGGTTGGGTCGCTAACAGTTAGATTTTCAAATTGTGACAACAATGATTCCAATTGCTTGCTGTCTTTAGGCGTTTTCAAACGTGGATTGAGTAAGCTTTGTTCGAAATAATCCACTGATAATGAGACATATTTCCAGTTGGCATTGCTGGAGTCTGTCTCAAGTAATTGCTGCCAGATACCAAGGGATTGTTTTAATATATCGTTGCTTTCGGCAACTTCGCCTGATTGTATGATCACTTCGGCTTTTTGAAATAGTAGCCTGGCATAGACTTCTTTGACTGATTGATCTTTATTCGCCTTGTAAAAAGGCAACAATGCATCGAGCCCTTGTTGGAATGCTTGACTGCTTTTATTTATCTGCTTCAATTCAAGATACGTGGTTCCAAGCCATGACAGGTTTTCAGCTGCATTCTTGGCCAAATCAATATTGCCAGGATCATTGTTAAGCAGAATATTGTTAATATTCACAGCATTAGTAAAGTGCCCAAGAGCAATTTCCGGCTTGTTTTGAGCAAATGCTACACAGCCTAAATTGTTGTTGGCAAAGCTCAATTCCAAACGGTAATCGGCATTGTCCGGAGCGCGTTCGCTTAGTTGTTTGCTGTATTGCATGTAGCGCTGCATGGAAACAGCGGCTTGATTAAGTTGGCCGCGCTCCCACGCCACATAGCCTACCCAGAATTCGGCTTGACCGAGTTCGAATAGGTAATCATTATTATTCGGGTCGGTTTTATACAGCGCTTCGGATTGAACAAGCGCTTGCTGGAAAGACTTCAATGCAGGTTCCAGCTTGCCTTGGTTAAAGCGCACATCGCCGATTTGTTTCAATGCCACCGCACGCGACAACAGTTCTTTCTGTGTGCCACGGTTACCTAAAGTGGCGAAATAACTCATGGCTTGCTCGCCAACCGCGTCCAATATTTCCAGCTTGCCGATTGGTTCCAGTTTTTTTCGTAAATCGCCAAGCATAAATCCGATTAAGCCTTCGGCCTGTTGCCGGCGCATTTCAGATTCTTTCTTTGCATTGAAAGCATAAATCGCTAGGCCAATCGTTAAGGCCGCAATAAACGTGGTGCCCATTGCAATGTAAGACCAAAAGCGTGCTTGGCGCTGTGCATCTCGGCGCTTTAAATCATCCACACCAACATTGAGCAAGCCGGCGGCGATTTTAAGCATGGCATTGCGCTTGCCGTCGCCCTTTGGAGTGGCATCGGCAGCTAATGGTTCATGGATAACGTAACCGTTTTCATCTTGCAAAATAGCAGCAGGAAATGCGCACTCAGACGAATTTACATCAGGACTGCCAGAGACTAATAAGCAGAAAATGCGGTCGCCGCGGCCAGAGGCCTTGAATCGCTTGATTTCCTCATTGACCCAAAGCGAAGCGCGCGCAGCCGGAGAACAAATAACAATCAGTGCATCGGAATCTTCCATGGCTCTGCGGATGGATTCCGACAACTCGCCACCAGAAGCCAATTCATCACGATCTCGGAAAATGGGGTAGAGCCGTGTAGGAAGTTCTGGATGGCTTTGACGGAAGGTTTTCGGCAGTTTATATTTTTCTAGAGAACGCTGAAGCCAGCGCGCCCAATTTTCGTCACTATGACTATAGCTAATAAACGCTTTGTAGTGCCGTGAATCGGTCATCCAGTTCTCGTTTCTTAGTTCCCCTAAGTAGCGCTAATACTATACTGAAATCAGTTGCTTGAGTTGATTTTGAAAATATTGCTTGACACTTTGAAATTTATTAGTAGTATTACTACTAATGAATATATCCGATAACCAGCAAGCCATATTATCCTTCATCGCGCTGCGAATTGAAGAAGAGGGCGTGCCGCCTTCACAAACCGAAATCGCGACTGCTTTGGGTTTCAAAGGCGTACGTGCCGCGCAATACCATTTGGATATTCTCGAACAAGCCGGATACATCCGTCGCCTGCCTGGGCAAGCGCGCGGTATTCGTCTGTGCCACCCACAATCTGATGAAGATGTGGAGATTCCATTGCCTCGTATCAAGGAATCGGTGCCTGACGATGCTTTGCGATTGCCAATATTAGGGCGGGTGGCGGCCGGCCTGCCGATTGGTGCCGATATTCCATCGGATGATTTTGTCTTGCTTGATCGTGCATTTTTTACGCCATCGCCAGATTATCTGTTGAAAGTGAAAGGCGATTCAATGCGCGATGACGGTATTTTCGATGGTGATTTGGTTGGCATTCACCGCACACAGCAAGCGCTGTCAGATCAAATCGTAGTGGCGCGTATTGATGATGAAATTACCATTAAACGTTTGAAAATCAGCAAAAACGGTATTCGTTTGCTGCCACGCAATCCCGATTTTAAGCCCATAGATGTTCGCCCCGATCAGGATTTTGCTATTGAAGGTTTGTACTGCGGTTTAATCAGGCCCTCGCGATGAAAAGTGCAAGTCAGTTTTGCCTACGCCAACAGTCAGTTTTGTCTGACAAAGCAATCAGCCATTGCCCGATTCAAATTCGTTTCAACTTCCAGCAAACTCATTTTGCCGTTGTCTCAGCTTTTGCGACACGGCCTAAGTATTCTTAATTAACCCCATTAAACCTTGAAGGAAAACACCATGGATGAGAACAAAAAACGTGCACTAACTGCCGCCTTGGCACAGATTGATAAACAATTCGGCAAAGGCACAGTTATGCTGATGGGCGATAAAAACGTTGAAGCGGCCGAAGTCATCGGCACAGGCTCAATGATGCTAGATTTAGCGCTTGGCATTGGCGGCTTGCCAAAAGGCCGTGTGGTTGAAATCTATGGCCCGGAATCTTCGGGTAAAACCACTTTAACCTTGCAAGTGATTGCGCAATGCCAGAAAGCCGGTGGCACAGCAGCTTTTGTCGATGCCGAGCACGCGCTTGACCCAACCTACGCACAAAAACTCGGTGTGAACCTTGATGATTTGTTGATTTCCCAGCCCGATACCGGCGAGCAAGCCTTAGAAATTGTTGATATGTTGGTTCGATCCAATGCCGTAGATGTGGTGGTTATCGATTCGGTAGCGGCTTTAACACCGCGCGCCGAAATTGAAGGCGAGATGGGTGAAATGCAAATCGGTTTGCAAGCTCGTTTAATGAGCCAAGCCTTGCGTAAACTCACCGGCAATATCAAGCGTAGCAACTGCATGGTGATTTTCATTAATCAGTTGCGCATGAAAATCGGCATGATGATGCCAGGCCAGAGCCCAGAAACCACTACCGGCGGCAATGCCTTGAAATTCTACGCCTCAGTGCGCCTAGATATCCGTCGTATTGGCGCGGTGAAAAAAGGCGATGAAATTATCGGCAATGAAACCCGTATTAAGGTTGTAAAAAATAAAATGGCACCGCCCTTTAAGCAAGTAGTTACCGAAATTTTGTATGGCGAAGGTATTTCGCGTGAAGGTGAAATTCTGGAGTTGGGTGTTGATGCAAAACTCGTTGAAAAATCCGGCTCTTGGTATAGCGCAATGGGTGAGCGAATTGGTCAGGGTAAAGAAAATGCTCGCCAATATTTAAAAGATAATCCTAAGATGGCGAATGAGCTTGAAGAGAAAATCCGCGAAAAACTAAAGCCTGTTATCGTGCCAAAAGCGCCTGCTGAAGATATTGAAGCCTAAGCGTGCGTAAAAAAGCCTCGAGTTTAACGACGTATCAGCAAGCCCTTGGTTTGTTGGTACGTCGCGAGCATTCGCAGCGTGAGTTAAAACAGAAGTTGAAAATTCGCGGCAATGAACTCGATGAAATCGAAAGCGCGGTAGAAGCATTATCGCGGCAAGATTTTCAGAATGACGAGCGCTTCGCTTTTGCCTTAGCGCGCTCACGGCAATCAGCTGGCTATGGGCCACAACGTATTCGCGCAGAAATGTATCAACACAGTTTAGGTTCTGAGCTTATCGAGCAAGCTGTAATTGCCTTGAACTGCGATTGGCTAGAGCTGGCACAAGGCTTGGTGGCAAGGCGTTACCTTCGTAAAATTCAGCAAGATCCTAATCAAAGCCGGAAAGCAGTCGATTTTCTGTTGAGACGTGGCTTTGACCAAAAAACCGCATTTACTGCAGTCAAAATCCGCGAATGGCCTGATTCACAGGAATTAATCGCCTAAAGCGCTTAGCTAATGGTGCTAAATGGTTTAAAATCAAGCGATGAGGCGCGTTTTGTGCCTGAATAATCCGTTTAGGTAAATCATGACAAATCCAACAACACGCACCAGCGCACAAATTCGCCAAGATTTCCTGAATTTTTTTGCATCCAAAGGCCATACCATTGTGCCTTCAAGTTCACTTGTGCCTGGCAATGACCCGAGCTTATTGTTCACCAATGCCGGTATGGTGCAATTTAAAGATGTGTTTTTGGGTGCCGAAAAACGTTCCTACACACGCGCCACCAGCTCACAGCGCTGCGTTCGGGCTGGTGGCAAACACAACGATCTTGATCAAGTTGGTTATACCGCACGCCACCACACATTCTTCGAAATGTTGGGCAATTTCAGCTTCGGTGATTATTTCAAGAAAGACGCTATACATTATGCATGGGAATTATTAACCTGTGTTTGGCAATTACCGAAAGAAAAATTGCTGGTCACTATTTATTATACCGACGACGAAGCCTTCGATATTTGGCATAAGGAAATCGGCTTGCCGGTTGAGCGCATTATTCGCATTGGCGATAACAAAGGCGCGCCATATGCCTCGGATAATTTCTGGCAAATGGCCGATACCGGACCGTGTGGCCCATGCACTGAAATTTTCTATGACCACGGTGAGCAGCACTTCGGCGGCCCACCTGGCTCGCCTGATGAAGACGGTGATCGCTTCATCGAAATCTGGAATAACGTGTTTATGCAGTTCGATCGTCAGCTAGATGGCAGTCTACTGCCGTTGCCCGCGCCGTGCGTAGATACCGGTATGGGCTTAGAGCGCATTGCAGCAGTTTTACAGCATGTGCACAGCAACTACGAAATCGATTTATTTGAACATTTAATCAAAGCGGCTGCAGCACTTACACAAACCAACGATCTAAATAATAAATCCCTTCGTGTTATTTCAGATCATATTCGTGCATGTAGTTTTTTGATTGTGGACGGCGTATTGCCATCCAACGAAGGTCGCGGCTATGTATTGCGGCGAATTATTCGGCGTGCAATTCGGCACTTCTGGAAACTTGGGGCTTTACAAAGTGATGGCTTGTTTTGGAAGATGTTGCAACCACTGATTGATAAAATGGCTGATGCGTATCCAGAGCTGGTGGCTAAACGCAGTTTGATTGAACAAGCGTTAAAGGCGGAAGAAGCAGCATTCGCAACAACTCTAGATTCGGGCATGCTACGGCTAGAAAACATGCTTGCCGAGAGTGCCAATATTATGCAAGGTGAGCAGCTGTTTTTATTACATGACACCTTTGGTTGTCCACCCGATTTAATTATCGATATCTTACGCGAACGTGAACTTGAGCCAGCGCTTGGTGCTATGGATGTTTACGATGAGTTAATGCAGCAACAACGCGAACGCGCACGCGGCGCTAGTAAGTTTGCCAATGTGGCAGGATTGCCAGCCGAGTTAGTGGCAAGCTTGCACGCCACCGAATTCAAAGGCTATGAGCGTTTGGAACAGGATGGCTGTAAAGTATTGGCGCTATTGAAAGACAATCAATCGGTGCAACAACTTGTTGCCGGCGAGCAGGGTATTATCATTTTGGATAAAACACCTTTTTATGCGGAGTCAGGCGGGCAAGTGGGCGATATAGGGAATTTATGTTCGCCCAGTGGCCAAGCATTTTCGGTTACCGACACACAAAAAATGTCCACTAAATTTCATGCGCATATCGGTAGCATAACAAAAGGCACAGTTAGTCTTGGCGACAAGCTTTCGGCGCGAGTAGATGCTAATCACCGCCACAGCACAGTGATTAACCATTCCGCCACACATTTGTTGCATGCCGCTTTGCGCCGCGTTTTAGGTGAGCATGTTAGCCAAAAAGGTTCATTGGTTACACCGGAACGTACCCGTTTTGATTTTTCGCATTTTCATGCAGTAAGCCCTGAACAACTGCAAGAAATTGAAGCGCTGGTGAATACCGAAATTCGCAACAATGCAGAAGCTGAAGTGCATCACATGGGCATGCAAGAGGCCATAGAATTTGGCGCTATGGCGCTGTTCGGCGAAAAATACGGCGAGCGCGTACGGGTTTTGAAAATGGGTGAGTTTTCCACCGAGCTGTGTGGCGGCACGCATGTGCATCGCACCGGCGATATTGGGGTGTTTAAAATATTGTCAGAAGCTGGCATTGCTGCTGGGGTAAGACGCATTGAAGCAACCACGGGCGCAAATGCTATTGCCGTTTACAAACACCAAGAGCAAACTCTGCAACAGACAGCTCAATTGGTTGGAGCGCGCGCGGATGATGTCGTCGTAAAGCTTAATGCACTGTTGGAGCGCCAAAAGAAATTAGAGCGTGAGCTAGATGTATTTAAGGCTAAGGCTGCCTCCAATCAAAGTGTTGATTTAGCCTCGCAAGCTGAAACGATTGGTGCGTTTAAAGTGGTTAAAGCCCGTTTTGAAGGGCTGGATGTTAAGGCTCTGCGCGAGCTATTTGATAATTTGAAAGCGGCATTACCTAACTCCATCATTGTCTTAGCTTCGGTGCAGGAAGGTAAAGTGTCGTTAATTGCTGGCGTGCAAGGCGCGGCACTAGCTAAACTTAAAGCAAACGAGGTGCTTAGCCATATTGCCAATCAAATAGGTGGCAAAGGCGGTGGTCGTGCTGATTTTGCGCAAGGTGGTGGCGAAGATGGCCCGGCTTTAACACAAGCTTTAATGGCACTAAGTGCATGGTTGGAGTTGCGGCTAGCTTGAGGTATTTGCAGTATTGGCATATTAGTACTACTATTTACCCCTAAGTTCAGCATTGGCTTAACAGAGAAATGGAGTTTGTATGTTAATCCTTACCCGTCGCGTTGGCGAAACCTTAATGATTGGTGATGAAGTCACCGTCACAGTTTTAGGTGTGAAAGGCAATCAAGTGCGCCTAGGCATCACTGCACCGAAAGACGTTGGCGTGCATCGCGAAGAGATTTATCAGAAAATTGGTAAAGAATCCGCTGAAAAAGTCGAACCGAACGCAGATTAAGGTTTACCAAACCGCCTAAACCCATTATCATAGCAACTCACCAACGGGCTTCCCGCTAGGTGACCCGGAGAGATGCCCGAGAGGCTGAAGGGGCTCCCCTGCTAAGGGAGTATGGGCTTTAAATCCCATCGAGGGTTCGAATCCCTCTCTCTCCGCCATTTTAAACCACCAAATTGGGTGGTTTTTTATGGCATTTAGGCATGCTGAATTGAAACATGCTCAACTATTGCGTAGGTAGCCTAATTTCGAAAGTGCTCGTACCATTTGCCGACCGGACATCGACAGCGCCACCATGGGCCTTGACGATGGATTGTGTGATGGCCAAGCCAAGTCCTGTGCCTTCGCCGCTACGTTGACGTGAGGTATCTGTACGATAAAATCGGTCGAACAAACGTGGTAGATGCTCCGCAGCGATAGTCTTGCCCGTGTTTGCTACATATAAGGCTACCGTAGTTTCGTTGTAAACTTTCACGCTAACATCAATATGGCCATGTTGTGGCGTGTAACGTATTGCGTTTGAAAGCAAGTTGCTTATGGCTCTACGAAGCATCAGTCGGTCACCAACAACCGTACCATCGCCTTTGCAGGTAATAGCCAACTCTTTTTCTTCAGTTAGTGCATCGTAGAATTCTAACAAGCTTAGAATCTCGACCATGAGATCGACTTTCCCGCTATGTGGAACCATCAGGGCATTATCTGACTTGGCTAGAAACAGCATGTCGGCAATCATTCTTGACAGCTGCTCGAACTCTTCAGCGTTCGATGCCAGTACCTTCTGATAGTCACTTTGTGTTCGCGCCTTTGAAAGTGTAACCTGTGTCTGGGTCATCAGATTGCTGACCGGTGTGCGAAGTTCATGCGCTAGGTCTGAGGAAAAGTCAGACAATCGATGAAAAGACTCTTCGAGTCTTGCCAGCATTTCATTCAGCGCCTTAACCACCTCGGCTAACTCAGCGGGAAACGATTCCATCTCGAGTCGACTATCAAGGTGATTAGCCGTGATTCCGGCCGTTGCTCTGCTTATTTCGCGCAGAGGCGCTAGACCGTATCTGACTGTCAACCAGCCGAGAAATCCGTTCAACAATGCAGCAAAAGCCATTATCGTCCATAACGTCACATTAAATGAATGTATAAATTGCTGGTGATGGCTAAGGTCGGTAGCTAATGCTACCCGTACCGGTTTTGAGCCAGGAATTGCTGTTGTTGCAAGAGCGGCTAGGCCGCGATAGGACTTGCTGTTAGAGCCAGTCCAACGTATCAGTTGCACTCTTGAATTATCGACATTAAGTAGTTCATGAGGTAGGTCTGCATGCTTGGTGATGTATAGCGTTTGGCCCTCATCGGTCAATACCTGTACTTGTAAGTCATTGTGTCCGACTAGAAAGCGTTCTAGTAATGCAGGCAGTGCGTTAAGTTCATTATTCGTGTGGATTTTCTCTAGCTCGTGGTTTATTAGCTCAAGCTTGCCTAACAGTAAACTCTTATCGAGTTCTTCGAAATGTTTCTCGAACAACGCGCTGATTTGCAGACCCAAAAGCAATAATACGGCCGCAGAAACGGAGGTGAACAACAGAGTAAGCCTTAGCGTTACTGAGGCTCGGTTTAAGAATTCCATCTATGTGGACTCCAGCACGTAGCCCATGCCACGTACTGTCCGAATCAATTTCGGTTCAAAGCCGTCGTCCATTTTTGCACGTAGACGCCGCATAGCGACTTCTATGACATTGGTGTCACTGTCGAAGTTCATGTCCCAAACCTGTGATGCTATCAAAGCGCGCGGCAGAACCTCGTCTTGGTGCCGTAATAGGAGCGCTAATAGCTGAAATTCTTTGGTGGTCAAATCAATTTTATGCCCAGCCCGAGTCACACGGTGTTTGCGAAGATCAAGTTCAAGGTCTGCCGCTCGCAAGGTATCGGGTTCCTTGTTTAAAGTTCCTCGACGCATCAGAGTTCGAACTCGGGCTAATAGCTCCGAAAAAGCGAATGGTTTAACCAAGTAGTCGTCAGCCCCAAGCTCTAGGCCTTTGACTCGCTCATCGACCTCATCGCGAGCTGTCAGGAATAATACGGGCATTTGCTTGCCTGCACGGCGTATGCCTTGTAGAACCTGCCAGCCATCGATGCCGGGCAACATTACGTCTAGAATGGCCAATTGGTAGTTTTCTGTTAGCGCCAAATGCAGGCCATCTACCCCATTACGCGCCAAATCGACCACAAAACCGGCCTCTACCATGCCTTGCTTCAAATAATCGCCGGTTTTGGGCTCGTCTTCAACGACCAATATTTTCATAACAGCTTCCTATTATTCACTATGCATACTACGGACATTTTGCATGGTCAGGCAGTTAGTGGGATGAATATTACAAAAATGTAATCTTTGAGACAGCACCAGGTAATCGGAAAATGTCATAAATGTAATGGAACGGTCAGACTTTTGTTGGTGTGCATTATCTAGACTGAGCCTGTTCTTAATTAATCGAGAACACTAACTGTTAAACTCACATATTGGAGAAAACCTCATGAAAAATGTACTCATATCAGCGATGCTTATCCTGGCAGTAAATCTTTCGGCACAGGCCTTGGCCAACAATACCTCGCCCACCCATGATTACATGGGCATGAAGAATGGGGGCGCGTCCACTAGCAATATTAAAGAGGCAAAGTTAGCTGATGGCGTGGTAACTAAAATCGATAAAAAATCCGGAAAAATCACCCTCTCACACGGCCCGCTACCTAGCGGCATGCCCGCCATGACCATGGCTTATGGTGTCAAAGATTCGACTTGGCTGGACAAATTCAAAGATGGGCAGAAAGTACGCTTTGCTCTCAATGATGCCATGCTTATCACCCAGATTGAGTCGGTGAAGTAACGCGCGTAAGTTCTACATTGCTGGCAATTAATTGGTGGAGGTTTTCAAAGGGCTATGAACAATAATGTACTTATTAACAGATGCCGTTTTGTACAAGGTATTACGGCTGGTACAAGCCCCTTATACAGCGCGCTTAAGATCACCTATTGTTTAATTCCAGCTCATAGGTCATCTTTATTAGCCGATCCTTCTCGATCGCCACGATTCAAACAGGCATCCCTATGAACACAGTGCTAAAAAAAAACATACTCATGCTGGCAATAGCCCTGTCTTTAACTGGCTGTGCAAGCCTGCGAACACAGCCACCGGATTCATCCATCAATCAGCTGCTACAAGATCGCGGTGGTCCGTCAGTGGAGTGGTCGCAACTGCAAAATACACCTGCTGATCAGGCCAGTGTTGATGAATGGCTTGCATCGACTCTTAGTCCTGATAGTGCGGTTCGCATTGCCATGCTGCGTAGCCCAAAATTGCAACAAGAATATGCACGCCTAGGCTTAGCGCGTGCGGAGGTGCTCGAAGCGGTACAAATCAGTAACCCGAGCATTTCGTTGCTGCGGCAAAATCTTAGCCCCGGCGACGGTGTGAATCGCACACTGGGGTTTGCCATGCCTTTGGTCGATTTAATCTTGCTGCCATCGCGAACAAGACTTGCCCACGCCGATTTTAATCGTGCGCGTTTTGATACTGCAAAAGCCGTGTTTGATGTTGCGCTCGATGTGGAATCGGCCTGGTATGTGTATGTTGGCGCCCAACAAGTCGCGGATATGCGAGCGGCCGTCTCGAAGGCAACGACGGTATCGGCAGAATTAGCAGAGCGTTTTTATGCCGCCGGTAATATAACCGAGCTACAATTAAATCTGGAACGCGCCGCTGCCAGCGAGGCACGCATTGAAGTCGGCGCTGCTAAAGTCGAAGCGGCTCAGCGCCGTTTAATCTTGAATAATTTGATAGGTATTGACAGTAGTCAATCGCAATGGACTGCTTTAGATCGCCTGCCATTACCGGTAAAAAACGAAGACGACGCTGCCACATTGCTTGACATTGCCCGCGAAAAAAATCTGCAATTACTGGCGGCACGACAACAAGTGCTGGTGATGCAGGCCTCCTACAAATCCACCCGGAACTGGCGTTGGCTGGGTGGCAGTGGTGTTGGTTATGAGCGCGAGAAAGATGCCGATGGTACACGCTTAAGCGGGCCTTCTCTTGAGCTTGAATTGCCGATATTTAATCAAGGCCAAGCCAAGATGGCACGATCACAGGCTTTGTTGGCAGAGGCACAGGCACGTTTACGCGAAGCCGAGTTGTCAATCGAAAATACCATTCGTGCCAACACCAATGCTGTCCGCACCCATAGCGAAGCGGTCACTATTTTTCGTGACTCACTTATTCCGCAACGAGAAATGGTCTTGGCACGCAGCCAACAAGAACAAAATTTCATGTTGATTGGGGTATTCGAGCTGATTCAAGCCAAAGCGAAAGAATACGATGCTTATCAGGGTTATCTCGAAGCCGTGCGTGATTACTGGCAAGCACGCGTTGAATTAACTCGCAGCGTCGGCGAACGCTTGCCCAGTGATAAAAAAAGTACGGAAAACACACCCAGTGTGGAAGAAATTCTGACGCCGAAAGGTGGCATGGAAGGCATGGATCACTCCAAGATGCAGGGCATGGAAGATTCCAAAAAATCCGACTCGATGGAAGGTATGGATCACTCCAAGATGCAGGGCATGGAAGATTCCAAAAAATCCGACGCGATGGAAGGCATGAATCACTCCGGTCATGATATGTCGACCATGCAAAAGGCCGAAAATACGGATGCCTCCAACGAAGAAGAAGGCGATCCAAGAGTCGAAGCTTCTGAAAAAGCGGTAGTAGAAATTGATGCCATGGACGAAAAAGAAAATGAGGACGAAACTAAAACCGATGAACATCAACATAAAGGAGCGCAGCCATGAAAATCACTCGTCGTAATATGTTGATCAGTGCCGGCTTGGCGAGTGCAGCGGCCATTCCGTTTGTTCGTGCACAGGCTCAAGAAGGTCACGACATGTCAAAGATGCCGGGCATGGACATGCCTCCAGCAGACAAGCCTGTGGCCCGATCTTCTGCCCGCACACGCAGTGGTAAAGTTCGCACGCTTAACGGCTGGACCTTGCCCTATCGGATGAATAATGGCGTCAAGGAATTTCATTTGGTCGCCGAAGAATTTGAACACGAGTTCGCGCCCGGTTCAAAAGCCATTTGCTGGGGTTACAACGGTTCAACACCGGGCCCTACCATTGAAGCCACCGAGGGTGACCGTGTTCGAATTTTTGTGACTAATCGCTTGAAAGAACATACCTCGGTGCATTGGCATGGTTTGATTTTACCCAGCGGCATGGATGGTGTCGGCGGTTTGTCTCAGCCCCATATTCAGGCGGGCGAAACCTATGTTTATGAGTTTGCTTTGCATCAGCACGGCACTCATATGTATCACCCGCATGCCGATGAAATGACGCAACTGGCGATGGGTATGATGGGTTTGTTTATCATCCACCCCAAAGTCGGCGAAGCGTTGGCGATAGATCGTGATTACGCCTTGTTATTGCATAACTTTGCCCTGCACCCCGGAACTCGCCGACCTGACCCATCCGTGATGCAAGATTTCGATATGTGGACTTTTAATAGCAAAGTATTTCCAGCCATTGACCCGATGGTGGCGCGCACCGGTGAACGCGTGCGTATACGTGTCGGTAATTTATCCATGTGGAATCATCCGATTCATTTGCACGGCGTGCAGTTTTCGGTGACAGGCGGTGATGGCGGCCGTTGGCCACGATCGCAGTGGCGTAGTGAAGTGACCGAAATAATCGGTGTCGGTCAAATGCGTGATATCGAATTCACCGCCGTACCGGGTGACTGGGCATTCCACTGCCATATGTCGCATCACACGATGGGGCCAATGGGCCACGAAATTCCGAATACATTGGGTGTGAATCAAAAAGGTCTTGAAGAAAAAGTGCGCGAAATGTTGCCCGGTTATATGGCCATGGGTGAAAAAGGCATGGCCGAACACCAAGACCATACCGATAGCGGCCATATGCAAGGTCCGCCCAACACCCTGGCGATGATGGCGGGCAAAGGCCCGTTCGGCAATATCGAAATGGGTGGCATGTTTACCGTTGTCAAAGTCCGCGATGATCTGGCCAAAGGCGATTATTCCGATCCGGGTTGGTATCGCAATCCAAAAGGCACCGTCGCTCGTCGTATTAGCAGCGATCCCAATTTTGGCAATCCCCCGCGTCGCAAATCTTGATTATTTTGGAGTAGTTATGAGCTTTATTAGAAGCAGTTTGATCTTGGGTGGCGCAGGTTTGTTGATTGGTGCAGGTACGATTTATTTTGGTTTGATAAACCCCGGTGCCGACGAACCCCATTCGGCGGTGGTGTATAAATTGATTGAAACGACACGCGATCGCGCCATTGCGGTCCGCGCCGATGACATCACCGTGCCGGCACTCACCGACCCGGCCATGATCAAACAAGGGGCAGGCAATTACGCTGCCATGTGTGCCGGTTGCCATTTAGCGCCCGGCATAGAAAGCACAGAGATGAGTAAAATCTTGTATCCGGCACCACCGAATCTTTCCAAGCTAGGCGCGCCCGATCCTGCCCGTGCGTTCTGGGTGATCAAACACGGCGTGAAAGCCTCGGGCATGGCCGCGTGGGGCACGAATATGAAAGACGATTATATTTGGGGCATGGTGGCGTTCTTGAAACAATTACCATCAATGACGCCCGAGCAATACCAAACCCTGGTCCTTGAAAGTGGAGGTCATTCACACGGTGGTGGTGAACAAGTCACTGAAAATCATGGCGACATGAAAGATATGCCCGGCATGACCCACGACGATACCGGTATGGAAGCGGGACATCATGACGCTGCTATGCCTAGCATGAACCATAAGCAAGACAAGCCATCAATAGACGAAACTAAACCACATGCGCATGAAGCCGGTGCTCATCACGATGAAGCCAAGACAGCCACAAAACCTGTGTTGGATGAATCAAAACCACACGATCATCCGCCGGGATCGGAACACTGAGAAACAGCATAAAAATATTCGCGTAACAAAATAATCCCACACACAATCAAAGGAATAAACGATATGAAAACATTTACCTCCATTGTATTTATCGGTTTGATTACCGCTGCAAGTGCGACATTTGCACAAGACAAAACGCCCGCACCGATGGATCAC
>JANPOU010000024.1:0-65355 GCA_031428155.1 Arenimonas sp. | reverse complement strand
CCTGGATTGCGGTTCATGTATGAACGATACGTTTGGTTGCCGTAACGATAAGTGACGTTGTAGCCATTATAATTATTACGATAATCATTGTTGTCGTTCACGGTGCGGCAACGGCGTACTGTATTTGAACTATCAGTATAGCGATCATAGCCGTCGCCACGGTTTGCACTATTACCAATGGCACCGCCAATCACTGCGCCGCCAATAGTGGCTGCAGTCCGGCCATCGCCTTTGCCTACTTGATTGCCCAAAGCACCGCCGATTAATGCACCAAGTACTGTACCGCCCACATTGCCGCGGCTGTCGCTGCGGTACAACCGGCCGTTGCTATCGCGATAATAATTATCGTCGTAGTCATTGGTGCTCTCATTCCAGCATTCTTGATGCTGATACGATGCATAGCGATTATTTACACGTTGTACGCTAATCACTTGCGCAATCAGATTTCGTGAATTGTTATCGTTATCATAACGACCATCGTTGTTGTCGTCATAACGACCATCGTCGTAGCTGTTGTTATAGTTGCTGTTTTGTGCAAACGCAACAGTGCTCAATAAAGAAGCAACAATAGCGATAGTGATAAGACTGAATTTACTGTTTTTCATAAGTATTTCTCCATGCACGAGCTGCGTGCGGTATCAAAAAGTTAAAGGCTATACACGTTCGGTACATTGAACCTGAGCACCGTCTAGTTGCTAGCGCGAAAACGCATGTGCGCATTCGTAGTGTCATACTAATTTAGGGAATATCGCTTATCAGTGCGTTGTCGCACATTAAGCAAAATATTAGCGTACAGCATATTACACACCACGCTGAGAGCTATGCTAACCTTAGCGTACAGTGCTTTAAACACTAAAGGTATTGCTATTTTTTTTAGCCATAAGCGCCAAATAATGGGGAATAATATGGACGCAGACTTGAATAAGCCTTTTTTTGAAACCCTGATGACTGCAATTACGTTGGTCGGCTTGCTTGGAACAACAGCGGGCGGGTTCATCGCGTGGTTAGAAAAACGTAACATCAAGGCCAAATACCAAGACGAGATTAATTTAGCGGAACGGCGCATCGCCTTCCTCACTAACTGGTTCAAAGCGCAAGAGCCAGTCTGCACGCCGCAGCGGCTTGAGGAAATCAAGCTCGAAACATCACAAGAGTTGGACAGCCTAAGAAGCCGCTTATCGCGATTCATTCTTGAGTCTGAGCAGTACTCGGTATTTTCGAAAGGCAAAAGTTATCAGAAAACTTTCCTGCTGTTCATTCCGCACAATATTGGCGGCTGGCTTAGCCTGATCTTTTTTTACGTATTACTCATCTTTGTACTTCTGTTCATCACTATCCCACCGGAAGGCAATGATCTGAAGAGTTGGGTCGGATGGTTCACCGATTCGGTGATGTGGCTATTTATTTTCGCCATCCCGCTGTTCTTCCTGCAACGCCTTGGTATACGGTTTAGCCGAAAGAAGGGGTGATTTACTTTTTGACATAAACAAAAACCCGCCTTTTGTACTGAAGCCAGAACGGCTCAACGTAGTTCTAATAACGAATAAATCTTCTCAATAGTCTCTAAGCAATGTCCATACTCTTTCCGATTACCGTATACCATCGCTATCTGAAATTGATCAAAGCGCTGCTCATATTCCTGCTGATGCAAACTCTGCAGTACTCGGCCCATTTCTGTTATTGGATTAACAGCAAACTCCTCATGACTCCGACCATATCGCGCCGCCTCGCCGGGTATCAGAGATTGAATCAGTTCCAGCACCTTTGCATGGTCCACATGTTCGAGCATGCAACCTAAATCATAAACATGTCGTATTAATGTATGGTCGAACTGCTTACCTTCCGGGCGCTGTTGCCAGGATCCAACCCTTCGTAATAATGCCAAAAACTTCTCGGCTGCCGTTTCTTCAAGTGCCACGCATGGAAAACCTTCAAGTTCGACTGGTCGTCCCGATGCCTGATTCAGAAAAGAGACAACAGCCTGCGGTTGCGTTTCCAATTGAAGTGGATAAAACGCCAGCTCAAGTTTGATTTGTTTGCGTAAAATGCCGGAGGTAGGCATTGTCAGAGCATAAGGTAGATTGAATTCTGTTTTGCGGTATTCATCATACGATAATTTTTGATAGCCCTCGCCTGTCAGTCCGATTACCGTCAGCGCCACATCAACTTCTTCACGAATTGCTCTCCGATCAGCTCGCGAGAAATCGTTCGGGCCAATCACACGTAAATCAATATCTTCCGACATCCGGTCAATTAAACGGTAAGCCCGGCATAGCGAGGTTCCGCCGCCAAAAACGAATGTTCGATGCATATTGGACAAGGTATGAATGACCGAAAGCACACGCACCACCCAGAAATCCTTTTCGACTAATTCCGGCGATGGCAGACCCAGCTCCTCTGCGGCATCGGCAAAATCTTGCGGACTGGGTTCAACGGCCGCGTTCAATCACAATCTCGGCATTACCATAACGCAACTTGCGGGAAAAACGACCCTTGACCCGAATAACTGGATTGACCGGTACCTGGGTAGATTTGCCGTTGTTGTAGTCGCGCTGAGCGTCGGTGAGCTCCCACTTCACATTCAAGCAATCCAGCGCCTGCCGACCCACAGCTAGCAATCCTTGCGGATTAGCCAGAACTACGCGTCCGGATAGTGCAGATTTACGAGATCGCGCATAAACACCATAACCCAAGCGGATGAGCTTCTGCTCACGCGTCAACATACGCAAAGCGCGCAAAACCTGATCTTCGCCACCTAAGTTGGCGAAATCTTTGGGTGTGAACACATCCACCTGCTTTCTCAGCAAGCGGCGCTCTACACGTGATTTCAGGGAAACTGCCATTTTGAGCTCCAAGTTACTCGAATAGAGTACACAAAAACCCGACAAATTGCAATACAAAAACCCGACACTTATGAATGTCAATAAGTTATTTATCTAATTGTATTTTATGAATTATATTAATCGTGATTGATAAACTTAGACGGGCCGGAAAGTTCAATTTATCCGTTTATAAAAAATATACAGCCCACTGTTTAAATCGTGGGCTAAGGCTAGGGCCTGGGTTTAATTTACTCTGGGCCCTTATTTGCTGCTGCAACTCCTTGGTATACGGTTTAGCCGAAAGAAAGGGTGATTTACTTTTTGACATAAACAAAAACCCGCCTTTCAGCGGGTTTTATTTTGGTGGCTATAGGTGGACTCGAACCACCGACCCCGTCATTATGAGTGACGTGCTCTAACCGGCTGAGCTACATAGCCAAATCTGTACGGGTGCCTATTTTCGCGGTTTAGCGCTTGAAAGTCAATCCGATATTAGCGCTTGTGCAATACATAGCGCTGTGGCAGTCTTATAGACAGTAGATTTTTGGAGTTCCGCCCGTGATAGATCCGGACGGTTATCGCCCGAATGTAGGCATTATCTTGATGCGTTCGGATGGCAGTGTGTTCTGGGCCCGCAGGGTAAGCCGGGATGGTTGGCAGTTCCCGCAAGGCGGCATGAACACCGATGAAACACCGATTGAGGCCATGTACCGCGAGTTGTACGAAGAAACCGGCCTTGAAGCGCATCATGTTGACGTATTAGGCGCAACACCTGGCTGGCTGCGCTATCGCTTGCCCAGGCGAAGTATCCGCACCAATAGCAAACCCGTGTGCATTGGCCAGAAGCAGGTTTGGTTTTTGCTTAAGCTCAATGCCGATGAATCGCAAGTCTGTTTGGATTTAACCGAAACCCCAGAGTTTGATTCTTGGCGTTGGGTCGATTTTTGGTATCCAGGCGACAACGTGGTGCATTTCAAGCGCGAGGTCTATGTTCAGGCATTGCACTTGCTTTCGCCATTTGCACGCATCTTGGCGGGCGAAGTTAATGTGCCGAAACAAGTGGGCGATGATTTAGTAAAGAAAATGCAGGCCAAAAAAATATGGCAGCAAGATAGCCGTAAAAACAGTAACCAATCAGACGATTAGTTTTGCTAAAGCCGCTTTAACTTTCTCAAACTCATCAAGTAGAGTATCTTTTGCACTCACAGGTAAATTAATATCTCCGGCACGCGCGCTGCGTTCAATATTCATGGCAATTTTCGACAAAGTAACCGCACCAAGATTGGCGCTCGATGATTTTAGGGTATGCGATGGAGAAATCAGCGCCATGCAATCATTGTTTTGCAAGGCAGACAATAATTGGCTGATTAGTTTCGGACTATCCTCAAGATAAATACGGATTAGGCTTTGGTAATCGCTACCCATTAAATCCTGTAAATCATTAACGATTTCGTAGTCCAGCGAGCTTGACTTATCCTCATTCAATATAGTGGCTTGCTTGCTTACTACTTGTTCGCCCGCGGCTTTATTGTTAGAAATTGGTTTTTGACTGGCTTCTTTCTTTAACCATTTCATCATAATTTGTTGCATTAACTTTCGATCTACCGGCTTAGACAAATAATCGTCCATGCCGGCATCTAGGCATTTTTGCCGATCTTCAGCCATTGCATTGGCTGTCATCGCAATAATGGGCAAGTGCGGTAAGCCTTTGGCTTTTTCAATTGCTCGCCATGCCTGCGTGGCTGTATAGCCATCCATCACCGGCATTTGGCAGTCCATTAAGACCATATCAAACGGCTGCTGTTGCAGCAATTCTAGTGCAACTTCACCATTTTCAGCACTGATAAAATCAAAGCTAGATAATTGTATTAGACGTTGTGCAACCAGCAAATTAACCGGATTGTCTTCCACCAATAACACTGTGCCGCGCGATTGTCCTGCTGCTAAAAGCATATCAGGCGGCTGAATATTAACAAATGCTTCTTGATCAAGGCGTATTGGTAATTGTATGTTTAATGAAGTTACTGAAAGCAGTTTGCTTAATTCATTAAATAATAATGAGCTGTCAAGGTTTCTTGAAATAATTCGGCAGCGTGGGTTTTTCGCAGCATCAAGTGGCGGAGCATCGGCGCTCAATAGCATTGCAATGCGCATGCGCTCGAAATCGGTATTGGAAAGCAGCATTTTCTGTAATTGCAAGGCGCTCTGCCGGCCAGAATTAATATCAATAACCAGCAAATCAAAATCAGACGCAGAACCTGATGCTACCGATTCAGAGAGTGCTTTTTGGGTTTCAATGGCCGTGCCAGTAATCGATAACTTTGTTTCACGCATACTGTCGGATTGTTCGAATTTATTACACAGGTTTTGGTCGGTGGTAAATAGTAATACATTTGCATTTTTCAGCTCAGAGGCCATGCCATGGCTATCGCCAATGGCTTTAAGCATCGGAATTTCAAACCAAAATGTTGAGCCAATACCAGGCTGTGAATCTACCCCAATTTGACCAGACATTAAATCTACAATGCGTTTGCAGATGACCAAGCCAAGGCCGGTGCCGCCGTAAATACGTGTGGTTGAGGCATCCGCCTGGCTAAACGGCTTGAATAAACGGCTAGCATTTTCAGGCGATATGCCAATGCCATTGTCTTTGACTTCAAAACGTAATATATGGTGTTGCCGGGTTTCAGATTTCGCACGGATGGCAATGGTGATGCTGCCTTTGCTGGTGAATTTAATCGCATTACTTAAGATATTACTTAAGATTTGCCGTAATCGAACCGGATCGCCGCGTAAAGCCAAGCGTAAAGAAGGGTCAAGATTAACATTGATGCTAATCCGTTTGGCCTCCGCTTGGCTGTTGAACATCTGCACTACAGAAAACACCACTTCGCGAATATTCAGCCCGGTTGTTTCAAGTTTGAGCTTGTTGGCTTCCAGCTTGGAATAGTCAAGAATGTCGTCAACAATTTGTTTCATTTGATGTGCTGAGCTGCGCGCAGTGCTTAAGATTTCCGCTTGGTCAACTTCAAGCTTGCTGGTTGCCAGTAAATCAAGCATGGGAATAACGCCGTTGAGCGGCGTTCTAATTTCATGGCTCATGGTCGCCAAAAATTCACTCTTTGAAAGTGCGGCAGATTCGGCAGCAATCTTCGATGTTCGCAGCTCGCGCTCAAAAGTTTTATGTTTTTCTAATTCAAACTGCAAATTGTTGAGTTCTTGGATATGCAGTTGCGTGGATTGCTCGGTTTCTCCCAATATTTTTGAATGGACACTGATTCTGTTCCACAATGCCGCCACAAACGAAACCGTTAGAAATGATGATATGACCGAAAAATTAAGCCAAACCGAATCGTTTAGCCACAAACTAATGGCAGAGGTTAGCGCCGCGCCGGTGGCCGAGGCTAATGCAAGCCAGCGCACCAGAACGGTGCCTATCGGTATGTCGTTTGGTTTTTTCATTTATAGAACCGACTGGTCGAAACCAAAATCTAAATGATTATTCGCCGACTGCACCAGATTACCTTGAATGTAATCAATACCGCTCATCCACAATGTGGCAGCGGTTTGTGCATCTTCAACGCTATGCCCTATCACTTCTAATCCATGCCTATGTGCTCTATCCACCAATAATTTAATTTGATCACGCACAGCTTGAGTTGCTGAGCCGGAGGTAAATTTATGGGCAAGCTTTACATAACTCAACGGCAGGCTTTCTAGTAAATTTGAATCATCGTTCTTTGGATTGTATCGGCTAAGGCAGAATTGTATGCCCGAATAAATCAGCGCTTGGCAGAAATCGTGAATGGATTTTTGGTTTAACAGCGCGTCGTCATGATTAATCTCAATAACTAAGCAGTTGTCGGGAATTTTATTGGCTTTAAGCAAGTTCTTCAGCCAACCCAAGTGCTCAGGATCAAGCATGGTGACATTCGATTGATTGACAAACAATTTCATTTCATTATTAGCATTAGCTTGCGCGGCGATGGTTGACACTGCTTTACTGATTGACCAGCGGTCGATACCGATAATCAAATTGCTTTTTTCTGCAATCGGGATAAACTCGGCGGCAGGAATAACTTGGCCATTCTCATCATTTAAGCGCAACAATGTTTGAAACTGTTTTTCATCGCTGCCAGCCACTGCAACAATTGGCTGATACACATGCGATAGCGCGCTGCCCTGATTGGTTTCGTTGAGCAAGCTAACAATACGCTGCTCTTTTAACATTTCGCCGCTAGCCTGCGGCTGATAGATTAAAATTCCTGACGCTTCTGCCCGCGCACTTCGCGCAGTACGTTCAGCGGTGGTAATCAGTAAGTCAGTATTATCGCCATGCTCAAAATGGCAAACACCAATTTGGATGCGTGGTTCAATAATCTGATCTTGAACATTAAACTTTTGTGTCATCAGCTGATGGCGTATTTTGGCGGCAGCTTTTTGCAAGCCGCTCTCAGTGCAATCGCCTTGGTAAATCATCACAAAGGCGCCATCACTAAAGCGTGCAATTGGGTAGGCTTCGCAGGTTTTAACGAGGAACTGTGAAAACTGCTTCAGTAAACTTTCAAGCGCCGACAAACCAAGCCGGTCTTTGAGTAAATTCAAGCCGTTTAATTCGATGTACATCAATGCGTGATTGCTACTATCAATATTCTTTTTCATGCAATCTAACATGTCTGTGCGGTGCATTAACCCACCGTTAGTATTCGCTGCCGCAGGTGTTTCAGGCTGCGCCCCGAGCTGAAGTGCGCGGTGGCGTTTAATGCGATTTTGGACCGCGGCTATTAGCCTGCGTGGCCGTATTGGCTTAGTAAGAAAATCATCGCCGCCCGCTTCCAATGCATCCATTTGCTTATCTTCATCGGATTCACCAGACAAAAACACAATCGGGGTATTTTGGAAATGGCTGGAATTCCGGATCAATTCGGTTAGCTGAATACCGTTGGCGTTTGGCAAATACATATCCATCAGAATTAAGTCGGGCTTAAATTCTTCGATAGTTGCTAGTAAATTCTCTGCACTTAGCAATACTTTGGTACTGATTTCGGCATTACGCAAGATGCCTTCGGCAAACATCGCTTGCGAGCGATCATCCTCAACAATTAGCACGCGAAACTGCTCGCCCTTACCGAATTTTAGTAACTGATCGATATGCGCAACCAAGGTGTTGGCGTCTGTGTTTTGGCTATACACCACATCAATGGCTGAGTTGGCCAAGCGAGTCGTTTCTGCCGCTTCTGCATCCGCGCTTAGTTGAACTGCAATTAAAGACTTAGCACTTGTTTTTTTATAGTCGGCAATTATCGACTGTATATTGGTTGAATTTTTACTGTAGCTGGCATCAATAATCACTAAATCAGCGGGCAGTGCCAGCAGTAATTCTTGCAGTTCAAGCTCGGTACCCAATAATTCAACATCAAAACCCTGCTTCTCAAGAATCTGGTCTAGCTGGATGGATAAGGCGCTGTAGTCGGTTACGTGATAGATGCGCAAATGTCTTGAGGATGTATTAATTTCGCTGGCCATGTGTGATGACGCGGCTTGATTATCGTTACTATCCTGCATTGCACTTATCCCTGTTGTTGGTGCTTCCTGTGTAATCGCTATAAGCGATGCATGGCTGCTCAATGCTTGGCTTGGCATGGCATCTTCCGACCACTGTCGCCAAAAAGCCTTAGGAGGTGTTTCGGCGCGCGTCGTTGCTGTGTCTGATGCATTGTCAATTGGGCTTGTTTCAGCGTCCGATTTTACCTGAGCAGAATCGGCAGCATACAAATCATGGCTTAACACCACGAGCTGCGCGGTTTGGCCGCTATCAGGGAATTGTGTGCTTTCAATGCAGTGCGTTAACACATGGATGATGTTGTCAATGGATTGCTGAACTGTGCTAGAAAGTTGACCGCTTAATAGACTAAGGCAGGCTTGCAGATCTTCTCGCAATAACCAGATGGCATTTAGATCCCATTGCCCAGCACAAAATCCGGATAGCCGCTGTCCCAGACTGCCAAGAATTTGTGTCTGCCGATAGTTGCCAGGCTCCATAAAAGTATTCATAACGGGTATCCCATATCCATCGCGCGCGCCCTATAGCTTATTATGCCTATAATCAGGCCAAGTCGCCAGTTGCTATGCTGTAATAGATCAAGCACGCGTTTCAGTAAACGCTATAATAGCAGGCTTGAAGTGACGCTTTGGAGTTCTGCTATGGCTATTCAGAATAAGGATTTGCCCAGATTCTCAATCGTGACTGATAAACCATATATCAAGAAAGCATTGCTGATATCAGCTGCATTGTGGCTATTACTTTGTATTGCGTTTGTTTGGCTGTTTATTCAAAGCACAGAATCGAATGCCTACAAGCTAAGAACGAACTTGGCAGACAGCCAAGCCACCGAGCAACAAGCAATACGCGAGTTGAAGGTGATGAAGCAAGAACTGGCCAATAGTAAGCGCTCAGAATTTATTTCACGCGCTGCCAATAATCAAATTCAGATTGCGTTGGCCGAAAAAGACGAACAAATTGCTGGCTTAAAAGCAGACCTCGATTTTTATGAGCGCCTTGTTGGTTCATCAGGCCGCAGGCATGGCTTAATTGTGCACAATGCCGAGTTTGCCAAAGCCAGCGATGGTGCTTGGCAATATGCTGTTACCCTAACTCAAAACATCAACCGCGGTGGAATAACCTCCGGCCAAATGCGCTTTGATGTGGATGGGGTGAGTGATGGGAAATTGAAAACCATCAGCTGGAATGCCTTACTGCAAAATCCGAATGCAGCTAGCCAGGCGTTTTCATTCCGGTATTTTCAGTTAATGCAGGGCAGCGTGATGCTACCCACTGATTTTACTCCGCAACACGTTCGGGTAACACTTAAGGGCGCGTTTGGTACAATTGACAAAGTGTTTAATTGGCAGCCTAAGCAGCTAAATACAACAACGATTAATAATTAAGATTTGGAGAGTGGTGTGTTTGATACTAAAAAAACAAAACTGTCGGCATTCGGTTCCGATAAAGTAGAAACCCTTATTGGCCCGCGCGTAGTGATTCATGGAGATATTCGCTTTGCTGGCGGCTTGTTTATTGAAGGCAAAGTGATCGGTAAAGTTTTAGCTGAAGACGGTGCAGATTCTTTAATCACATTAGCCAAAGATGGCTGTATTGAAGGCGAGATAAAAGCGCCGCAAGTGGTTATTTCTGGGCGCTTAATCGGCGATTTGTATTGCTCTGAGCGGGTTGAATTGACAGAAACTGCCCATATACAAGGTAATATCCACTATAAACTGATTGAAATTACTGCTGGCGCTACGGTCAGCGGCCAATTAGTCCACGATGTTCCACACGCGTAAGAGCCTTGGCGGAAATCATGAATAGCCCTACATACCAAACCGTTGCTGCCCCGCTGAATTTTACTGCCAGTGCGGCGGCTAAAGTGGCCAGCTTGATTGAAGAAGAAGCCAATCCAGAGCTTAAGCTGCGTGTTTATATCAGCGGTGGCGGCTGTTCGGGATTCCAATATGGCTTTAGTTTTGATGAACAGCAAGAACAGGAAGATTTGGCTATTCAACGCGATGGCGTGACGCTGATTGTTGATCCGCTCAGCTTGCAATATTTAATGGGTGCTGAAGTGGATTACCGAGAAAGTTTGCAAGGTTCGCAGTTTGTTATCCGCAACCCAAATGCCAAATCAACCTGTGGCTGTGGCAGCAGTTTTAGCGTGTGATGAGCATGCCAAACTTCGCTTTCCAGCATGCAGGCTTAGATCGCGCGGAACACTTTCGTAACCAACCGCAAAGTTTAGACAATCTCTGGCCACAGGCGCAAGTCTTGGTATTAAGTGAAAAAGGCGAAGCTTGTTGTGTGAGCACCGAACAGATTTTTTATCGTGGAGAAAATCTGTCCTTGCGACGCCCTGAACAAGCAACGTTCCTCGGTGTTTTGGGCGAACAGGGCTATTTTGCTATTAGTCTAAATGCCATTAAATCGAAATCCTACGTTAGCATCAATATTCGTGTTGCAGGTAACACATGGCAGGCCTTGCACGCCAGTATTTTCGCACAGGCTAAAGCACTTTTGCATTGGCAGGCGCAATCGGAATTTTGCGGACGTTGTGGTACGCTGATGGATATTAAAACCGCAGGCTACAGCGCTTCTTGTAGCGCGTGCGGCTTAATCGCCTATCCACAAACCCACCCAGCTGTGATTATGTGCGTGAATGACGGCGAGCACGTACTGCTTGGCCGGCAAGCCATTTGGCCGGAAAAGAAATGGTCATTATTAGCCGGATTCGTTGAGCCTGGCGAAACACCAGAACAAACCGTGGTTCGTGAAACCTGGGAAGAAGCTGGGGTTAAAGTTGAGCGTGTTGAGTATGTGACTTCTCAGCCATGGCCGATGCCAATGGCCTTGATGCTTGGCTTTAATGCGTATGCGCCGCATCAAATAGTAACTATCAGCGAAGAACTGCAGGCCGCACGTTGGTTCAGCGCTGCTGAAATCCACGCATTAGTGGCAAGTGGCGAGATGGAATTGCCCGATAAAATGTCGATATCGCATTATCTGCTGCAATCTTGGTTAGCTAGCGCAAACAAGCCCGCCTGATTTTTGGCATACTAGCGGCTAAAGGAGAACAAGATGACCTGGACAGTAATGGCGGTGATAGCAGCCTTGATTATTGGCCACGCCATGCCGCAAATAAGCCAATGGCGGAACTTTACTTGGTTTGAACGTTGGCTAGACTATCTGCAACAGCAATTCTTTACAAAACTGTTTTGGCAAAGTGGCTACGCGCTATTGCTCAGCATTGCCTTGCCTGCCGTAGTATTGTGGCTATTGGTTTTCTGGCTAGATGGCGTTTTTGCATTTTTGGTTGCCTTAGCCGCCATGTTGTATACCTGGGGGCCGCGAGATTTAGATCTTGATGTGAACAGTATTATTCACGCCGCCAGTTTAGAAGAAAAAGAAAACGCTGCGAAAGCATTATATGAAGAAGGCCAAACGCTGAGCTTGGATGGCCCGATTGTGGTGGCCGCTGTGTTTGAAAATGCCCTAACCCGCTGGTTCGCAGTGCTATTCTGGTTTTTACTATTAGGGCCAGCCGGCGCTTTGGCATACCGATTGTTGTATCTGCAAGTGCACCACAAACACGAGATGGCATTGCCCAGCGAAATACAGGAAGCCGCCAAGAAAACGCTGAATATTGCGCATTGCCCACCAGCGCATTTAATGGCTTTCGCCATGGCTTTGGCCGCCAATTTCGATAAGGTCATCAACGTCTGGCGCGAGTGGTATCAAAACGGCGGCTTGCGTTTCGATTACAGCTTCTTAGCCACTGCCGCAACCGTTAGCGTGGCGTCTGAATTAGCCGATGAAGCGGCCGATGCCGATGACGGCCCAGCCAGCGCCCCTGCACTGCTGGAACTGCGCGACGCAATGAGCTTGGCATGGCGCATGCTGCTGCTGTGGCTTGGTGTGCTGGCGGTGTTTGTGTTGGCGGGCTTGGTGAATTAAGTAGCTTCCGGGTTTTGTTTGAGCGTTATTCAAACGCTAATGACCTCCGTCCCCTTTGATTTCTTTGATTTATAAAAAATCTTATCTCAATGCGTGATAACGCACAGAGCGATACTTAGCAAGCGCATACGCTGATCATGTGCTCAAACTGTGGCACAAGCTTGAGCAAGACGTGTTGAAACATCAAATGCGATTACGCACAAGCCTTTCCCTAATTTTGTTTCTACTTATTAAAGGATTTTCTATGAAAGGTCTACTTATTGTTTCAATGTTACTAGCGATGTCAGTATTAACAGCCTGCTATGACGCAAACCCTGAGGTTGTTGCCGTTCCAGCCACAACAGTTATTGCGCCAGGCCCTGCTGGTGAAACCGGTGCAACCGGTGCAACAGGTGCACAAGGTACTGAAGGCAACCAAGGTGTTGAGGGAGCTCAAGGCAGGCAGGGCGTTGAAGGCGAACAAGGCAATCAAGGCAACCAGGGTAACGACGGCGCCGATGCTGATCCACGTCCTTAATAAGCATTGGGTTGTGATTGATTTGCAGAGTTTTTAGCAAATCTAATTGGCAGTTCATAGCAATGTTGTCGTAAATAACCCTTCAAGGAGAATGCCATGAGTATTGGTACTATTTTATTAATCGTCTTAATTTTAATGCTAGTTGGCGCACTGCCTAGCTGGTCGCATAGCAAAAGTTGGGGCTATGCACCCAGCGGTGGTTTAGGCTTGGTGGTAGTTATCGTTATTGTTTTGCTACTAATGGGCCGACTGTAATTTATAACTTTTTAAATACAGATAAAAAAGTGCGGCCGATTTCGGTCGCACTTTTGTTTTACCTCATCATTTTAATTTTACAAACAACCGCATGCAGCGAAATACGTAATCAATCTAATTCTAATAGCTTTGGCCTAAAGCCTAATTTGCCAGAGCCAACTCTCAGGCTAATTCCAACCGTCAATATTGCACCGGCCATTGGTTGGCCATCAGGCACCACACCAAAAGCAGCAATGGGTATGCACGTTATCGCGTTTGCTCAAGATTTATTGCATCCACGTTGGTTGTTGGTGTTGCCAAACGGCGATGTCTTGGTGGCAGAAAGCAATGCTCCGCCAAAACCAGACGACGGCAAAGGCATTAAAGGCGTGGTGATGGGCTTAGTGATGAAAAAAGCCGGTGCAGGTGTGCCCAGCGCCAACCGCATTACCTTATTACGCGATACCGATGCTGACGGAATAGCCGATTTTCGTTCGGTACTGTTGCAAAGCTTGCATTCGCCATTTGGTATGGTCTTAATAGGCTCCGATTTATATGTGGCAAACACAGATGCTATCGTACGGTTTCCTTACGTTACTGGCAGCACAAAGATCAGTGCGCCAGGCGTAAAGATTACCGACCTTCCTGCTGGCCGAATTAATCACCATTGGACCAAAAATATAATCGCAAGTGCTGATGGCAATCATTTGTTTGTCACCGTAGGTTCGAACAGCAATGTTGGCGAGCGCGGCATAGCTGTTGAAGCTGAGCGCGCAGCAATTTGGCAAGTGGATATTAAAACTGGCAGTCATCGCGTTTTTGCCTCAGGACTACGCAACCCAAATGGCTTAGCGTGGGAATCACAAAGCGGCGTATTGTGGACAGTTGTCAACGAACGCGATGAGCTCGGCAACAATCTTGTTCCAGATTATTTAACATCTGTTCGTGATGGTGGTTTTTATGGTTGGCCGTATAGCTATTATGGCCAACATATTGACCAGCGGGTTAAGCCGCAAAATCCAAGTTTAGTCGCAAGAGCACTGGTTCCCGACTATGCTCTAGGATCACATACCGCACCACTTGGATTAGCGTCCTCGCTTGGCACAAGCCTGCCGAGCCGTTTTTCAAATGGTATGTTTATTGGCCAGCATGGCTCATGGAATCGCAAGCCGCACAGTGGCTATAAAGTTATTTTCGTTACGTTTAAAAACGCTAAGCCAATCGGAATGCCCTTAGATGTATTGACTGGCTTTCTTAGCCCCCAAGGCGATGCCTTTGGGCGGCCTGTGGGTGTAGCGCTAGATAAAAAAGGCGCCCTGCTTGTTGCTGACGATGTTGGCAATATTATCTGGCGAGTAAGCGCTGCTAAGTAATAGCATAAACGGCTATAAAATTGCAAAAAATGAGCCTGCGCAAGCTGGCTCTTTTTCATTTACAGCTAAGTTCGTTTCCGAACAGACGCCTAACTTGACCAGTGTGAATATTGCTGTACTCATTTATATATTGTCAGGAGCGTTACCATGTCCAAGTTTATATTCACAGCACTGCTCACAATCGGCAGCTTGCTGTCGGCAGGCAGCGTTTCCGCGCAAAGCGATTACCGGAACACAGTCCGGATGATCGAACAAGAATACCAGAGCCAGAACAACGGCCGAATGATTTCTGATGCCCAGCTCAGCTATTACCTTGATCAATCGGATGCTGGCTGGTCAATGGAGCAGATTCGACGCGACATGGCTGACACTCAGCAGCAGAACCAGAATAATACTGACAATCCGTGGCGTCCTCAATCCGGCTGGTCAGCACGTGAAATTGTGTGCTCCAGCGACAACAGCAAATACCGCGAATGTCCGCTGCCGTTCCAAGGCCGCGCCATCCTCACCCAACGCATTTCCTCTTCGGCCTGTGTTGAAGACCAGAACTGGGGCCAGCGTCAGGGCACGGTTTGGGTTAGCAATGGTTGCCGAGCCCGCTTCGGCATGAATACCACTTCGAGCGGCAACAATAACTCCGACCGCCGAACAGTGACCTGCCAAAGCAACAAAGGTAAATACCGCCAATGCAACACCGGTTTCGCCGGCCGTGTGCAACTGCAGAAAAAGCTCAACAACAGCGCTGCGTGCATAGCCGGTAGTACCTGGGGCCAGCGAGATGGCATGGTGTGGGTAACTCGAAACTGCCGCGCGCAATTTAGCTCGGTGAACCAGCCAACAGGCAACAACAATTACTCGGTAACCTGTTCCAGCAACGACAACAATCAGACACGCTGCAACTGGGATGCCCGTTACGGCCAACCGTATGTTGTTCAACAGTTGTCGCAGACCGCTTGTGTCAAAGGTAACACTTGGGGCTATGACCTAAACAACAGCCTGTGGGTGAGTGATGGTTGCCGCGCCCGTTTCGCTGGCAATGGCAGAAACAACGGAAACAACGGCAATTGGCAAGGCGATGCCAATTACGCGGTGACCTGCTCTAGCGAAAATAATGCCATGACCCGCTGCAACTGGGATGACCGCTATGGCCAACCACGTCTAATTCAGCAATTGTCGCAAACCGCCTGCGTTAACGGCCGTACTTGGGGCTATGAAGACAGCCGCGGGCTATGGGTGACTGGTGGTTGCCGCGCCCGTTTCGGACGTTGAACCCTGATGAAAATTACGATGAATCTTTCAATCGCCATTCTCGCGGCATTAATCACTGCCTACACGCCATCCGCTTCGGCCGTTAGTGCAGCCACTAACATGCAACTGTCGATAGATGCAGTCAACAGCCCAACTTCGGCTGATCCAGCCGGCCAAGCCGCATTGCTTCGCACTCAGATTTTATTGGATCGGGCACATTTTTCGCCAGGTGAAATTGATGCGCGCTTCGGTGGCAATATGCGCAATGCGATTATCGCGTATCAGTCATCTAAGAACATTTCCAACAGTGGTGTTGTTGATGCGGCAACTTGGACCATACTCAATAAAGACAATGCCCCTGCGTTGGTAAACTACACCATTACTGCCGCCGACGTTGCCGGACCTTTTGTTAGCATACCGGCCAGCATGTCTGGTAAATCGAAACTTAAGGCATTGGCTTTCAGCTCAGTGCTTGAAGCACTCGGCGAAAAATTTCATAGTAGCCCCGCTTTACTGCAAAGATTAAATGCCCAAGCAAATTTCGGACGCGCTGGTGAAAGTATCATCGTGCCGAATATATTATCGCCAGAGCCGATACCAGCGGCGGCGAGCGTTGTGGTTGATCGCTCAGACGCTTCGGTATCTCTGCTCGATAGCAACGGTAAAATCCTTGCGCGTTATCCTGCATCTACTGGCAGCAGCCACGACCCACTGCCAGTTGGCTCTTGGAAAATCCAAGGTGTTGCCAGAAATCCCATATTTAATTACAACCCAAAACTGTTCTGGGATGCAAAGCCTGGCAGTGCCAAAGCAAAAATAGCAGCTGGCCCGAATAACCCCGTGGGTGTGGTGTGGATTGATCTTTCCAAGGAACATTACGGCATTCATGGCACACCTGAGCCATCAAAGATTGGCAAAACCGAATCACATGGCTGTATTCGCTTAAGCAACTGGAATGCGGATTCTCTGGCGGCAGCTGTGTCGCCAGGCATGACCGCATTGCTACAAGAATGAACACGCTTGACGAACGAGTGATCGATGACAAAGCCCGCAATAGTGGTGTAAATGCTGCGTTGCGAATTAAGCTGTTTATGGCCGGCGCGCTGTTTGGTGCATTCAGCCTACTGTTTGTGGTGCTTATGCAATGGCATGCGCCCCAAAGGCTGGGCTGGACGATTGACTGGCTTCCGTCTAAAAGCTCGGTGGCGCAGAAAATTAAAGTGATGGCACCCGCTATCGTTTTGGCACCCTCAAACAATGCCGACAACGTAGCACCTACAACCTTAACTCCACCCCCAATGGAGAACACTTTGCCGGCAGACATCGCACCTGCAATAATCGCACCTACCCAACAAATGGCAGCACAGTCAGGCGCGTTGATTATTCCAGTGCAGGGGGTTTCTGCAAATCAATTAACCAACACCTTCAAAGACGCACGCGGAGCCGGCCGAGTGCACGATGCCATTGATATTATGGCGCCGAAAGGCACGCCAGTGTTTGCAGTAGCCGATGGCAAAGTCGTTAAGTTATTTAATAGCAAACAAGGCGGCTTAACCATATACCAATTTGATACCAGCGAAGTGCATGCCTATTACTACGCACACTTGGCTAGCTATGCCAACGGTATTGTGGAAGGCAAAAGCATACGGCGTGGCGATCTTATCGGCACTGTTGGCAGCACCGGCAACGCCAGCCCAGAGGCGCCGCATTTGCATTTTGCTATCTTTGTGCTCGGTCCAGAAAAAAACTGGTGGCAGGGCACAGCCATCAATCCATTTACTCTACTCACTAACACAACTACTCTCACGGAACCATAATCATGCATCCCATTAAAATAACCGGAATTGTGCTCGTCATTGCAGGTATTATTTTTTTAGCCTTTGGAAGTTTCAGCTATCCAAAAAAATCTGAGCAAATAAAGCTGGGTTCAGTCGAACTGTCTGTCACCGAAAATAAAACAATAAATATTCCAACATGGTTAGGTGCAGGTGTACTTATTGCTGGCTTTTTGTTGCTTTTTGCTGGCAATAAAAAATAACTTTTCATTCAATAATTCGCTTCACCTGCAAGCACCATAAGGAATCCGACCATGAATTACATTATTACTAAAGACAACACTAAACTTTATGTTAAAGATTGGGGCAGTGGCCAACCGGTAATTTTGATGCATGGCTGGCCTTTATCATCCGATAGCTGGGATGACCAAGCCATGGCGATTGCCAATGCTGGTTACCGTGCTATTGCCTATGATCGACGCGGCTTTGGCCGATCATCGCAACCGTGGAGCGGCTACGACTACGACACCTTGAGCGATGACTTAGCCAGTGTTATTGAACAAACAGGCGCGCGCGATGCGGTGATTGTTGGCTTCTCAATGGGCGGAGGCGAAGTGGCTCGCTATATGTCGAGGCATAAAGGTGAGTGGCTGGCAAAAGCCGCACTTATTTCATCTGTTGTACCGTTCAGATTAAAAACCGATGACAATCCGCTTGGCACCGAACAAGAAGCATTTGATAAAACGGCACTTGCTCTCAATGAAGATCGAGCAGAATTTTTTACCGAATTCTTCCACAAATTTTTTGGTGTAGGTACGCTTGGCCATTTGATTAGCGTTGAACTGCTGGAGAATATGCGTAATGTTGCGATGCAGGCTAGCCTTAAAGCTACGCTTGAATGTCTGAAATCATTTTCAAGCACCGACTTTCGCGGCGACCTAGCACATTTCAAGGTGCCAACGCTCATTATTCACGGAACCGAAGACAAGACCGTGCCAATTGAAGCCTCCGCGCGCGAAGCAGCAAAAGGCATAGCGCATTCTATACTAATTGAATACGAAGATGCGCCACATGGCTTATTTGCAACCCATAAACAACGCTTAACTAACGACCTGCTAAATTTTATACGGCAATAGAGATATTATTTAAGCAAGCGCTTTGCTTTTCTACGTGCGTAAATAGCCATCAATGGCGTTACTGAAATGCCGTGCAACACGATGGATACAGTTACCGTAGCCAGTGTAATCGCAACAATTGGCTCGGCCAAAGCAAATGGCAGGCCATGGTTTATGGCATACATCAAATAGTAGATTGAACCAATACCGCGGATGCCAAACCAAGACATCAACATTCGTTGATCTTGCGAAACAGGCGCACCTAGCAAACCAATCCAAACCGATACTGGGCGTATCAAAATAAAAAACAGCACAACAAATACAATAATACTGGGTGTAAGATTGGTGAACGCGAGCATAGCACCCATCACCAACACCACAGCAACTTCACCAATACGTTCCAATTGTTCATTAAAACCACGCACCGCTTGCATCATATAGGCACTGGCATGTTCTGGGTCAGTAGCTGCGGCCACTTGCGCCTCTGAATTATCCAAGACCAGCGTAACTTCCATTGTTTTGCCCTCCGTTAATTGCGGCTCTTTAACCCGCTGCAGGGCCAGCCCTGCGGCAAAAACGGCCAAGAAACCACTGGCATGTAGCAATGTGGCCGCGCCATAGGAAAGCCCAATTAAACCCAAAGCTAAAAACTCATCAAGCCCGATGGATTCCTTGTGCTGGCTTCGTAAATACACCACCAATTTGCCAATTAATTTACCTAACAATGCCCCTATCAATAAGCCCGCGCTAATTGCCCACAACACATCAATAAGCACCCAGCGCCAGCCGCCAACGCCCAAGTTGTGTAAGCCTAGCAAGCCTAGCCCTAACAGCACAAATGGAAATGCCGCGCCGTCGTTCAGTGCACCTTCGCCTGTTAAGCTAAAGCGCAAACGGTCACGATCAGTGGCATTTTCAACCTGCACATCAGACGCAAGTATTGGGTCTGTGGGTGCGATGATGGCGCCTAAAAGTATTGCAGCACCCAGCGACAGCCCCAAACCATACACGCCAAGCGCTGTGCTGAACAACACCGATATCGTCATCGAGACAAACGCGAGACTTATTGGAATACGCCAATGTTTATTGGATAGTGGCAAGCCCAGTTTTAACCCCGCTGCAAACAGCGATATCAGCAGAGCGATTTCGGTCATTCGCTCTATGCTTGCTGAAAACAGAAATGGATTAGGTGACATCAGCTCCCAACCGATTGGGCCGAGCACTACGCCAGCAAACAGATACAACATGGCGGTGCTTAATGGCAAACGTTTTAGCAAGGTGCTAGACAAAGCCATGATGATCAGCAAGGCGCCGATGACAACCGCCCAGATGGAGAAAGACATTGATTGTGTAGGCATACTATTTTTCTTCTAAGCATAAAAATGTGCAGTCTACATCATTACATGAAGCAATTTTAGTATCAATGCGCTACAGCACTTAATCTGCCGCCGTATAGTTGTATATGCTTTCGTGCGATGACGCACAGACGCTAAGTTTGGCATTCATTACGATGAATATTCAGTCTCGCTCGCCATCGATAAATCGATGACAGACTCCCCCTGCCCCGTTTCCTATTATGGCGACGAGCTGTTCAATCAACCCTCAAGGAGTTACCCATGAACAACATTTCAAATTACTCAGACTCACAATCAAATGGCGCTGAAAAAGATACAGCAACAATAAGCAATAAGGCGGAAACAGTCATGAATAACGCATCATCTGAATTACACAATTTTATTGCCGATATTGAAGACTTAGTTAAGGAAGCCACCACACTTACCGGCGAAGATTTAAACAAAGCCAAAGCGAAACTGAGCGCACGTCTATCTGAAGCTAAAGAATCGGCCACAGAAATGGGCGGCATGCTTAAACAACATGCACGCAATTCGGCTGCTAGCACCAATGCCTATGTGCATGAGCAACCTTGGAAAGCGATTGGTGCCGGTGCTGCAGCTGGCTTAATCATTGGTTTTGCGCTCGCACGTCGTTAATCCAAACCTAGTTAATACTTAATTGTTGCAAACCTTTAAAGGACGCCGTTATGGATAATTCAAATGAAGCAACCATGCGGCACGGAAAGGAATCCGGCAGCATCGACCTACTGAGCGCGTTTCGCATTATACGCTCAGCAGGCGGTGCGCTTTGCACGCAGGCAAATCTGTATGGCCAATTAGCACGTATTGAATGGCTGGAAGAAAAAAATCGGCTAATGAAAATGTTTCTATTCGGCTTAATCGGTTTTGCATGCATGCTGTGTGTGATGTTTTTTATTGGGCTACTGGTAGTGGTATTGAGCTGGGATAGTGCTTATCGAGTCTTGGCACTTTGTTCAGTGATTGTGCTGTATGGCCTTGGCCTTGGCCTTGCCTGGCAGCGTATTCGTGCTTTGTCGATGCTAAACAGCCAAAGCTTTGCCGCAACGCGCGAAGAACTTGCCACCGATTTAGCCTTAATCAAGAGCCGGCTATGAATACAAACTTAACAACACCCACAACTCCTGTAGAAATATCTCTGGCACAACAGCGTGTTCTGCTTCGTGAACAAATGGCCAGCCAACGCCAACTGATTGAATTTAAACTTGGCCCTGTGCCAGCTGAACGTTCGCAAAGCTACCCACGTAGCAACACCATGCGCTTCTTAACACAGCGCCCAGAGCTGATGAAAAAACTGCTCGGCCAGTTAACCGGTTTGGTGATTAGTGCATCGTTTCTTAAATCGATGCACCCGTTGCTCGCTATTGCAAAGCTTCTTCAATCAAGCTTTAGTTCGCGCCGGTAAACCTTCCATCAAATCAGCTAGTTCATCGGCGTGTTGTTCTTCAACAGCCAAAATACCTTCTAGCATTTTCTTAGTGGTGGAATCTTTATCGCCTAAGTATTGAATGAGTTCACGGTAGCTATCAATGGCAATGCGTTCTGCCACTAAATCTTCTTTAATCATGTCAAGCAAATCTTTTCCAGGCACATATTCGGCATGGCTACGACTGCTCAATCCATCGGGTGCAAAATCTGGCTCACCGCCCAATTGCACAATGCGCGCCGCTAGTTGATCAGCGTGGCCTTGCTCTTCATTGGAATGGATCAGGAATTCATCGGCAATACTTTTTGCTACCAAGCCGCGCGCCATGAAATGGTGGCGACGATAACGCAATACGCAGATAATTTCTGTGGCAAGCGCATCATTGAGCAATCGAATGACTTCAACACGATCTGCTGAATAGCTTTCTGTAACTGCGCCTTGCTCAATATGTTGGCGCGCTTTTTTGCGCAGGGTTTTAATATCGCTGAGTATTGTTTTGGTTTTCATGAGTCTAGCCATTCGTTGAGGTAATTAAGCTTGATAGGTACAGCCAAAACAGTCGGTGCGATGCAGCACATAAGCCGCTTATCTTATTGTTATGTGCTTTACCGTACAGACTGTTTTCATTTGCTATATCAAGATAAAATGTTGAATATAGCTTAAACATCAATGAATTATCAGATAATTAGTCATTACTAGCGGATAGTGGTACTTTGACTAATCAGCATGCTTCATATGCACAACGTAAGACTCACGAAAGCCCCCATATTATGAAAGCAAGCCATACCGTTCTCGTTTCATTTATTCTTGCCATACTGCTGGTGGTTTCCGCCCTTACCGTCTCGCTTTGGTCTTATCGGCAAATTGAAAGTGCACTTGATGCTCAGGAAAGCTCAGAGCATGCCATAAGCGAAGCCAATGCATTGCTATCGGCAGTGAAAGACGCCGAAACAGGCCAGCGTGGATTTTTATTAACTGGCAACGAAAGCTTTCTTGAACCGTATTTAACAGCACGCAAGAATATTCCTGTGCGCATCAAGGTACTGAAAGCAAGCACTAATACAGCACAAGCGAAAAAGCGTTTAGCTGCTCTAGAACCATTAATTAACAGCAAGTTAACACACGCATCGAACGTCATCGAATTAAGGCGTAATCAGGATATCAATGCTGCAACTGCACTGGTTAGCGGCGGTGAAGGCAAACGCTTGATGAACGCAATTGGCACTGAAATAGCTGCGTTCATTAGCATAGAACAAAGCAGCTTAGGACTACGCAAAGAGGCACTCAAATCCAAAATGCGCTTTTTGTTTAATATTATTTTGGGCGCCGCCACTTTATGGATGCTATTTGCGATTGCATTTATCTATTTGAACTACCAACGCGCCCAGCAACGCATCAAAAACGTAGTGCACCTAGAAACCAAACATTTGCTTGGTGTGCAGCAGCAAACCTCTGAAAAACTCGAGCTAAGCAACCAAAGCTTATTAGTCAGTGAAGAAAAGCTGCGCATTACACTTAGCTCGATTGGTGATGCAGTTATTGCAACTGATTCCTACGCCTGCATTACGCTAATTAATACAGTGGCCGAGAACATGACTGGCTGGCAGCAAGCAGAGGTGCTTGGTCGGCCGATTGCCGAGGTTTTCAACATCATCAATAAACAAACACGGCAAGCAGCAACCATCCCGGTTTTGGACGCCTTGGCGCGTGGCACAGTGCAGGGCTTAGCAAACCACACGGTGCTAATTACCCGCGATGGCAATGAACGCGATATTGCCGACAGCTGTGCGCCGATACACGACCGCGAAGGCAAGGTTATTGGCGCGGTGTTGGTGTTTCGCGATGTGACCGAAGAATATGCCACTAAGCAGGCCTTGCACGACAGTGCTACGTTTGTGCAAACGGTGCTGAACACCACTACCGACGGTATTCTTTGTTTGCATGCCAATAGCACTATTATTGAGAAAGTGAATCCTGCTACAGAGCATATGTTTGGCTATTCAGAACAGGAAATTCACGGGCAAAAATTGAGTTTTCTTATCCCAGAGCTTTCTAATGAAGAGAAAAGTAGTTCTCTTGATTATTACAAAGCCAGCGATAAAGACAGCGCGAGCGGCTTAGGGCGCGAGGTGCAAGGCCGTCACAAAGATGGCAGCGTGTTTCCAATGGAAATTGCTGTCAGTGAAATGTATTTAAACGACGAACTGTATTTCACCAGTATTTTGCGCGACATCAGTGTTCGTAAACAAGTTGAAGACGCCTTACTAAAAGCGGGCGCATTGCAACGCGCCATTTTTAATAGCGCCAACTTCTCCAGCATTGCCACCGATGCCAAAGGGGTGATTCAGATTTTCAACGTGGGTGCCGAACGCATGCTGGGCTATGCTGCAGATGATGTGATGAACACACTGACACCAGCCGATATTTCCGACCCTGATGAAGTAATTGCCCGTGCCGAAGCCTTAAGCCATGAACTTGGCACCGCTATTCAGCCGGGCTTTGAGGCACTGGCATTCAAAGCCTCGCGCGGCATTGAAGATATTTACGAACTGACCTATATCCGCAAAGATGGCACACGTTTTCCGGCTTTAGTGTCAGTTACTGCGCTTCGCGATGTGAATGAAAATATTATTGGCTATTTGCTGATTGGCACCGATAACACTGCCCGCAAGCAGGTGGAAGCCGAACAGAAAAAGCTCGACCAACGCTTGCGTGATCAGCAGTTCTATACCCGTTCGCTGATTGAGGCCAACATTGATGCAATGATAACCACCGACCCATTCGGCATTATTACCGACGTGAATAGGCAAATGGAACGGCTAACCGGTTGCACGCGTGATGAACTGATTGGCGCGCCATTCAAGAATTACTTCACCGACCCAGAACGCGCTGAAGCCAGCATCAAAATGGTACTCAGTAAAAACAAGGTGACCAATTACGAACTTACTGCCTTAGCTCGTAATGGCAATGAAACTGTGGTGTCTTATAACGCCACCACCTTCTTCGACCGCGATCGCAACTTGCAAGGTGTGTTTGCAGCAGCGCGCGATATTAGCGAACGGATACTGCTAGATACGGCCTTGCAGGAAAACAACATCGAGCTGAAAACCGCAAGGCAAGCGGCCGAGAAAGCTAACCTTGCCAAGTCCGACTTTTTGTCTAGCATGAGCCATGAACTGCGCTCACCACTGAATGCTATTTTGGGTTTTGCGCAGCTAATGGACACCAGCGCACCGCCGCCTTCGCCTGCACAGAAATCCAGCATTAAGCAAATTCTGCAAGCTGGCTGGTATTTGCTAGAGCTTATTAATGAAGTACTTGATTTAGCCCTGATTGAGTCTGGCAAACTGTCTATATCACCAGAGCCTATATCCTTAAACGAAGTGCTTGGCGTGTGTGAGGACATGATTCAACCACTGGCTGAAAAAAACAGCATTCGCATTGTATTCGTCCAGCCTGATAATAACTATTTTGTGTGTGCCGATCGCACGCGCTTTAAGCAAGTAATGATTAATCTGTTGTCTAATGCCATCAAATACAACCGCGTTGGCGGCAGTGTGGAAATAAGCACTCAAGCTGTCTCAGATACGCGAATACGCATTAGCGTGCAAGACACCGGCGAAGGCTTATCAGCCGATAAACTTAGCCAGTTATTTCAGCCCTTCAATCGGCTTGGCCAAGAGGCCGGCCTTAAAGAAGGCACCGGCATTGGCTTGGTGGTGAGCAAGCGCTTGGTTGAATTAATGGACGGTGAAATTGGCGTACAAAGCACCGTGGGTGTGGGCAGTGTGTTCTGGATTGAATTAATCCTAACCAATGAACCCGAATTCGAGACACACAACACTGAACATGCGTTTATTAATAGAGCAATCTCGCCCAATGATGGACAATCAACCTTACTGTATGTGGAAGACAACCCAGCGAATTTATTGTTAGTGGAAAAACTACTCGAGCGGCGCCCAGACATTTCCTTGTTTAGCGCCGGTAATGGCACAAGCGGTGTGGAGATGGCGCGTTTGTTGCTACCCGAAGTGATACTGATGGACATTAACCTGCCTGGCATTAGCGGTATTGAAGCCATGCAGATATTGGCCGCCGATTCTACAACCGCACATATTCCGGTTATCGCGATAAGTGCCAATGCCATGCCGCGTGATATTGACAAAGGCTTAGATGCAGGCTTCTTCCGCTACCTCACTAAGCCGATTAAAGTGAATGAATTAATAGACACCTTAGATGTGGTGCTGGCGTATGCAAAAGCCAGCACACTTATTCGCGAAAGCGCAACTAAAACTGGAACTCGAAATGATCAGTAATACTGAAATCCTTAACGCACGCATTTTGATTGTTGACGATCAAGAAGCCAATATTTTGTTACTTGAACAACTACTAAGCCAAGCTGGCTATACCAATGTGAGCGCTAGCATGCTGCCAGAAGAAGTTTGCGCCTTGCATCGCAAGAATCCATTCGATTTAATTCTGCTTGATCTGCAAATGCCAAAAATGGATGGCTTCCAAGTGATGGAAGGCCTTAAAACCAATGAAGCTGATGCGTATTTACCGGTTATTGTGCTTACCGCGCAACCAGGACATAAATTGCACGCCCTGGAAGCCGGCGCCAAAGATTTCATTAGCAAGCCGTTCGATTTAATTGAAGTGAAAACACGTATCCACAATATGCTGGAAGTTCGCATGTTGTATAAAAAGCTTGAGTCGTACAACAAAGTATTGGAGCAGACTGTGCTTGAACGCACCGCTGAACTGCGCGAAAGCGAAGCACGCTTTCGCAGCTTAACGGAATTAGCCTCCGACTGGTATTGGGAACAAGACGAAGATGGCCGCTTTACTAAGGTTTCTGGGCCGGTTTTGGAAATGCTGGGTATTTGTGTTGAAACCTTGGATGATGCCAACAGCATACTCACCGCAAATTATGGCGATTGGGATGAAGCCGAGCGTTTAATACTACAAGCCAAAATTAACAATCGACAGCCGTTTCTGGATTTCCTTTTTTCACGTACCAACCAGTACGGTTTGAAACAACAATTTCGTGTCAGTGGCGAGCCCATGTTCGACCAAAGCTCGCGCTTTATTGGCTATCGCGGCATTGGCGTGGAATGCACGGATAAAAGCAATGCAAAAAGTGTTGCAGCATAGCAATGGCAATTACTCACCAACCCAATCAAAACCATCTGCTGGCGGCGCTTCCAGCTGCTGAGCTTGAGCGTTTAGCCGCGCATCTAGAGCTAGTGCAAATGCGGCTTGGCGATATGCTGTATGAACCTGGTGGACAATTGCAGTATGCCTATTTTCCAACCACCAGCATTGTGTCTTTGCATTATGTGATGGAATCCGGTGCATCGGCCGAAGCGGCTGGCGTTGGCAATGAAGGCATGATCGGCATTTCCCTATTTATGGGTGGCAACACCACCCCTAGTTCTGCTGTGGTGCAAACCGCAGGATACGGCTATCGGCTAAAACGGCACGTGCTGAAGCAAGAGTTTGACCAAGCTGGTTTGTTTCAGCGTCTATTGCTTCGCTACACGCAAGCGCTGATGACGCAGATGACGCAAACCGCGGTTTGCAATCGGCATCATACTATTGAGCAGCAACTGTGCCGATGGTTATTATTAACCCTTGACCGTTTGCCAAGCAACGAATTGATTATGACCCAAGAATTGGTGGCCAGCATGTTGGGCGTGCGCCGTGAAGGCATAACTGAAGCGGCCGGAAAACTACAAAGCGCCGGATTCATTAGCTATCGGCGCGGGCATATTTCGGTATTGAATCGCACCGGCTTGGAGTGCCAAACCTGTGAGTGCTATACCGTGGTCAAGAAAGAGCTATACCGTCTGCTGTCTGATGTGCATTAACGTAAAATGCTATTTGTCTGCTCCATGGGCACACTGCTGCATTGAAGTCTTGCCCTGGTATGCCAACAATACGCATTCAACTCAGTGCTGGTTCGTGCGAAAAGACGTATGTCGAAAAGTATTTTATTAGACCAAGTTGATGGCAAGCCTACTAAAGCCGATGGCCTTATGGAATCGGGCCATCAGGAAGCGCTACTAAAAACCGGCGCCTTGCAAAGTGCGATTTTCAATAGCGCGTATTTTTCGAGTATTGCCACCGATGAAAAAGGTGTTATTCAGATTTTTAATGTAGGCGCTGAACGGATGCTCGGTTATGTAGCCGCCGATGTCGTCAATCTGATTACACCTGCCGATATATCGGATAAAAAAGAATTGCTGGCTCGGTCTGCCGCGCTCAGTATGGAATTGAATACTCCCATTGCTCCTGGCTTTGAGGCCTTGGTGTTCAAAGCCTCGCGTGGCATTGAAGATATCTATGAACTAACCTATATTCGCAAAGATGGCAGCCGCTTCCCAGCGATTGTATCGGTAACCGCGCTGCGCGATGCGCATGAAAATATTATTGGCTACTTGCTAATCGGCACCGACAACACAGCACGCAAGCAAGTTGAAGCGGCGCAAGCGCTACTTGATCAACGCTTGCGTGATCAGCAGTTCTACACGCGGTCTTTGATTGAGTCGAATATCGATGCGCTGATGACCACTGATCCACAAGGTATTATTTCAGACGTTAACCAACAGATGATTGCCTTGACTGGACGCACCCGTGATGAATTAATTGGCGCGCCTTGTCGGGGCTTTTTTACTGATCCAGTGCAAGCCGATGCAGCTATTAAACGTGTACTGACGGAGGACCGAGTAAACGATTACGAGCTTACAGTGCGCGCAAGAAATGGCAAAGAAACCGTGGTGTCTTACAACGCTGCCACATTCCACAACCGCGACCGCAAGCTACAAGGTGTATTTGCAGCGGCGCGCGATGTCACTGAGCGCAAACGTTTCGAACTCACCTTGCAAGAGAAAAATATTGAGTTAGAGCATGCTAGCCGAATGAAATCGGAATTTCTTGCCACCATGTCTCATGAATTACGCACGCCCTTGAACGCCATCATTGGATTCTCGGAAGCACTGAAAGATGGCTTGATGGGCCCTCTGAACAAAGTTCAGAACGAATATATTGGCGATATTTTCACCAGTGGCCAACATTTATTGTCTTTAATTAATGATATTTTGGATTTATCAAAAGTTGAGGCTGGCATGATGTCGCTCGAATTGGAAGCGGTTGAGTTGAACAGCTTATTGTTGAACAGTTTATCGATTGTTAGAGAAAAAGCAGTTGCGCAACATATTCAGCTCAACATCAACATAGAGGAAGACGTAGGCATACTGCAGCTAGATACACGTAAGACTAAACAAATTGTCTATAACTTACTATCGAATGCCGTTAAATTCAGTGCCAATAAAGGCCGTGTTTTGTTGCGTGCACGCCGTGTTTCACGCAGTGCCGTTGGCGTGCTAGAAGACGATTGGCCTGTACACGGGTTTGAACTTCCTGACAACGAGCACACTGAATTTCTAGAATTATGCGTAAGCGATAGCGGCATTGGCATATCAAAACAAAACATGACCAAATTATTCCAAGCGTTCAGTCAAATTGATAGCAGTTTAGCTCGTAAATTCGATGGCACAGGGCTGGGCTTGGCGATGGTTAAACAATTAGCAGCCTTGCATGGAGGCACGGTTGCTGTGGCTAGCGTAGAAGGCAAAGGTGCGCGCTTTACCGTTTGGCTACCATTACGCAGGCCTGACCAATACGCAAACAAAGTTTCCGATGGCTAAGATACTGGTCATTGAGGACAATCCAGCAAACATGAAGCTGGCAACCTTGCTATTGCGAAATGTTGGTCATACGGTGCTGTGTGCGGTTGATGCCGAGAGTGGTTTGATTATGGCCAGCAAGCTGCAGCCAGATTTAATTTTAATGGATATTCAACTGCCTGGCATGGACGGTTTGGCAGCAACGGCGTTATTAAAAAAAGACCCTGCAACATTAGCAATCCCTGTGATTGCATTAACCGCAATGGCGATGAAAGACGACCAAGAGAAAACCAAGGTGGCCGGCTGCGATGCGTATATTGCCAAACCGCTACGCTACCAAGAATTTTATAAAGTCATCGATCTGCTATTAGCGAAACGTGAATCGGCAAATACCGAAGTACTGAACCCATGTTTTCAACTTCCCACGTTGATAAATGCAACGGCGCAGGTTCAGCAACAAAACAATGGTTCACGAATTTTAGTTGCTGAGGACAATGTACTAAATCAGAAATTAATTTTACACCAACTCGCCATGCTTGGCTTTGCCGCAGACATTGCCGACAATGGGAAAATGGCCTTGCAGCGCTGGCAGAACGAGCGATACACATTGCTACTTTGCGATGTACACATGCCAGAAATGGATGGCTTTGAATTAGCAACAGCCATTCGTGCTCAAGAAAATGGCCTACGCCGCATTCCTATTATTGCATTGAGTGCCAACGTGATGACTGACGATGCTGAACGCTATCGTTTAGCGGATATTGACGCTTATCTTAACAAGCCACTGCAATTAGCCGATTTAAAAACGGCTTTAGAAAAATGGCTGCCAATACAGCTAGAAGCACATTCCACTGAAGCCAACATCGTTTGCACACTACCAGTGGATGTGATGGTTCTTGAACGTTTGGTTGGCAATGACCCGTTGGTAATTCTCGAATTTCAGAATGATTTCCAAGTGAGTGCAAAAAAAATAGCCCTGCAGTTAATCGATGCATGTGTTGAGCATCAGCCAATACGCGCCAGTGAGCAAGCGCACAAATTAATGTCTTCAGCGCGTGCCGTGGGTGCGCTAGCACTTGGTGAATTGTGTGCGCAAATCGAAATTGCTGGTAAAGCAGGTAATACAAACATGCTCACAAAGTTATTGCCGCTATTTAAAACACAGCTCGATGATGTAATGAATTTTTTTACTAGTTTGCACATTCAATCAGCCAAAAACAGCGCAACTATTGTTGATGAGGATATCTCGAGCATTCGTATATTGGTGCTTGACGATGAGTCGTTTATGTATAAATTGCTGGCGCACATGCTAGCCAGCCTCGGGTTTAAATCGATTACCACCTGTGATAACGGGCTTGCAGCGCTTGAGTGTGTTGATGCGCCTAATAGCGCACCGAATCTCATTTTATTGGATTTAAATATGCCTGAAATGGATGGCATTGAATTCGTCCGGAAATTAGTTGAACGCCACTACACGGGTAGCCTTATTTTAATCAGTGGTGAAGACGAACGCGTATTGCAAATGGCAGAAAAACTGGTACAGGCACATCAAATGACTGTGCTTGGTCATCTTAAAAAACCGGTTTCACGCGCTGCCCTAGCTGAAGTTGTCAATAAGTGGCAGCCAGCACAATGTCTGCCACCAGTTAGCGAAAAAATATATAGCGCCAGCGAACTGCGTAACGCGATGATCAACGATGAGCTGATCAATTATTACCAGCCCAAAGTAGAGGTTACAACTGCCAAGTTAATTGGTGTTGAAGCCCTACTGCGTTGGCGCCATCCAATCGATGGTTTAGTATTACCTGATCAGTTTATTGGTATTGCCGAACAGCATGGCTTGATTGATGAGTTGACGCGCACCGTGCTGATCCGCGCCATGGCACAGGCCAAACAATGGCAACAAGTGGGGCTGTCACTTCGGGTAGCGATAAATATATCGATGCAAAATTTATGCTCGGTAAGCTTTGTAGATTTTGTTGCTGCTGAAACTCATGCAGCCGGCCTAATGCCACAAGATATTATTCTTGAAGTGACAGAAAGTTGTTTGCTAATCGACCAGCGCATAGCGCTTGAAACACTGACACGATTAAGGCTTAAGCGCTTTCGGTTGTCAATCGACGATTTTGGTACCGGCTATTCTTCACTAACGCAGTTAAACGACATTCCATTCGATGAACTTAAAATTGATCGAAGTTTTGTACATGGCGCTCAACATGATGAAACGGCAATGGCTATGTACAACGCCAGCCTTAGCCTTGGTAAACAACTCGGTATGGATGTGGTTGCCGAGGGCGTTGAAGACAGCCATGATTGGGACCTCATTACACGCACTGGCTGCGATTTAGCTCAAGGCTACTTCATTGCGATGCCGATGCCTGCAGCGAGTTTACTAAGCTGGTTAAATTCTTGGGATTTACGTGGCTTGGGAATTAGATAAGCTTGCTTACCGAAACTATTTTTGTACTTTTACAGGTGAGCCAATGTGCTGTTTCGCACAGAACGCATGTTCTTAAACAGCCAGACTGTTTAAAGGTACTTGTTACCTTTGCTTATGGGTTACATTCCGCAACCCAAATTAACTTCAGGAAATTATCATGACAGTTGCTAGCGTAATGACCAAATCCCCGGCGTGTTGCACGCCAAAATCATCCCTCACCGATGTGGCCCGCATGATGATTGACAATGATTGCGGACAAATTCCAGTTGTTGAGGATTTAATAAGCCACAAATTATCTGGAGTAGTTACCGACCGCGACATTGCTACGCGAATTGTTGCGGAAGGAAAAAACACTGCTGAGGCAAGTGCCTGCGATTGTATGAGCACACCATGTATTTCAGTAACAGAAAACACCAGCCTGAAAAGTTGTTGCGAGATGATGGAAACGCATAAAATTCGCCGCATGCCGGTGGTTGATGACCAAGGCAGTTTGATTGGTATTATTTCACTCGCCGATATTGCGCGACATACCAATGATGAAACCACTGCCTCGTTAATTAAGCAAGTATCAACAGAGAGTTGATTAAAACAACACAGCTGTGAAAAAAACCCACCTATGTGGCGGGTTTTTGCTTATTTTACATTCGGTAGAACATTTTTCGTAAACCATTCGCGAATCATTTTTCGTTCGTAGTAATAGCTATCAGAAGACTGCGCACTGCGGGTGCTTGATAAATACTGCATATCTTTCAGAGTAAGCGCTTTACCTTCCAATACACTAACGCCGCCAGCACTCAGCACCTGATAATCAAAGCTGATTTTCGGGAAATAGATATCTTTCAGCACACGAATCTGATCCATCATCCGAGACGGTATGGGATCAACCTCGCCCGCTAAATCCAAATCAGTCACCGTAACCAGCAACTGATAGCCAGCTGGTAACTTAGATGCTAATTCGGTAAATTCTTTACTGAATGATTTATCAATGCTTCTCAACATACTTTTTTTGCCTTGGTTGCCAGAATCAATATCAGTATATTTATCCGGATTCTGCCAAGTGACTTTTGCTTCACCAGCAAACGCTGACGCTGAAAATGCGATTGTTGTAACTAGCACGCTTGCCTGAATAATTTTATGGATAGTCATGATACGATTTCCTTTTTGAATAAAGTAAGCATTTCAATCATAGCCCTATGAATTGACGCTATGTGAACTTTCTGTTCAGATAAGTCACTGTTTAAAATAGAGATTCATCAAGTATTCAGTTAAACCCCTTCAAAATAGCGCTTCCTAATCGCAGCGACCCATAGAGTCGCGCCTAAACTATTTGCCGCGCACATATTTGCCGGCCTACGTGGCAACAACTCGCCCATTTGCGAGCTTCCTGCCAAAACCCACCGAACACTAAGTAAAGGAGTAAATCATGATTGATTTCCCCCCCGCTGAAGTACGTTGTTTAGAAGCTGCCATACACCATGAAGCCAAAGGCGAAAGTTTCGCTGGGAAATTAGCAGTCGGTAATGTGGTGTTAAATCGCGTTGCTGCGCCAAACTTTCCAAAAACGGTTTGCGCCGTGGTTAAACAGAAGAAGCAATTTTCCTGGTACAACGGTAATATCAACACATTAAATGCAAACGTGAGCAAAGATACCAAATCGGCGGCTAAAAAAGCCATGGCAGCCAAACGTGATGATGTGATGTTTTTTCATGCCACCTACGTTGCACCGAAATGGTCTAAAAATTTGCGGCGCCAATATACCCTAGGCAACCATATTTTTTATGCCTTGAATCATTAAAACAAAACCCCGCTCAGCGGGGTTTTTTTTAACTGGCTAACCAACTGGCTTGGAAGCTTGGCATGCTTGTTGAGTGCGTCGCTGATTTCGATATTGATGATTCAGTGGCCGACAAATACACATCGCGCACATCAAAAAGCCGTTCAAGCTGCTTAATTAATATTGCCGCATCTCGGTTTGAATCAATACAAAAAGACAGCCGATAAGTATCTTCATCAGCAGGCAACACACGCAGCGCTTGCAGTTTATAGCCTCGGCGTTCAATAACGCCTAACACGCGAATTAAACTGCCTTCAGTTTGTGCGATTTCACATTCAATATTCTGCTTCATGTTCATACCCCATCATTTCTGCATTGGATTTTCCTGGCGGCACCAGCGGCCAGACATTGGCTTGTGGATCAATTTTTACATGGCAAAAAAACGGCCCGTCGCTTTCTAAAATTTGTTGTATGGCCCAATCCACCTGACTACGATGCTCAAGGGTAATTGCAGGAATACCAAACGCTCGCGCTAACACCGCAAAATCTGGGTTGTCGGATAAATCAACTTCGCTGTAACGCTCGCCAAAGAACAACTCTTGCCATTGCTTCACCATGCCGAGGCGTGAGTTATCAAGCACGATAACTTTCACCGGAATTTTGTAACGATTTAAAGTAGCCAACTCCTGAATATTCATCATGATGCCGCCATCGCCACTCACACAAATTACGCAAGCATCAGGCTCGGCGAAATGTGCGCCAATCGCGGCCGGCAGTCCAAAGCCCATAGTGCCTAAGCCGCCACTGGATAAATGCGCGGCTGTGCGATCCACTTGATAATGCTGCGCCACCCACATTTGATGCTGACCCACATCGCTGCAAACGATGCTGTTATCGCCGGCTAAAGACAACTTGCGCAAAAACTCCGGTGCGAATACTTTCTCGCCCGGCGCATCATAGCGTTCTGGATATTTCGCTTTCATCTGCGCGCAATGCAAACGCCAATCATCAATTGCCAAGTCTTGCACAAGGGCTGGCAAATACTCTGAAAAACGGCCATCTAAAGCTGCATCGGCATTGCGCAACTTGCCAATTTCAGCGGCATCAATATCGCAATGAATCACTTTTGCGTGCGGCGCAAAGGTTGAAATTTTGCCGGTTGCACGGTCATCAAAACGTGCGCCCAGAACGATTAGCAAATCACACTCTTGCACCGCGAAATTACCCGCTGGCGTGCCGTGCATACCAAGCATGCCAAGATCCAATGCATCACGATAATCCACAGTGCCTTTGGCTTTTAAGGTCCACACCGCTGGAATACGTGTGGCCTGCATGAATGTGCGGAAATCTGCTTCTGCGCCCGCCATCGCAACGCCACCACCCACATACAGTAACGGCTTCTTTGCAGCGGCTAATAATGCTTTGGCTTTTTCCACATCAGCGTACTGATTTTTTACCGAACATGGCAAGGCGTGAACAGCACGCGCAACTGCTAATCCTGCGGTGATATCTTTTGGCAAATCCACCAACACCGGGCCCGGCTTGCCAGAGCGCGCAATAGCAAACGCTTCGCGCACTACGGCGTAAACATCTTCGGTGCGCCGCACAATATAGCTGTGTTTCACCACCGGCAAACTCATGCCGAAAATATCCACTTCTTGGAAGGCATCGGTGCCCATCACGTTGGTGGAGACTTGCCCGGTGATAACCAACATAGGCACCGAGTCCATAAAGGCATTGGCAATGCCGGTCAGTAAATTGGTTGCGCCCGGGCCAGAAGTTGCCATGCACACACCCACTTTTCCCGACACACGCGCATAGCCGTCTGCTGATAAAGCCGCGCCTTGCTCATGACGCACCAAGATGTGCTTAATGGGGTAATCCACCAAGGCATCGTAAACCGGCATAATGGCACCGCCCGGATAACCGAACAATACCTCGCAACCCTCATCACGCAAGGCATCTAGCAGCCAATGTGCGCCAGATTTAGTGATTGGAGTTTGCGTTTGAGCATCTTGCATAGTTCAACTCCCCTGCGGCGCCAACCAAGGCATACGGGCGCGCAGTTCTGCGCCCACTTTTTCAATCGGATGCGATAAATCACGATCTTTCATCGCTTTATAATTGGTGTTGCCGCCTTCATATTCTGCAATGAATTCTCTGGCGAACTGACCGCTCTGGATTTCTTTCAAGGCTTCACGCATGCGCGCGCGCGTTTCGTCGTTGATGATGCGCGGGCCGCGGGTTAAATCGCCGTATTGGCAAGTTTCTGAAACGAATTGATGCATTTTAGCCAAGCCGCCTTCGTGCAATAAATCAACAATCAGTTTTAATTCATGCAAGCATTCGTAATACGCCACTTCTGGCTTGTAGCCGGCTTCCACTAATGTTTCAAAACCCTGCAGCACTAACTCAGTAGTGCCGCCACACAACACCGCTTGTTCGCCGAATAAATCAGTTTCGGTTTCTTCGGCAAAATGCGTTTCAATCAGCATCGCGCGCGCGCCACCAATGCCAGCGGCATAGGCCAAAACTTTATCTAAGGCTTGCCCTGAGGCATCTTGATGCACGGCATACAAACACGGCACACCATGGCCTTTCTCGAATTCGCGACGAACCAAAGCGCCCGGGCCTTTTGGTGCAACTAAAATCACATCAATATCGGCGCGTGGTTTGATTTGTCCGAAATGGATATTGAAGCCGTGCGCGAACAACAAGGCGGCATGCGCTTTGATGTTGGGCTCGATAACTTCTTCATACAGTTTTTTCTGTGGCATATCGGGTGTTAATACCGCCACTAAATCTGCACCTTGCACAGCACTGGCGGGTTCTTCAACGTGCAAGCCATCGGCTTTTGCTTTAATCCAGCTTGGCCCATCTTTGCGCACACCCACCACCACATCTAATCCGGAATCGTGCATATTCAAGGCATGCGCACGGCCTTGGCTGCCATAGCCAATGACTGCGATACGTTTGTTTTTCAATGCGTCAATCGTTGCTGTTGCTGACATGTGTTGCTCCTAAAAATGATACAAATGAAATAAAAAAATACATTAGAAAAAATATAAAAATGAAAATCAAAAAATATCGGTCACTGCACCTTTCGACGACGAGCTGACTAACTTGGCGTATTTGGCTAATACACCGCGCGACTCTTTAGGCTCAGGAATATTCCAGGCTTTACGACGCGCATCTAAATCAGCATCGGTGTGTAATTCGCGGCTGGCTACATCAATAACAATGCGATCGCCTTCCTGCAATAACGCAATTGGGCCGCCGCGCGCCGCTTCCGGTGCAATATGGCCAACCATAAAGCCGTGTGTTGCGCCACTAAAACGTCCATCCGTAATTAAGGCCACATCATTGCCTAACCCGCGGCCAACTAATGCAGCGGTAACCGCTAACATTTCACGCATACCTGGGCCACCAGCCGGGCCTTCATTGCGAATCACTAAAACATCGCCGGATTGAATTTGGTTTGACTGCACCGCAGCAAACGCCAGCTCTTCGCTCTCGAATACACGCGCAGGGCCTTCGTGATGCAAGCGCCCGTGCCCAGCTAATTTCAGCACGCAACCTTCTGGCGCCACATTGCCATACAAAATTGAATAGCCACCGCGTGGCTTCAACGCATTGCTGATAGGCTTAACCACTTGCTGGCCAGATGCTGCTGGTTTGGCACGGGCAATTTCATCAAATAAGGAACGGCCAGTGACGGTTGGCGAATCAATCAACATACCAGCAGCATGCAATTCGCGAGCCACCAATGCAGTGCCGCCCGCTTCGGTTAATTCCACCGCGGTGTAGCGGCCACCAGGTTTTAAATCAGCAATCACTGGCGTATCGCGCGAGGCTTGATCAAAATCTTCTAAGCCCAGTTCAATGCCGGCATCGTGCGCAATAGCCAATAAATGCAATACCGCATTGGTGGAACCTGCCGTGGCGGCCACCATACGCGCGGCATTGATGAATGCATCGTGGGTTAATACATCGCGTGGCTTTAAATCGTCAGCCAAGCATTGCATTAATAATTCGCCGCAGTAAAAAGCCGCTTTGCGTTTTTCTGGATCAGTTGCTGTAATATCATTTAAACCCATTGGCGATAAACCTAAGCTGGTTAATACCATTGCCATCGTATTAGCAGTGAATTGACCGCCGCAGGCACCGGCGCCAGGGCATGCACTTTTCTCAACGCGCAATAAATCTGCATCGCTTAATTTTCCTGCACCGTGCGCACCCACTGCTTCAAACACTTCTTGAATGGTGATGGCTTTGCCATCTAAATTGCCATGTGCAATTGAGCCGCCGTACATGACAAGGCCTGGAATATTCATCCGCGCTAACGCCATGGCCGCAGCCGGAATAGTTTTATCACAACCACATAACACCAGCACCGCATCCAAGCAATGGCCATTCACCGCCAGTTCAATCGAATCGGCAATTACCTCGCGCGATACCAACGACGCACGCATACCAGATGTACCCATGGCAATCCCGTCAGTTACTGCGATGGTGTTGAATTCAATGGGCGTGCCACCTGCCGCGCGAATACCAGCACTGGCATGCTCGGCCAATTCGCGTAGATTTAAATTGCATGGCGAAATGTTCGACCAGGTATGCACCACAGCAACCATCGGCTTAGCAATGTCTTCCTCAGACAATCCAGTGGCGCGCAACATAGCGCGTGCGGGGGCGCGATCTGGGCCAGTTTTGATGGCGTCACTGCGTAAGGGTTTTTTCATGTTCATGCGGCTTTACTTTCTGCGTGTTGGTGGATTTCGGTGATAACTGCTTGGGTGATTTGCTGCGTGCTTGCTTGACCGAATAAATCGCGAGTTAATTCGGCATGTTCAATCACCGTACTAACTGCTTGCTCAATCTGCTGTGCTTCATGTTCCAAGCCAAAGCTATAGCGCAGCATCAAGGCCACACTCAAGATGCAGCCAATGGGATTGGCAATCGATTGTCCGGCAATATCAGGCGCGGAACCATGTATTGGTTCGTATAAGCCGCGACTGCCCATACCTAAGGATGCTGATGGCAATAATCCCAAAGAACCTGCCAATACAGCGGCTTCGTCAGTCAAAATATCACCGAATAAATTTTCAGTCAGCAACACGTCGTAATCGGCGGGGCGAGTGAGTAACAACATCGCCATGGAATCCACCAACTGGTGCTCAAGCGCAACATCTGGATAATGCTCAGCAACCTTGTTCACCGTTTCGCGCCATAAACGCGAAGTTTCCAACACATTGGCTTTATCAATCGAGGTGACTTTTTTACGCCGGCTTTGCGCCAGTTGAAAAGCTTTATGGGCAACGCGTTCAATTTCTAACACGGTGTAACGACATTCATCGGTTGCTGAATCTTCTGTACGGGTTTTTTTGCCAAAATAACTGCCGCCGGTAAGTTCGCGGACAAACACAAAATCAACACCCTCCAAACGTTCCGCTTTCAAAGGTGAAAATTGTGCGGCGCGAGTAAATATTTTCAGTGGCCGCACATTCGCGAATACATTCAACACGGCGCGCAGTTGCAACAAGCCCTGCTCGGGGCGAACGCTGGCTTTGGGGTCTGACCATTTTGGCCCACCGACTGCGCCGAGCAACACCGCATCGGCTGCCATGCAGGCTTTTTGGGTGTCTTCAGGCAATGCTTGGCCGCAAGCATCAATAGCGCAACCGCCCATTAAATACGACTGCATAGCGAATTGGTGTTGGTATTTTGCGGCAATGCACTCAAGTACTGCAACTGCTGCACTGACAACTTCCGGACCAATGCCATCACCGGGCAATAAAGCGATACTGGCTTTCATGCTGCGCTCCGAGATTGCTCATAGGCATCAATGGCAGACTGATGGTTCAGCAAGTAACCCAGCTGATCAACGCCTTGCAATAAGCAGGTGCGCGAGAAGCCATCCATGTTGAATGAAAAGCGGCCACCATCGGGCAACTCAATTTGGCATTGTTGTAAATCAATCGCCAACTCAATGCCTGGGTTGTTCAATAAAAACGTATGTTCCTCTACGCTAATCTGTATTGCCAGCAAGCCATTTTTCAAGGCATTACTACGAAAAATATCAGCAATCTCTGAACTCAGTACAGCGCGGATGCCATAATCCAACAAGGCCCACGGCGCATGCTCGCGCGATGAACCACAGGCAAAATTACGCCCTGCCACTAAAATCTCGCAGCCTTGCGCTTCGGCTTTGTTTAAGGGAAAGTCGGCATTGCTGCTGCCGTCTTGGTTAAAGCACCAATCATAAAACGCGAAGCGACCTAAGCCTTTGCGCTCGGTGGTGGTTAAAAAGCGCGCCGGAATAATACGATCAGTATCAATATTTTCAAACGGTAATACTGCAGTGCGCGAACGAACCAAGCTGATTGCTTTCATGCCGCTTGCTCCTTGCAATTTGTGTATTCGGTAGGATCGGCAATACAACCTGCAATGGCGCTAGCTGCCGCTACCGCTGGGCTAGCCAAAATAGTACGAACGCCCTGGCCTTGCCGGCCTTCAAAATTACGATTACTAGTGCTCACCACCAACTCACCAGGTTGTGCTTTATCGCCGTTCATCGCAATGCACATGGAACAACCCGGCTCGCGCCATTCGACACCTGCTTGCTGAAAAATCACATGCAGGTTTTCTGCTTCAGCGGCGCGTTGCACCGACACAGAACCCGGAACAACCAAAGCGCGCACATGGCTGGCCACTTTCCGGCCTTGGAAAATTGAGGCAGCTGCACGCAAATCCGATAAGCGCGAATTGGTGCAACTGCCAATAAATACCACATCAACCTTGGTGCCCAGCATCGATTGCCCGGCATGCAATTGCATATACTGCAAAGCTTTTTGTTCTTGAAAATCCGCAGCAGAAGGAATCGCGCTATGAATGCCAGTCACCATTCCCGGATGCGTGCCGTAACTGATCGTAATTCCGACATCGGCAGCGTTAATCTCGATGTGCTTATCGAACACAGCGCCAGCATCAGATTTCAAAGTGCTCCAATCGGCAACAGCTTGCTGCCATGCTTCAGCGCTTGGCACGTGTTCGCGGCCTTGCAAATAATCAAAGGTAGTTTTATCTGGCGCAATCAAGCCAGCGCGCGCGCCAGCTTCAATCGACATATTGCACAGCGTCATACGCTGCTCCATATCCAATGCTTCAATAGCCGTGCCATGAAATTCGAACACATAACCGGTGCCGCCATTAAAACCAATTTTGCCGACAATAAATAAAGCCAAATCTTTGGCGCTTACAGCATTCGCTAAACGGCCATCAACGCGGACCGAGAAATTTTTCGGCTTACGTTGCAACAAACATTGGGTTGCTAACACATGGCCAACTTCGGTGGTGCCAATACCAAATGCCAGCGCGCCGAATGCACCGTGTGTGGAGGTGTGGCTATCACCGCAAACAATCGTCATGCCTGGCTGGGTGGCGCCAATTTCTGGGCTAATAACATGCACAATACCGCGTTGCGCGCTTTGCCAACCATGCAACGCAATACCAAATTCGGCGCAGTTTTTTTCTAAGGTATTCACCTGCTCAGCCGCTTCCGGCGTGATGTATGTATGGTTGCCATTAGCATCGGCTTTGTGGGTTGGCGTGGAATGATCTAAGGTAGCCAACACCCGCTTCGGGCAACGCACTGGCAGGCCGCGTTGGCGCAATTCGGTGAACGCTTGCGGCGAGGTGACTTCGTGTATCAAATGCAGATCCACATACATCACGCCAGGCGCATCAGCGGTTTCTGGGCTAACCACATGGCTATCCCAGATTTTGTCGAGCAAGGTGCGTGCGGCTAAGGTCGGTATCATGTTGAGCATAGTCCTTAAGATAAATTGGCCGCTTTGCACATCGGCGCTTTGATGCGCTCAATGCGGTTAACCACTTCCAGCGCGGCCAATGCAGCCGCTTCAACGATATCTGTGGAAACGCCGTTGCCGCGCACTTCGCGGCCGTGATAATCCACCATTAAACTGGCTTGGCCTTGTGCATCGCCGCCATTGCTTAAAGAATGAATTTGAAAATTAGTGATGGTTAATGCATGGCCAGTGGCGCGTTCAAATGCACTCAAAATTGCATGCACCGGGCCATCGCCGATTGAAGCTTCATTAACCTGAAAACCGTCATCGTGGCTCAAGCGTACTGATGCCGATGCGGTGCCACCGTTATGGCTGGCGGTATGCCATTGCCGTATATGCCACGGGCCGCTGGCTTCTGGATCATGGCCATTGGCCAAGGCTTCTAAATCGTTATCGAACACTTCGCGCTTTTTATCGGCGAGTGTTTTAAAGCCAACAAAAATTTGTTCGAACAGCGCATCATCGGGCTGATGGCCTAACATGCTCAAGCGTTCGCGCAAAGCATGGCGGCCGCTGTGTTTGCCTAATACCAATTGTGATCGCTCGAAACCAACATCTTCAGGGCGCATAATTTCATAAGTGCCACGATGCTTTAGCATACCGTGTTGATGAATACCGGCTTCGTGGGCAAAGGCATTTTCACCCACCACTGCTTTATTGCGCGGCATGGCTATGCCCAACATCGTGTTTAATTGGCGAGCAGACGGATACAAACGTTGCGTAATAACACTTGTTTCTAGCTCAAATAATTCACTGCGGGTTTTCAGCGCCATCACCACTTCTTCCAAAGCCGCATTGCCAGCACGTTCACCAATGCCGGTTAAGGTGCATTCCACTTGCAGTGCACCGGCTGCAACCGCCGCTAAACTATTCGCTACCGCCATGCCTAAATCGTTATGGCAATGCACACTGATGATGGCCTTATGGATATTGCGCACATATTTTTTGATGTAAGCGATGCGCTCAAACATTTCTGCCGGTGTGGTGTAACCAACCGTATCCGGAATATTAACCGTACTTGCACCAGCATCAATTACTGCTGCCAACACCTCGGCCAAATATTCTGGCTCGGTGCGCAAGGCATCTTCGGCAGAAAATTCCACATCTTCAACAAAGCGACGGGCATGCAGCACACCGGCCACGGCATTATCAATCACCTGTTGCTTACTCATCGCTAATTTAAATTCGCGGTGCAAAGGGCTGGTGGCAATAAACACATGAATACGCGCACGTGCGGCTTTTTCTAAGGCGCGTGCTGCGGTTTCAATATCGCCGATTTGGCAACGGGCCAAGGAACAGATAATGGGGCCTTGTACTTCTTCGGCAATGGTTTGAATGGATAAAAAATCCTGATTAGATGCTTGCGCAAAACCGGCTTCAATAATATCCACGCCAAGCTCGGCTAGCACCTGCGCCATACGGCGTTTCTGCGCGCGGCTCATGGAATAGCCCGGCGCTTGTTCGCCATCACGCAACGTGGTGTCGAAAATGCGTACGTGGTTTGGCGTTTGAATAATCGATGCTGACGTTGTGTTCATAAAATTCTCGAATGGCGTATAACAAAAAACCCCGCGTCGTATCAGGAGGCGGGGTTTAGCTGTGTTGGTCTTTTTGTCGACTTATACGCTATCCCGCACCCCCGATAATGAGGAGCACGAGTACGAGGACAACAACGACAGTAGCGGACAAATATGTGTTCATGAATCAATCCTAATAGCGATGATGTAGGACTGTCAACGAATTTTTCACTTTTTTATAAATAAAACATATAAATATTCGATTTAACTATATTTATTATAAGCATTGATTATAGTTATTTTGCTTAAAATCCAACCATTCTGTCGGTGTATTGATATTCAATGGCTCGAAACTTGCCTCGTGAATTGACACGCTTGATAAATTTTGATGCAAGCGACGCAAGGAAAACCCCAATTCAGGCTCAGCAAATATACGCTGAATAGCAGTCACCACTTTTGTTGCATCGGGGAAAAAAGCCGGTAAGGGCTGATCCGAAAAATGGCACGCATGCGAACACTGCATAAGCCGCTCTAATTGCAAATCGGTAATTCGCAGCATATCCACAGAAATAACTAATAAGGCCGAATCTGGGCAGTGCAACGCAACTGAATAGATACCACCTAGTGGTCCGCAACGGTCTACCGCATCGGGCACGCACTCAAAGCCTGGATAGTCGCCGCTAACCAGTACCTTTGCGCATAACGGCATGAGCAAATCGACTTGATGCTGCAATAGGCTACGCCCGTCAATACTCAGCATCGCTTTATCATTGCCCATTCGGCTTGATAAGCCACCTGCCAGCACCACACCCACTATCGCAAGCGGCTCGCGCATTTACAACACCAAGCCAGGCGAATGAATCGGATAACAATACACCAGCTCACCTTCCGTTAAATGCTCTGCTACTTCTGGCAACTGCACCCAAACATTGGCCCGTACAAATGGCTTAATGCGGAAGGACTCCTGCCCTGGCAGCAATGAAACCTGCGCTTGGCCGTGCGCACTAATACTTAGGCGTGCTTTTTGCATCAACTGCCAACCAATTTTTTTAGTGATGGGTGTTTGTAAAACCGCCACAATGGCTCGCTCGCTTTGTAATCCTTGCAAGCCACTAATCGCTTCTTGCACGAAAAACCGCAAGCCCACCGCACACGACATTGGATTGCCCGGCAAGCCAAATACTAAAGCGCCCGAAGGCAACACCGCGAATAAACTCGGCTTAGCTGGACGCATGCGTACTTTGTGAAAAATAATCGTAGCATTTAAGGCAGCCAGTGCGCTTGGCACAAAATCGCGCACACCCATCGACACCGCGCCAGTGCTGACGATCAAATGACAGCCATTTTTTTCTGCAGCTTGCACAGCCTGCAAATAGGCGTCTTGCTGGTCAGGAATAACAACATAATGCACAACATCTACGCCCAACGCATGTAACTCAGCCAAAATATATGGGCCATTCGAATTGCGGATTTGGCCACTGCGCAAATCAACGGCGTTATCGATAAGCAATTCTTCGCCCGTACAAAAAACCGCCGCCTTTATACGCTTCCGAACAGTCACTGCATCTATTCCTAGGGCAGCAAACAACATCACATGCGAAGTATTAAGCTCGGCTCCAGCTGCGCACAATAATTCGCCGCTTTGCACATCTTCGCCGGCCAGCCGAATATTTTGCTGTGCCACAAGGTTTTGTTTTAAGCGAATAGAAAAACCGTCAGAGCTTTCAAAGCTGCCGATCAACTCAACATCTTCAACTGGCAGCACAGTGACTGCGCCATGCGGCACGGCGGCACCGGTCATAATCTGGCAAGCATTTTCACCTAAAGAAAATACTGCATTACCGGCAAGTTGTAAGCGTTGCACGGGAATAACAGCGCCTTCTGGCAACTGCAGATGTGCTGCCCCCAGCGCAAAACCATCCATCGCCGAATTATCAAAGCCAGGCAAATTAATGGACGAAATCACATCCTCGGCCAGAACCCGGCCACACATCTCAGCAAGCGGCACGCGCTCTGTAGCGAGTTGTTGCGCATGTTGCCGAATCTCACGCATGGCTTGTTCGAATGAAATCACTGCACACGTCCTGTTAGCGCGTTGGCTTAAGGCTTTAATGCTATGCTAAGCACGCTAATTTGAGAAGAAACATTATGGAAATCTACAAAAAATTCCACATCGAAGCCGCCCACCGCCTGCCTAATGTTCCAGAGGGCCACAAGTGCGCGCGTTTGCATGGGCATTCTTTTCAGGTTGAATTATCAGTAGCTGGCACACCCGGCGAAAGCACTGGCTGGATTATGGATTTCACCGACATTAAAAATGCCTTCAAACCCATTTATGATCGCTTAGACCACCACTACTTAAATGATGTGCCTGGCCTAGAAAACCCTACTAGCGAAAATCTGGCGCGCTGGATTTGGAACGAACTAAAACCAACTCTACTGCTACTTAGTGAAGTGCACGTGCAAGAAACCTGCACTTCGGGTTGTCGCTATCGCGGGGAGTAACGCCCTCTCCTGCCCTTCGGGCATCCTCTCCCGAGGGGAGAGGAAAAACATTTGTTGTGCTAGCCCCTCACCCTCTGGGAGAGGGGTTGGGGTGTGGGCGCTGCCTGCAAGATATAGTTTTCGATAATAATTAGCGCTCCCTGACAATTGTTCAATACTTGGCAATTGCTAAAACGCAGCACACTAATTCCTAAATTCGCCAATACCACGCTTCGTTGCATATCGTATTCGCGTTGATTTTCTTCTAGATGCTGATTGCCATCTAACTCAATCGCCAATTTTAATTCATGGCAATAAAAATCCAAGATGTAATAGCCAACTGCATGTTGACGCCGAAATTTATGCAGACATAGACGCCTCTTGCGTAGATATTGCCATAATAAGCACTCAGCTTTGGTCATGCTTTTACGTAACTCACGTGCATAGCATCGAATTTGCAAAGAGGTTAATTTAGCGTCACGACGCTCGCCCTCTCCTGCCCTTCGGGCATCCTCTCCCGTGGGGAGAGGAAACAAATCCAGCTTGAAGCCCATCTCCCTCTGGGAGAGGGGTTGGGGTGTGGGCGTTTCGCGCATAATTTGATCCCTTAACTGCAGATCCTTACTATTTCATACTCGCCAAACAATTACTGTCAGAAATTGCCACTAACTGGAGCAAGAAAAATCTTACTCCTTAATTAATTCTACGACTTTTTCTGATGATTCCTAGCCAACAGCAGATACACCACCGGCACCACTAATAACGTGAACACCGTGCCAAAGCTCATGCCGCCAACAATCACCCAGCCAATCTGATGCCGAGCTTCGGCACCGGCGCCTGATGCAATCGCCAGTGGCACCGCACCTAACACCATGGCTCCGGTTGTCATTAAGATGGGGCGCAAGCGCAATGTTGCAGATTCAATCACGGCTTGTAATTTTGTTTTACCTTTTTCTTGTAATTGATTAGCGAACTCTACAATCATAATACCGTGTTTTGAAATCAAACCAATTAAAGTAACCACACCAATTTGCGTGTAAATATTCCACGATCCGGTAGCATTCCATAAGCCATATTTTGAACCGAGATTTAGTAGCACCAAGCATAAAAATGCACCGAATACCGCCAGCGGAACCGAGACTAAAATCACCAACGGATCAACGAAACTTTCAAATTGAGCGGCCAACACCAAATAGATAAAGAGTAGTGCTAGAGCCAACAAAGCTGTTGTGCTAGAGCCAGACTCGCGGAACTCGCGCGACTGTCCGTCTAAATCGTATTGCGTGCCAGGCGCAACATCTTGCAAAGCTTTTTCAAGCCAAACTAAGGCTTCGCCTTGTGAATAGCCTGGCGCTAAACCAGTACTGATTACTGCAGAGCGCATTTTATTAAAATGATTAAGCTCTTTAGCGGCCACCGTTTCTTTCACGCTAACCAAATTATCCATTTGCACCAAGCCATCACTACCGCGCACATAGATATTGGCTAAATCTTCCGGCGTTTGCCGTTGCGCGTCATCAACCTGCACAATCACATCGTATTGCTCGGAGCCTTTCTTGAAGCGCGTTACGTTTCGGCCACCAAGCATGGTTTCTAAAGTGCGACCAACGGTTGCCACATTGCTTCCAACTGTGGCGATTTTTTCGCGATTCATTTCAATGCGCAGCTCGGGCTTGTTCAACTTCAAATCAGAATCGGGATTGCTTAATTTTGGATTTTCTTGAATTTTGGTCAGTAGTTTTTTTACAGTAACATCCAGCTCTTCCCATGTGCCAGTGGTTTGCACCACAAAGCTAACCGGCTGGCCAAAGCCGCCTTGGCCAAGCGGCGGCGGTGTCACCGGAAACGCCATTAAACCGGTGATGCCCATAAATTGCGGAAACAAACTTTGTGCAATTTGCTGTGATGTTTTATTTCGCGCGCTCCAATCTTTCAAGCCCATAAAACCAATAGCTGAAGTCACTCCGTCAAAACCAACAATCACGAAATAGCGATCTGCTTCTTGAATATTTTTAAACATGCCTTCCATTTGTTTGGCATAGCTATCGGTGTAATCAATGGTGGCGCCTTCTGGCGCGGAAGAAAAACCAATCACTAAACCCTGATCTTCTTGCGGCGCTAATTCGTTCGGTAATAATTTGAATAATAAAATCGCGCCAATAAATATCACGCCCGCCAAGCCTACAACCACATATTTTGCCGCTAAAACCTTCGCTAAAATATTTCGATAAGCGGTATCCAGTGACGAAAGCACTCGCTCGCCCCATAGATAGAAACGGCCATGTTGCGTTTCTTTCTTCAGCAGTTTTGAACACATCATGGGCGACAGCGTTAACGCGGTGAAGCCTGAAACCAGCACTGCACCAGCTAGCGTTAAGGTGAACTCAATAAATAATTTACCCGTACGACCGGTTGAAAATGCGAACGGTAAATACACCGCCGCTAAGGTTAGCGTCATGGCAATAATGGCAAAGCCGATTTCCTTGCTACCTTTTAAAGCCGCTTCATATGGCGACACCCCTTCTTCAATATGCCGATAGATGTTTTCCAACATGACGATTGCATCATCAACCACCAAACCAATGGCCAACACCATAGCCAGCAAACTCAAAATATTGATGGTGAAGCCAAGCATGTACATAATGGCGAACGCGCCGATTAAAGATACCGGAATGGTCACAATCGGAATCAGCACCGCGCGCCAATTGCGCAGAAACAGAAAGATAACCAACACCACCAGCAACATCGCTTCCAATACGGTGATGTACACTTCGCTGATCGATTTCTCGATAAAAATAGTTGAATCGTAAGCGACTTCTACTTTCATCCCAGCTGGTAGAGCACGGGTGATTACCGGTAACATTTTCTTGATAGCAGCCGAAATTTCTAATGGATTTGCCACCGCCTGTTTAACAATACCGAGTGGAATGGCGTTTTTGCCATTAAAGCGCGCGCGAAAACGTGCTGAGTCAGAGCCAAGTTCAACCCGCGCCACTTCACCTAAACGAACTAAATAGCCATCCGAATTTTTGACGATAATTTGCGCGAATTGCTCAGGTGTTTTTAAATCAGTTTCAGATAACACGGTAAACTCGCGTTGCAAGCCTTCCACACGGCCTGCCGGAATTTCAACGTTTTGCGCGCGCAATGCCTGCTCAATATCGGCAGGGCTTAAACCCGCACCCGCCAATCGCTCGGCGTTTAACCAAACTCGCATGGCATAGCGATTGCCATACACCTGCGCCTGCGCCACGCCAGGAATGGTTTGCACGCGGTCTTTGACAATGCGATTGGCGTAATCGGCAATTTCTAGCAAGGAGTGCCGGTCAGATGAAAATGCTAAATAGATAATTGGCTGAGCATCAGCCTCTTGTTTCTGCACAATCGAGTCGTTGGCTTCTTCAGGCAATGCCCCTCGCGCCTGTGCCACCCGATCACGCACATCGGATGCAGCGGCATCAGCGTCGCGATCCAAGCGAAAACGCACAGTCACTTGCGAGGATTCAGCGCGCGATACCGACTGAATATAATCAATACCCTCAATGCCCGACAGCGTATCTTCAATGGGCTTAGTAATTTGCGATTCAATCACCTGCGCATTCGCGCCAGGATAAGTGGTGGCCACAGTTACCACCGGCACATCAACATTCGGCAATTGCCGCACCGCTAAGCGCTGATAGCAAATCAGGCCAATCAGGAGAATTACCAAATTCAGCACCGTCGCCAATACTGGGCGACGAATAGAAATATCTGAAAGAATCATGTGCGCTAGGTCTTTGGCTTATGGAGAGCTGGCAGAGGGCTTGGCAACCATCACCGGAGCCCCAGGGAATAGCTTGCTTTGTCCGGCAGTAATCACTTGCTGGCCAGCCGTTAAGCCAGATACAACGGTAACCCAGCCCGGTTCACGTGCGCCTAAGGTAATGGGCACCAGTTCGGCTTTGCCATCTTTCACCACAAAGGCCATTTTCTGGTCACCGCTTGGCCATACCGCTTGCTCTGGAATCATCAACACCGGCGCAGACTTGGATAATTCCACCTCAACCTGCGCAAATTGGCCGGGCACTAATTTCTTTTCGTTGTTATCCAAACGCGCACGCACTACTGCACTGCGCCCACTCATTTGCACGCTCGGCGAAATCGCAGTGATGGTGCCCACAAATGTTTCACCTGGAAAAGCATCGGTTTTAACAGCGACCGTTTGCCCGGTCAGCAATCGCGAAATATGCAGCTCAGAGACCTGAAATTCTACTTGCAAAGGATTCAAACGTACGAGTTCAACCAAGGCTTGGCCAGCGTTAGCAAATTCACCCACGCTAACTTGCCGTAACCCAATCACTCCGTCAAATGGTGCACGAATAATCGATTTATCCAAACGTGCTTTCGCCGATGCAACTTTAGCAACATTCACTTCATAGACATTCAAGGCACTGTCTGCATCTGCTCTGGAAATTAGCTGTTTAGTCGCTAATTCGATGATGCGTGGGCGATTGCGTTGGCTAGCACGCAGATTGGCCGTGGCTTCGTTGTAATCAGCGCGTGCGATTGAATCGTCAAAGGCAAATAGCACTGCGCCTGCGGCAACTGCTTGTCCTTCTGTGGCATTGATACGCACCAGTTTTCCGGCGACTTCAGGCCGAATAACCACGGATTCAATGGCACGCAAGTTGCCCACCGCATTCAAGCTATTGCTAGATTCACGCGACTGAACTTGATACACATCGACCATGGTCGCTGGCATGCCACCAGCGCCGGGGCCTTGAGCAGATTCGTCCTTGTCACACGCGCTAAGGCAACCCAATAAAAGCAGTATTAGACAATAACGCATGCGCATTCCAGCCAGAGGTTGTTTGCAGACCATTATAGCCTGTTCAAATTAAGCCTTTATTAAATCAGCTTATCGACTTTCCCGCATGGGTAAAAAGTAATTGTCCGTTGAATGGCAATTTTGCCAAACAGGGGCTTTGCATACTAGCGCTCAAAGCTTGGTAATAATCACCATTAATATCAAAGTCTGCTTCACAATAATTCGCGACCCAGCCCAGAAAGTTGAAGCCACCGGCTTGAATCGCTTGCTCAGTGAGTCGCGCATGATTGATGCAGCCTAAACGCATACCAACCACTAAAACAACAGGGGTTTGCATAGCAGCAACCACATCCGATTGATCCAATGTATCGCTAAGCGGCGCCAACCAACCACCAACACCTTCAACCAACACAAAATCGGCTTGCGATTGCAGTTTTTCATAGGCATGAATAATCACTGCCAAATCTAATGTGACATTTGCTTCGCGTGCTGCAATTTGGGGCGCCGTAGCTAAAGGCAAGGCATACGGGTTAACTAAACCATAATCAACACTGGACTCGCAAGCTTGCATCAAAGCCAGTGCATCATCATTTTTCCATACACCATCAATCAGTTCACAGCCACTGGCCACTGGCTTCATGCCTTGCACGTTTAAGCCACGTTGTTTGAACGTTCGCAATAACGCACATGACACCGCGGTTTTGCCAATGCCGGTATCGGTGCCGGTGACGAAGATTCCTTTCGACTCAAACATAAGCTTCACATCTCAATACTACAAAGTATTAAAATACTCCAAAAGGAAATGAAATGTTTACTCAGCAGGAAATAGTTGGCTCAAAATCCGAGCAATATGCGCAGCTCATTGAGCAATGCCAAGCACTTTTAGATGGCGAACGGCACCGCATTGCCAATGCCGCTAATCTCAGCGCGTTATTGTTCAATAGCTTACCAAATGTAAACTGGCTGGGATTTTACTTTCTGGAACAAGGCGAATTAATCGTTGGCCCGTTTCAAGGCTTGCCAGCCTGTGTTCGAATTGCCATCGGCAAAGGCGTGTGTGGCACTGCGGCGCAAACCTTGCAAACGCAATTAGTGGCCGATGTACATGCCTTTGAAGGACATATCGCCTGCGATTCAGCCTCGCAATCAGAGCTGGTGGTGCCACTTATTCAGCACGGCCAGCTGATTGGCGTTCTGGATATTGATAGCCCGCTATTGAATCGTTTTGATATTGATGACCAAGTGGCGTTTGAAACAATCGCGCAATTATTTTGCCAAGGTAGCGATTAAACGGACACTTAAATGCGTTTCGGTCCCTGAGCTTGTCGATGGGGTCGAAGGGCGATTAGCGCACCACCGCATACTCGCGTGCATCTTCTCGCCATTTCGGTGTGGCGGCAATTTTCGGTAATACGTCTTGCACAGAATCCACTAAAGACCACATATCAATGTGTTCAGCATTCATGAATCTCTCATCAATCACTTGCTGCATAAAGGTTTGCAAGGGTGCGTAATAATTGCGGGTATTGAGCAAAATAATCGGGCTGAAATATATACCGAGGCGTTTCAAGGTAATCGCTTCGAATAATTCCTCCAACGTACCGCAGCCACCTGGCAAAGCCACCACCGCATCAGAATCGGTGAGTAGCTGATGTTTGCGCTCACGCATATCTTCCACCAAACGCAGTTCGGTTAAGCCCGGATGGCCCCATTCCAAATCAGCCATGAATGCTGGCAAAATACCAATCACTTCGCCACCATGCGCTAAAGCACCATTCGCCACAGCGCCCATCAATCCCGATGAGCCGCCGCCATACACTAAGCTATGGCCGTTTTGCGCCAAAGCTTCGCCCAAAGCATACGCTGCTTGCTGGAACTCAGGATGCACTTGCGCGCTAGAAGCGGCGTAAACGCAGATTCGCATGAATATATCTCAGTTAATCAGATATCTTATTATGCCTTGGAAGTGCAATTGAAATACACGCCGTTATCAATAAGAATCCGCACGACACCCACAAGCAGGCGGGTAATCCATAGGCTTGGAACACCCAGCCCGATAACACGGTGCCCACTAATCGGCCCATAGCGTTAGCCATATAGTAGAAGCCCACATCCATCGACACACCGTCTTCTCTGGCGTAGCTCAGAATTAGGTAACTATGCAGCGACGAATTAATAGCGAACAACACACCGAACAGCATTAAGCCGATAATTAAGACCCATGATGGATTGACGCCTTGGCTGAGTAGCACGGCGATTACAGCAGGAATTAATGCTAATGGCAGAACCCAGCGTAAAGCGGTTTTCCCATCAGGAATTTGCCCGGATTTTTTTCCAGTGAAATATGGTGCAATCGACTGCACGAATCCATAGCCGATTACCCATAGCGCTAAAAAACCACTGACCTGCCAATAATTCCAACCCAGACTTGCCGCCAGAAAAATTGGCAACGCAACCACGAACCAGACATCACGGGCACCAAATAAAAACATGCGTGCCGCCGACAAAATATTAACCGCGCCGCTTTTAGAGAATACTTCAGTAAATTTCGGCTTACTCGATGCTTTGCCGAAATCCTTTCGTAATAAGGCCATGCTTGCTAGCCAGATCAATAGCAAAGCCAGCGCCATTGCCAACACGGCACCATGGAACCCAAGCATGCTGAGTAATAAACCGCCTAGAAAAAATCCAACGCCTTTCAAGGCATTTTTTGATCCGGTGAGCAAGGCAACCCATGTATACAGTTTCTGTTGCGAACCATTTGGTACCAGAAGTTTCAAGCTACTTTTGGCGCTCATTTTATTTAAATCTTTGGCAACCCCAGACAGCGCTTGCGCCGCCATAACCCAAAGCACCGTCAGCATTGGTGTAGGCACTAACAACATGGCCAAAGCAATGACTTGCAATGCCAAACCGATATTCATGGTTCGATTTAAACCCCAACGCGCGCCCAACCAGCCACCAAATAAATTAGTGATCACACCGAATATCTCATAAAATAAAAACAACATAGCAATCTGTAATGGGCTATAGCCGAGCGCATGAAAATGCAGGACTACTAGCATCCGCAGTGCGCCATCGGTTAGTGTGAACGCCCAATAATTTGCGGTAACTAGTAAATATTGCTTTACCTCAACGCTGAGCTGGTTGAATCGCGATATCATCGGCTTAGCTGCTTTGATCCTGCGTGGCAACTAACTGCGCCAATTCCAGTGTGCGATTGGCATAGCCCCACTCGTTGTCATACCAGGCGTATATTTTCACCTGTGTACCGTTCACCACCATGGTCGATAATGCATCGATAATGCTCGAGCGCGGATCGGTTTTGTAGTCGCTAGATACTAGCGGTCGTTCTTCATAGCCTAGAATGCCTTTTAATTCACCTTCGGATGCGGTCTTCAACAAACTATTCACTTCGTCAACCGTAGTTTCGCGCGAGACTTCAAACACACAATCAGTGAGCGAAGCATTAGCCAATGGTACACGCACCGCATGCCCGTTAAGTTTGCCTTTCAGGTCCGGAAAAATATGTGTGATGGCAGTTGCTGAACCGGTTGTGGTTGGGATTAAATTCAGGCCGCTAGCACGTGCGCGACGTAAATCTTTATGCGGTGTGTCTAGTATTGATTGAGTATTAGTTAAATCATGGATGGTGGTAATCGAGCCGTGTTTGATGCCTAGCGCTTCATGGATGACTTTCACCACCGGCGCCAAACAATTAGTGGTACACGAAGCAGCAGTAACGATTCGATGCAAAGATTTGTCATAGGCCTGATGATTAACACCTAGCACCACGTTCAACACACCCTGTTCTTTCACTGGCGCAGTAACCACCACGCGCTTCACACCTTGATCTAAATAAGCCTGCAACATATTTTTAGTTTTCATCTTGCCTGAGGCTTCAATAACCACATCACAGGTCGACCAATCGGTTTCTGCAATAGTTTTATTATGGCTAACCAGTGCGTTAAAATCAGCAAATCGGATTCTGCCATCTTCGGCAATCGCTTCGTACATACTTCGGCCATGTACCGAATCAAAATGCAGCAAATGCGCCAAGGTTACGGCATCGCCAGCTGGGTCATTAATTTGCACGATGGTTATTTCAGGGTTCTCTGCAGCGGCGCGCATCACCAAGCGACCGATGCGACCAAAGCCGTTGATGCCGATTTTAATTGCCATTATTTTGCTCCCATTATTGTCACTACTTAATGATTGGTTTACATTTCATCGCAGATAATGTTTCAGATTTGTTTGGCAGACAAGCTTGACCTTGACAGCAGTTCTCAGTTAAAAATGAAAGCAAGCCGTCTATCGCATCAAAGTCCGCCGAGTAATAAATAAACCGACTTTCTTGACGACTACTAATCAGGCCTGCTCTGTTCAGATTTGCCAAATGAAATGAAAGCGTAGCAGGAGCTAAGTCCAAGCTCTCCCCGATAGAACTGACATTCATGCCTATAGGGCCGGCTTGAACCAAACACCTAAAGATAGCGAGGCGTGACGCATGGCCAAGTGACGAAAATTGAGCGGTAGCAATCTTTATTTCCATATTTCTAGTTTAGTCGAATTGTATTGCTGAATTGTGACAGAAGTCAGCTGAATTAACCATATTGCTTGGCTTTGTTGCTTACAAAAAATATAGGGGCACGGCATGTCTTGCCCTTACAATCATTCGCCCGTTTAAATTTATTCCACCGTCACCGATTTCGCTAAATTACGTGGTTTATCAACGTCGGTGCCGCGCACTAAGGCGGTGTGATAGGCCAGCAGTTGTACTGGAATCGAGTGCACCACAGGGCTTAGAATGCCCACATGGCGTGGCGTGCGAATCACATGCACACCTTCTGATTCACTGAAGTGGCTATCGGCATCGGCAAATACAAACATCTCGCCGCCGCGTGCACGCACTTCCTGAATGTTCGATTTCACTTTCTCTAATAAAGCGTCGTTTGGTGCAATCACCACTACCGGCATGTCCTCATCCACCAAGGCCAACGGGCCGTGTTTTAATTCGCCAGCAGGGTAGGCTTCAGCATGGATATAGGAAATTTCTTTCAGTTTTAATGCGCCTTCTAAGGCTATTGGATAATGCAGGCCTCGGCCTAAAAATAAGGCATGATGCTTGGGTGAAAACTTTTCTGCCCAGCGCATAATTTGCGGTTCCAAATTTAAAGCGTGCTGTACACTGCCTGGCAAATGCCGCAACTCTTCCATTAATTGCTGCTCGCTTGCTGTATCAAGGCGATTATTTAACTTTGCTAAAGTGCCCACTAATGCAAACAACGCAATTAATTGCGTGGTGAACGCCTTGGTGGAGGCAACACCAATTTCAGCACCGGCGCGGGTGTAAAACACCATGGCGCTAGCACGTGGAATGGCACTTTCCTGCACATTGCAAATCGATAATGTTTTTGGTTGGCCCAAACTTTTTGCGTATTTCAAGGCTTCCATGGTGTCTAAGGTTTCACCCGATTGCGAAATGGTGACAATCAATTGCTTAGGATTCGCAACTGCCGCGCGATAGCGGTATTCACTGGCCACTTCCACACTGCAGGGAATATTAGCCAGCGCTTCCATCCAATAACGCGCCGTTAGTGCCGCGTAATAACTGGTGCCGCAAGCAAGAATTTGCACGGAAGTTACATCGCTTAATAATTCCGCTGCATTTTCACCAAACAGTTCAGGCGAAAAACCTTCGGCCAAAATTGGCTCAATGGTGTCGGCAATGGCGCGTGGCTGTTCGTGGATTTCTTTCTGCATGAAATGACTATATGGACCAAGCTCCATCGAAGCCAATGACACTTCCGAATAATGCACTGTGCGCTCAATACGCTTGCCATCTGTATCGAAAATGCTAACGCCGTCCAGGCGCACTTCAACCACATCGCCTTCTTCCAGAAAAATAATATGTCGCGTTGCCGAAATAACTGCAGAGGCATCGGAGGCAATAAAGTTTTCACCTTCGCCTAAGCCCACTAATAATGGGCAGCCCATGCGTGCCGCAATTAAGCGTTGTGGATCGTGTTTGCTGATTACTGCGATAGCGTATGCGCCCTGCAATTCTTTCACTGCGCATTGCGTGGCTTGCAGTAAATCTTTTTCAATTTTTAAGAAATGATGAATTAAATGCCCAATCACTTCAGTATCGGTTTGCGATTCAAACACATAACCCACTCCGCGCAAACGTTCGCGCAATTGTTCATGATTTTCAATAATTCCGTTATGCACCAAGGCTAATTCGCCACAACTGATGTGCGGATGCGCATTGCCTTCGGTAACACCACCGTGCGTGGCCCAACGTGTGTGGCCAATGCCCACAAAGCCATGCAAATTTTCTTCCTGCGCAGCGCTTTCCATTTCAACCACACGGCCAGTGCGTCGCACACGGCGCAGCTCATCCGACAACACCGCAACACCGGCGGAATCGTAGCCGCGATATTCCAAGCGTTTTAAGCCATCCACTAAAAATGGCACCACATCACGATTCGCTACTGCACCAACAATTCCACACATAGTTTTATTCCTTACAGCAATGAATTACGATTTTTTGCTTGGTCGCTGCCAATCACTCAAACTGAGCTGCTTGACGCGCGAAACCGTTAATGTATTTTCCGGTGCATTTTTGGTGATCACCGAACCTGCGCCGATGGTGGCATTTTCGCCAATTTGCACTGGTGCAATCAAGGACGAATTTGAGCCGATAAACGCACCATCACCGATTTCAGTGAGCGATTTATTGACGCCATCGTAGTTGCAGGTAATGGTGCCAGCGCCAATATTCACTTTCGCGCCAATAAGCGCATCGCCTAAATAGGTTAAATGATTAGCTTTCGAACCTTTACCCAGTTTGGTTTTTTTAGTTTCTACAAAATTACCAATATGCACGCCTTCTGCTAATTCGGTACCTGGTCGCAAACGTGCGAATGGGCCGAGCGTACAATTTTTATCTGCGACCACTTCTTCGAAATCGCAATGCGCATGCACCACCGTGCCAGCGCCAAGCGTTACATTTTTTAATTTACAAAACGGCCCAATTCTCACGCCATCGTGCAAAACTACTTTACCTTCTAATACAACATTGACATCAATCTCAACATCTATGCCAGCTATCACTTCGCCGCGCACATCCAAACGCGCTGGATCGGCCAAACGCACGCCTTGCAACATCAGCGTATTCGCTTGTCGCAATTGAAAGCGGCGTTCAAGTGTGGCTAATTGCACAGGATCGTTGGCGCCATCGGCTTCACCTTTAACTAAACACGCTGAAATCTTGGCTGGCCTATTATCTTTTGCAGCCATAGCGAAAATATCGGTTAAATAATATTCGCCTTGCGCGTTGTTATTGCCTAGTTTCGACAGCCATGTTTTTAATTGCTTGGCATTGGCGGTGATAACACCGGTATTGATTTGCAAAACCGCTTTCTGCGATTCATCCGCATCTTTTTGCTCAACAATGGCTTGCACAAAACCTTGCTGATCAGAAATTACCCGGCCATAGCCGGTGGGATCTTGCATTGTTTCTACTAGCACCGCCGTGCCATTATCTGCTGTAGCTAATAAATGCACTAAGGTTTGCTCGGTGATCAGCGGAACATCGGCATATAAAACCAACACGCGGGCATCATCGGGCACTTGATGCATGGCTTGTTGCACGGCATGGCCGGTGCCAAGCTGCTCTGTTTGTTCAGCCCAATGCAAATCGCTGTACTCGGCAAACTCAGCGCGAACCACATCACCAGCATGGCCAAATACCACATGAATACCAGCCGCGTTCAGTGTTCTGGCAGAGTCGATAACATGAGCCAGCATCGACTTTCCAGCAATACGCTGTAACACTTTCGGGCACACGGATTTCATCCGCTTGCCTTCACCGGCGGCTAAAATAATCACGTGTAAAGGCTGCGGCATGTGCTCTCCTGTAAGCCTCTATTATGCCTGAGCAATATCAGCCTGAACACCCAAAATTAGGTAAGAAAAAACCGGCAGTTGCCGGTTTTTCGTTTAGTGCTTAAGATTCTTACGAAGCCGTTCAAGCGCTTGCAGCTGCGCCATGGCTTCAGCCAATTTGGTTTGCGCTTCGGCAATTTCCATGGCCTCAGAGCGATTGGCCAACATTCTTTCAGCTTCTTCTTTCGCTAAAATAGCTTTCGCTTCATCTAAATCGGCAGCACGTGCGGCCGTATCGGCCAACACAGAAACCAATTGCGGCTGCACTTCTAAAATACCACCAGACACATAAAACTCTATATGCTCGCCATTTTCTAAAGTGATGCGCACAAAACCTGGCTTGATGCGGGTGATTAATGGCGCATGCTGCGGCGCAATGCCAAGCTCGCCCATTTCACCGGTTACTACCACCATTTTCACCGAACCGCTGAAAATATCTTTCTCGGCACTGACGATGTCGCAACGAATTGTCGATGTCATAAATTTTCTTCCACATTCATTAAATCACGGCGGGTCAAGACCCACCCTACATCAAGCTTTTTCGGTAAACTTTTTAGCTTTCTCGATGGCTTCTTCAATACCGCCAACCATGTAGAACGCCTGCTCTGGCAAATGATCACACTCACCGTCGCAAATCATTTTGAAGCCACGAATGGTTTCTTTCAAAGTGACGTATTTACCCGGCGAACCAGTGAACACTTCCGCCACATGGAAAGGTTGCGAGAAGAAACGCTCAATTTTACGAGCGCGTGACACGGCTTGCTTATCTTCTTCCGACAATTCATCCATACCCAAAATGGCGATGATGTCTTTCAATTCTTTGTACTTCTGCAAGGTTGACTGTACGCGGCGGGCGGTGTCGTAATGTTCAGTACCAATGACGTTTGGATCTAACTGACGCGAGGTTGAATCAAGCGGATCAACCGCTGGATAAATACCCAAAGACGCGATGTTACGTGACAACACAACCGTTGCATCCAAGTGGGCAAAGGTGGTGGCAGGCGACGGATCGGTCAAGTCATCTGCAGGCACATATACGGCCTGGATCGAAGTGATCGAACCGGTTTTGGTCGAAGTGATGCGCTCTTGCAAGACGCCCATTTCTTCGGCCAAAGTTGGCTGATAGCCCACGGCGGAAGGCATACGGCCTAACAAGGCCGACACTTCGGTACCAGCCAAGGTGTAACGGTAAATGTTGTCGACGAAGAACAAGATGTCACGACCTTTGCCGGTCGCTGGATCGATGTCATCGCGGAAATACTCGGCCATGGTTAAGCCAGTTAAAGCCACACGCAAGCGGTTACCTGGCGGCTCATTCATCTGACCATACACCATCGCTACTTTATCAAGCACGTTGGAATCTTTCATTTCGTGATAGAAATCGTTGCCTTCACGAGTACGCTCGCCCACACCAGCGAAAACCGATAGGCCTTCGTGTGCTTTGGCGATGTTATTAATCAGTTCCATCATGTTGACGGTTTTACCAACACCGGCGCCGCCGAACAAGCCGACTTTACCGCCTTTGGCAAACGGACACATCAAGTCAATCACTTTAATGCCGGTTTCCAGCAATTCGTTGGTTGACGATTGTTCTTCATAGGAAGGCGCTGCACGGTGAATTTCCCAATGCGCTTTAGCCTCAACTGGGCCAGCTTCATCAATCGGATTGCCGAGCACGTCCATGATGCGGCCCAAGGTGCCCATGCCTACAGGTACGGAAATACCGTGACCGGTATTAACTGCAATCAAGTTGCGCTTCAAGCCATCGGTTGAACCCAATGCGATGCAACGAACCACACCATCGCCCAACTGCTGCTGCACTTCAAGAGTGATTTCAGTATTGGTGACTTTCAATGCATCGTAAACTCTTGGCACTTCGTCACGGTTGAATTCAACGTCGACCACCGCGCCGATAATTTGTACAATCTTGCCTTGGCTCATTTTCGTATCCTCAAAAAAATCGATTTGTTTATCGCGCCTGAAGGCGCTCCTACGTAAATCTAAACTGCAGCGGCGCCGCCAACGATTTCAGAAATTTCCTGGGTAATCGCTGCTTGTCGCGCTTTGTTGTAAATCAATTGCAATGTTTCAATTAGCTTGTTGGCATTATCAGACGCCGACTTCATCGCCACCATACGTGCCGCATGCTCAGAGGCTAAATTTTCCAGCACCGACTGATACACCAAAGATTCGATATAGCGAGTTACTACATGATCAAGCACGCTATGCGCGTCTGGCTCATACAAATAATCCCAGCTGTGTTTGGAATCCAAGCTGTCGCTGGCCGGAAGTGGCAGCAACTGATCTTGTGTTGGTTTTTGCACCATGGTGTTAATGAAATCGTTGTAGCACAAGAATACGCGATCCAAATTACCGGATTCGTAACTGTCCAACATCACTTTAATCACGCCGACTAATTGATCAATCTGCGGTTGCTCACCCAAATGGGTAACCGTGCCAACCATATTGACTTTCAAACGGCGGAAAAATGTTGCCGCTTTACTACCAACGCAAACTACATCGATTTCAACGCCTTTTTCCTGCCATGAGCGCATATCGGCCAGAATTCTGCGGAACATTTGCGAATTCAAACCACCACACAAACCACGATCCGACGACACCACAATATAGCCAACACGCTTGATGTTACTGCGGTCAACCATAAACGGATGCACGTAATCGGTATTGGCTTTGGCAATATGCCCAACAATCTGACGCATCATTCGGGCATACGGGCGCGACGCTTTCATGCGTTCTTGGGCCTTACGAATTTTTGAGGCTGAAACCATTTCAAGAGCGCGAGTCACCTTACGGGTGTTCTGCACACTTTTGATTTTGGTTTTGATTTCACGACCGCCTGCCATAATTTATCTCTTGTTTGGCGCACCAAGGCACGCCATTTTCGTTATTACCAGCTACCGGTGGTTTTGAATTCGGAAACGATTTGCTTAAACTGCGCTTCGATGTCCTTGTTCCAATCGCCAGTTGCTACGATATTTTTTTCCAATTCGCCATAATTGTTGGCCATATGTGCATGCAGCCCCGCTTCGAATGGAAGAATTTGCGGCATAGCGATGTCATCAAGGTAGCCTTCGTTAGCGGCATAAATCGACAAAGACATTTGCGCAATTGACATTGGCGCATATTGCTTTTGCTTCATTAATTCAGTAACGCGTTGACCACGCTCAAGCTGCTTACGTGTGGCTTCATCCAAATCGGAGGCGAACTGTGCGAACGCGGCCAATTCACGGTACTGCGCCAAGGAGATACGTATACCGCCCGACAGCTTTTTCATGATATTGGTTTGGGCTGCACCACCCACGCGAGATACCGAAATACCGGCGTTAACCGCAGGGCGGATACCGGCGTTGAACAAATCGGTTTCCAAGAAAATCTGGCCGTCGGTAATCGAAATTACGTTGGTTGGCACGAATGCCGAGACGTCGCCAGCTTGAGTTTCAATAATCGGCAATGCAGTTAAAGAACCGGTTTTGCCTTTAACGGCACCGTTAGTGAATTTCTCAACATATTCTTCGTTAACACGAGCTGCACGCTCTAATAAACGCGAATGCAAATAGAACACGTCGCCTGGATAGGCTTCGCGGCCTGGCGGACGGCGCAACAGCAAGGAAATCTGGCGGTATGCCACAGCTTGCTTAGATAAATCGTCATACACAATCAAGGCGTCTTCTCCGCGATCGCGGAAGTATTCGCCCATGGTGCAACCGGAATACGCAGAAATGTATTGCATTGCCGCTGATTCAGAAGCTGTTGCAGCAACTACGATGGTGTGTGCCAAGGCGCCGTTTTCTTCTAAGCGGCGAACCACGTTAGAAATCGAGCTGGCTTTCTGGCCAATCGCAACATACACGCATTTAACGCCAGTGCTTTTTTGGTTAATAATAGCATCGATGGCCAACGCGGTTTTACCGGTTTGACGATCGCCAATCACTAATTCACGCTGGCCGCGGCCAACTGGAATCATTGCATCAACCGATTTATAACCGGTTTGCACGGGCTGCGAAACTGACTTACGCCAAATCACACCCGGCGCTACTTTTTCTACAGGTGCAGTCAATGCCGTATTGATTGGGCCTTTACCATCGATTGGCTCTCCCAATGCGTTAACCACGCGGCCTAACAGTTCAGGGCCAACCGGCACTTCTAAAATTCGACCGGTGGTTTTAGCTACATCGCCTTCAAGCAATTTTTTATAATCGCCCAAAACCACAGCGCCAACTGAGTCGCGCTCCAAGTTCAGCGCTAAAGCGAAGGTGTTGTTAGGCAACTCGATCATTTCGCCCTGCATCACGTCGGCTAAGCCGTGGATACGCACAATACCATCGGATACTGAGGTAACAGTTCCTTCGTTACGTGCTTCAGAAGCTAAACTTACTTTGTCGATTCGACTCTTGATCAGTTCACTGATCTCGGACGGATTGAGCGTCTTCATGGAATTTCCTAGTTTCTGGCGAAACGCCAGAGGTTAATTAAAAATTAATGTGTAAGACCTGCATTCAGGCGTGCCAATTTATTGCGTACAGAACCATCAATGACCAAATCACCAGTGTCGATAATACTGCCACCGATCAAGGACGCATCAACAGCAGTCTGCACTTCAACGTCACGACCAAAGCGCTTTTTCAGTGCATCGGTTAATTTGCTTAATTCAGCATCCGACAATGCAACGGCCGATGTGATGTTGGCTTTCAGAACACGCTCGCTTTCTGCGCGCAACTGTTCAAACAATTCCGATACTTCTGGCAACAATGCCAAACGGTTGTTTTCGGCCAACACAGTCAAAAAGCGCTGCATGGTTTCGTTCGCTTCAACAGGGCTCAATAAATCGAGCAACTGTGCATCGCTAACCCGCGGATTACCAAGCAACGTTGCAAGCTCAGGCACAACGCTTGCTTGCGCTGAAAAGCTCAAGGATTCAGAAACAGATTTTAATAGCCCCGCTTCCTTCGCTAATAAAAACAGAGCGCGGGCATACGGACGTGCAAGTGTAATAGCTTGACTCATCGTGTTCGCCTCAGATTTCCGCTGCTAATTCGTCGAGCAACGCTTTGTGCGCGGCACTGTCGATTTCACGGCGTATGACTTTTTCAGCGCCAGCAAGTGCCAATGCTGAAACTTGCTTACGCAATTCTTCACGAGCTTTGTTTGCAGACAACTCAATTTCAGCCTGAGCATTTTCTTTTAAGCGTGTAGCTTCGGTAGCCGCTTCGTCTTTAGCTGCATCAATAATCTGCAAGCGACGCGCTTCGGCTTGAGCAATAATTTCATTGGCTTTACCGCGTGCTTCACGCAATACTTCGTTGATTTTATCTTCAGCCTGAGCCAAATCTTTCTTGCTACGGTCAGCAGCTGCCAGACCATCAGCAATTTTCGCTTGACGCTCTTCAATGGCGGCCATAATGCTAGGCCAACCGAATTTCATAACTACCCAAGCAACTGCGAAAAACGCAATGCCTTGAATAAATAGTGTGATATTGATATCCATAACCTGCTCCAATTGGCGGACGGCACCATGCCATCCGCTAAATCACATTGCCAAAATTAACCGGCTAAGGTGCTGAGGAATGGGTTCGCGAAAATCAATAACAAAGCAATAGCAACACCAATCATTGGAATCGCATCAAGCAAGCCAGCCACGATGAATAATTTAGTTTGCAACATTGGGGTCAGTTCTGGCTGACGCGAAGCGCCTTCCAAGAATTTACCACCCAAGATAGCGAAGCCGATTGCGGTACCCAATGCGCCTAAACCAATTAAAAGTGCTGCAGCGATTACTGTCATACCCATTACATCAGCGATAAGATTAATGTTTTCCATGTTGCTCTCCGTGTATTGCAAGTTAAGTTAAAAAGTGAATAGTAAATTTAAAACAAAAAACCAAATAAAATTAGTGCTTTTCTGCCGCCATACTCAAATACACTACGGTCAGCATCATAAAGATAAATGCTTGCAGAGTAATGACCAACACGTGGAAGGCCGTCCAAACGAATCCGGCGATAAATTGAACAGGCATCATTGCATAGGTTGACAATGCGGTAAGCGAAGAACCAAGTGTCATCACTGCAATTAGAATGAAAATCAATTCACCGGCATACATGTTGCCGAACAATCGCAAGCTAAGTGAAATTGGGCGAACCATTTCTTCAATCAGGCGCAACAAAAGATTTGCTGGAGCAAGTAACACCATACCAACTGGACCAGTGGCATGGAATGGGGCAGTAAATATTTCTTTGGTGAAAAGGCCAATGCCTTTGTGCGAAATACCAAAATAGTGAATCAGTAAAAACACACCGAAAGACATCCCTAGCGTGGTGTTCAGATCGGCAGTTGGTACAACGCGTAGGTTGTCTTTGAAGCCCATTGCCGGGCCAGCAGAATGCCAAATGCTCGGCAGCAAATCAACCGGCACCATATCCATAAAGTTCATTAAGAACACTAAACAAAAAATGGTGACTGCTAATGGAGCAATAAGCTTGCTTTGTCCATGAAAGGTTTCGCGGACCAATCCATCAATTCCGGTTACTACCATTTCAAGCGCGCATTGCAGCTTACCAGGTACACCAGCTGTGGCGCGGCGCGATACATATAAAAAGAAAGAGACGAACAATATGCATATCAATAACAGGAAAAATACACTGTCAACATTGATAGTCATGAACTTGCTATCGCCAATATGCCACTGCAAATGATGCAAGTGGTGCTGAATGTATTCGGTCTGACTTCCACTTTCTTGTTCAGCTGCCACGTTTCACCCTTGCATCAAAATAATTAAATAATTGTATAACTACTAATGAAACTATTACGCCCATTACAGCAATCATTGGAGCGGCCGATAGTTGCTTCGCAAAAAACAATATCAGCGCAACCACCAACAACCACTTCAGCATTACCGCTAAGAAAAATCTTCCTAACCATACTGGCGCAGCTTGCACTGAACCGGCGAATATGACGCTCGCCATAATGAAATGCGCCAGCGCGATTATCATCACGCCAAGTGCGAACGCTATTGCATATGCTTGGGTTGCAACTAGATAACAAATCCCACTAACAGAAATTGCTATTAGTGATTGAATCATAAGTAAATTACGGTTGATTCTGCGCTGATTTATAAAATGTTTGAACATTTTTTAGCAACGAAAACCCTCGTTATTTACCCCTTAAATAATCTGCAATATTATAGCAAACCTCAGAGGTATTGCAACACAAATACGCGCTTATCCAGAACTGTTTTGGACATATTTCCCAATAAAAAACCCCAGTTCACTTGAACTGGGGTTTAGGGTAAAAACCCTGGCGATGACCTACTCTTGCATGACAGAATCACACTACCATCGGCGCGGTTGCGTTTCACTTCCGTGTTCGGGATGGGAACGGGTGGTGCCACAACGCTATGATCACCAGGGAGAGGGTGGAGGGTC
>JANPOU010000023.1:0-54442 GCA_031428155.1 Arenimonas sp. | reverse complement strand
CTAGCCGCTGAAATGCTTAAGCCTAAAGGCCGCGGCCCAGGCAAAAAAGCCACTAAGGCTGTTACAACACTGCGCCTGCCAACAGAAACCTTGATGCGCTGGAAAGCCACCGGCCCCGGCTGGCAAACACGCATGGCCGAGGTGTTAGCGAAAGCGTTATAGCCGGTCACAAGCACATAAAAAAACCCGCCGAAGCGGGTTTTATTTTTACACATAACGACTGGAGACTTATTCTTCTTCCGGACGTTTGCGTTTAAACGGTGGCCGTACGCCGCTTGGTGGTGCACTACGATTGCCTTCAGGGCGTGGGCCGCGTGGTGCATACGGGCGATCACCTTGCGGGCGATCACTGCGATTACCTTCAGGGCGTGGACCACGATTGCCTTCCGGACGAGGGCCGCGTGGTGCATATGGACGATCACCTTCAGGACGTGGGCCGCGTGGTGCATACGGGCGATCACCTTGCGGGCGATCACTGCGATTTCCATCAGGGCGTGGAGCGCGTGGTGCATACGGGCGATCACCTTGTGGGCGATCACTGCGATTACCTTCAGGGCGAGGGCCGCGTGGTGCAAACGGACGATCACCTTCTGGGCGAGGACCACGATTGCCTTCAGGGCGTGGACCACGTGGTGCATACGGACGATCACCTTGTGGGCGATCACTGCGATTACCTTCTGGGCGAGGGCCGCGTGGTGCATACGGACGATCACCTTGTGGGCGATCACTGCGATTACCTTCAGGACGTGGGCCGCGTGGTGCAAATGGACGATCACCTTGCGGGCGATTGCCATCGGTGCGCGGGCCGCGCGCATTGAACGGGCGGTCAGCGCGAGGTGGTGCTACGCGTGAGCCGGTATCAACGCCTTCCGGCACATACCACGATTTGAATTCGCCAGCTGGCTGACGATCGCCTTGTGGGCGAGGGCCACGGTTAGACGTAGGACGCGGGCCTTCGGCGCGATTGCCGAAATTGTCGTCGTTACGCGGGCCGCGCGGGCCTTTGTTAAATGGCTTATCGCCACGCGGAGCACGCGGTGCGCCATCACGGCTGAACGATGGACGGCCAGCACCAGCGCCTGCACCAGGACGGCCGCGGCCACGAGGGCGTTCTTCACGAACATGATCAAAGCGGCGCAGTTCACGGGCTTCTTCATTCACATTACCAGTCACGTAGGCATTTTGATTGCGTTCGCTGCCAACCCGAATTTCGGTCGGTTTCGATTTACGTTGCCCAATAACGGCTTGCAAGGTTAAAACCGGCGCGTTGTTGTCTAAGCCGAATACCGTGCGTAAGGAATCTACTTTGGTTTGTTCCAATTCGCTGCACTGGCCACGTTTTAGCAAACGGGGCAGAGAAATATCGCCGTAGCGCACGCGCTTCAAACGACTCACTTGATAGCCTTGCGATTCCCACAAACGACGCACTTCGCGATTGCGGCCTTCAGTGAGCACCACTTGAAACCAGGAGTGCGACGAATCAGGCGCGCCGATGCGTTCGATTTTGTCGAATTTGGCTGGGCCGTCTTCTAAAGCCACGCCGCGCGATAAACGGTCGATGATGTTGTCTGGCACTTCGCCTTGAATACGGCACACATATTCGCGTTCAATATTGCTGGACGGATGCATCAAGGCATTGGCCAATTCGCCATCGGTGGTGAGTAATAATAAGCCAGTGGTGTTGATGTCTAAACGACCGACTGCAATCCAGCGCGCGCCTTTTAAGCGTGGCAGCGCATCAAAGATGGTTGGCCGACCTTCAGGGTCTTCACGGGTGGTCACTTCGCCTTCGGGCTTGTTGTAAATCAAGATCGAGCTTGGCTCAGTCAGGGCGGTGGCCACAAACACTTTGCCGTCTAGCTCAATGCGGTCGCCGCTAGCAACCGACTGACCGGTTTGCGCGGTTTCGCCATTTACTTTAATGGCGCCTTGTGCAATACGTTCTTCGAGCAAACGGCGTGAGCCTAAGCCAGCTTGGGCTAATACTTTGTGCAGGCGCTCTGAAATTTTGGTTTTTGGTTCAACTTCGTTGCCTTTCAATGAAAGGACTTTGCGAGTGTTCTCGCGCATGGTGTAGTTCTCCGGCGAATGTCGCCTTAAGTCTGAGTTGGGTCTGTCGTCGTCTCGACGCTTGCTTCGGACGGGTGAGTCTCTGGGGTGGAAGGGCTGGCTTCGGATGATTCATCAGCGTCCGCAGACGGTTCCATATCAACGGAAACCTGTGCCGGGAAGGGCTCGGAAATATCAAAAGACAATTGCGGTTCTAATTCAGGATATTCTTTCAATTCTGCCAAAGGTGGCAGGGCATCCAGACTTTTCAGACCAAAATAGTCTAAAAATGTTTTGGTCGTGCCGAATAATTCAGGGCGACCGGGGACATCTCTGTGTCCTAAAACGCGTATCCATTCGCGCTCTTCAAGAGATTTTATCATAGAACTGCTTACGCTAACGCCACGGATCTGTTCAATCTCGCCACGGGTGATCGGTTGACGGTACGCAATCAATGCCAATGTTTCTAATGTGGCGCGGGTATATTTGCTTTGTCGTTCAGTCCAAAGCCTTGCTACATAAGGGTGAACGCTGGATTTAACTTGATAGCGGTAGCCAGAGGCAACTTCCACCAATTCCACGCCACGTTGCTCACAATCGGATTTAAGTTCAGTTAAGGCTTGTTCGATGGAGCCAGGCTTAATGCCTTGTTCAACAAACAATTCATACATCTGCTTTAGGCTTAAAGGCTGCGGAGAAGCCAATAAAATGGCTTCAATAATAGGGTTCAGTTGCAGGTCGTTGTCGCTCATAAGAAAGGTCAGGTTGGTGAAGTTGGGCTGTCGAATTCGGAATTGATGGCATCAAAGTCAACGCCTTCAGCTTCGTCTTCGGTGGTTTGTTTGCTGCGAATAAAAATGGTCGCTAAGGGTGCTTCTTGAATGATGTCGAGCAAGCGCTCTTTGGCTAATTCTAGAATGGCTAAAAAACTGACTACCGCACCCATGCGGCCTTCTTCGGCATTGAAAAAGCTTTCAAAGCGATGAAATTGGCCGTCGTTTAAGCGGTCAAGTACTGTGCTCATCCGTTCGCGCACACTTAAGGCTTCGCGGCGAATAGCATGCCGGCTGAATAAATCGGCGCGTTTGAACACATCGCGCAAGGCAATCAGCATTTCTTTTAAATCCACTTCCGGCGGTGTCCGGGAAATAATTCGGTCCGGCATAAACGCATGCGCCACCGAGGTATCGCGCTCCAAGCGCGGAATGCTATCAATATCTTCAGCGGCTTTTTTGAAGCGCTCATATTCTTGCAAACGGCGAACTAATTCGGCGCGCGGATCGGCTTCAAGGCCGCCTTCGCTGGGTGGCCGTGGCAGCAACATACGCGATTTAATTTCAGCCAAAATGGCCGCCATCACTAAATATTCAGCGGCAAGCTCAAAGCGTATGTCTTCAATAGCACCAATATACGACACATATTGTTTGGTGATTTCAGCCACCGGAATATCCAAAATATCCAAGTTTTGCCGGCGAATTAGGTACAGCAATAAATCCAACGGGCCTTCAAAACTCTCCAGAATCACTTCCAAGGCATCTGGCGGGATGTATAAATCCTGCGGCATTTGCAACACCGGCTGGCCTCTAACCAAAGCCAAGGGCATTTCTTGTTGTTGCGGCGTGTGAGCGTGAATCGGCTCGATAGCCTCAGGCGCAGAAGTTTCAGTCATGGTAATCAAAGGTTGGACGCAAGGCGTCTATGCGAATTCAGAGTATGCCGAAAGCCTAGGCTTGTAAAGCGGGCTTCGAGCGTGCCTGTCTATTATCAATTAAAACAAGGCATCGCGCAATTTAAACCATGCCATAGCGGCCACCAGCATCGGCGTGCGCAAAGCGCGGCCACCGGGGAAGTTCTGGTGCGTAATCTGCGAAAAAACATCCAAACGCTCGGCTTGGCCTTTAATGGCCTCGCTCATAATGCGTCCAGCAAGGCCTGTGGCGGCTATGCCGTGCCCAGAGAAGCCTTGTGCAAAGTACACATTGCTGCCCAAACGGCCCCAATGCGGCGCGCGATTCAGTGAAATATCCACAAAGCCGCCCCACACGTAATCCATTTTAACGCCCGCCAAGCTCGGGAAAACCCGCGTCATACGGCGTTGCATGGTGCCGGAAAGGTTTGCTGGCGGCAGGGTGGAGTACGATGCGCGGCCACCAAACAACAAGCGATTATCAGCGCTCAAGCGGAAGTAATCCAAGGCCCAATTCACATCGGCCACAGCCATATTGTTTTTAATCAATGCCTGCGCGCGCTCAGCGCCTAAGGGCTCAGTGGCGCCAATATAGGTGCCAACCGGCATAATTTTGTCGTCGAGTTCCGGCGCAATACCATGCACATACGCATTGCCGGCCAGTACCGCAAAATGGCAATGCACCTCACCATGGGTAGTTTTAAAAATCGGTTTATCGCCACGCACCAGTTGCGTGACTTTCGAGTGTTCAAAAATGTGCACACCCAGTGCAAGCGCCGCTTTGGCTAAGCCTTGTGTATATTTCAGCGGGTGCAAATGACCGCTACGCGGATCAACCAGTGCGCCAAGGTAACGCTGGTTCGGCATTACGGCCTGCAGTTGCTCACGTTCCCACCATTGCAAAGGGTAATTGAAGTTTTCGGCTAAGTCGTTTTGCCAAGCCTTCAACTCGGTAATATGCCGCGCTTTAATTGGCACATGTGCATGAATATCACGCCAATCACAATCAATGCTGTATTGGGCGCAGCGTGATTGAATTAAATCTAAGCCTTCAATCGACCAATCAAACATGCGCTTGGAGCTTTGCAGGCCAACCGCTTGGGTGATTTTGCTTTGATCGCAGCCAAAGCCAAAAATGGCTTGCCCGCCACTGCGGCCCGAAGCGCCCCAACCAATGCGCTGTGCTTCAAGCACCACCACTTTATAGCCGGCTTCGGCCAGTTCAATGGCGGTGGATAATCCAGTGATGCCTGCGCCTAAAATGCAAACATCTGCATGCAGGCTACCAGTGAGCGGCGCTAGTGCTGGAAACTCAGGCACCGATGCGGCGTACCAGGAATTGATGTGTCCGTTTTGTGGCATAAACAGTGCTTACACTTGACGCAAATACCATTGGTATTCAAGGGTAGTGACTTCAGTGTAAAAACTGCGCATTTCTTTTTGCTTTAATGTGCCAAACACATGCTGAAATTCAGCGCCAAAGGTATTTTTAATAAAATCACTAGCGATGAAATCATTGATGGTATCGCGCCAAAATAAAGTGCGTGCTTCGGTTTGTTGGTAGGCATTGCCAACAATCGGTGGGCCTGGATCGCCTTTGGTATCTAAGCCATGCAAAATGCCAGCTAGCACAGCAGCCGTCACTAAATACGGATTAGCATCGGCGCCAGCAATACGGTGCTCAACACGCACATTCTTTTCGTCAGAATGTGGAATGCGCAATGCCACGGTACGGTTGTTATAGCCCCAGCAATCGTTCAACGGCACAAACGCATTCAACACAAAACGGCGGTAGCTGTTGGCATGCGGTGCAAACATCAACATGGTGTCTTTAGACACTTGTTGTAGCCCGGAAATAGCGTGTTTTAAGGCCTCAGCAGGGTTTTCTTTGCTACTAGCAAAAATATTCTTGCCGTCTTTGTCAAGCAAAGACACATGAATATGTGTGCCCGAACCGGCTTGATCAACAAACGGCTTGGCCATAAAGCTGGCCAATAGATTTTGCTTTTCAGCCACCGATTTAATCACTCGTTTCAGTAAAATTGCATCGTCGCAAGCGCCTACGGCATCGTCGCGGTGTTTTAAGTTAATCTCGAACTGACCCGGTGCGTATTCTGCCACGGCGGTATCGGCAGGAATGTTCTGCGCAATACAGGCATCAGATACCGCGTCGGTAAACTTCTGGTAATCGTTCAGATCTTCCATGTAATAGACTTGCGTCGAGGTATTGCGTGTGCCGGTCGATGGGTTAATCGATGTTTGCGGGCAACCGTCAGCGGTCAGAGTTTTGTCGAGCAGATAGAATTCCAACTCCACGGCAACCACTGGCGTTAAGCCGCGGTCTTTGAACTTTTGCACCACATTTTTCAACACTTCGCGTGGGTTGGCAGAGAACATATTGCCATCAAAGCCTTCCATGCTCAGTAAGCATTGCAGCATTGGGCGGCTTTGCCAAGGAATAGGCCGAAGGGTGCCCGGAATAGGGCGGCAAATTCGGTCTTCATCACCAATGTCGTAGCCTAATCCACTTTCTTCAACGGTGTTTCCGGTCACATCGGTGGCCATTAAAGACATAGGCAAGCACACGCCAGATTCATATATTTTTTCTAAGGCATCACGGGTAATCCGCTTGCCGCGCAGTAAGCCATTGGAATCTGGAAGAATTAAGTCGATGAGTTCAGCGTCATTGTTATCGGCTAAAACTTTGGCATCGGCGGGATTTAGGGCATTGTTGGTCATATTTAGCTTCCAGGTGCGATGCCCGAATACTAGCAGAGTTTCTGCAAAGTGTAAAAAATATTCATCATTAATGGGCTTTGAGCGTCCCAAAAAACCGGATTAGGCTAGCTTTATAAGCTAAAAACTGCCCTTAATTATTTGAATGAGTGGCTTAAGTGGGCTTATACGGGTTTTTGCAGGCCTGAAAAATTTCTGTTGATAAAATTTTACAGTCGGGTTAGGGTAAAGGCTCTACTCACGCTTAATATTTGCGCAGAAAAGCACATGATCTTCGTTGGCATCCCCACAGACAGTAAAACAATCGGCCCGCATCCGTTTCAGGCTGTTGGCGAAAAGTATATCCGTGGACTGCTCGATGGTGCCAATGTGCAGCCTGTATTGATCCCTTCCATGCACCGTGGCTTAGATTTAGATGCCTTGCTCGATCACTTGGATGGCCTGTTTTTAACTGGCTCGCCGAGCAATATTGAGCCGCATCATTATTCCGATGAAGCAAGCTATGAAGGCAATTTGCACGATAGCGCGCGCGATTTAACCACCTTAAATCTAATTCCTAAAGCCATTGCCAAAGGCGTACCAGTGCTTGCAGTATGCCGAGGCTTTCAAGAAGTGATTGTGGCGATGGGCGGCAGTTTGTATCAGAAAGTGCATGAAGTGCCCGGCATGATGAATCACAAAGAAGATACTTCACAAAGCTTGGATATTCAGTACGCACCAGTACATCCATTGAATTTGTTAGAGGGCGGTTTATTGCAGCAATTTGCCGATGGTGCAAGCACTGTTATGGTCAATTCTTTGCACGGGCAAGGCCTAAAAACACTCGGAAAGAACTTGATTGCCGAAGCCACCGCACCCGATGGCTTAATTGAAGCAGTGCGAATAGATTCCGAACAAACGTTCTTGCTGGCTTTGCAGTGGCATCCAGAATGGAAAGTCACCGAAAATCCTTTTTATCACAATATATTCAAAGCCTTCGGCCAAGCATGCAAAACACGGGCCCAAAAACGAGTTAATTTATGTCAATAAAAAAGCCAATGAAAAAAAATCCGCCAAAACCTAAAAGCAAACCGGCAAAGTCGGCAACTTCGGTAAAAGCGAAGGCTAGCAAAGCGCCAGGGATTATTAAAGTAAGTAGTAAAACCACTGTTTCAACAGCGGTGCTAAACAAAGTGGCTGCAAAGAAAGTGCGCAGAGGCTCAGATAGTCCTACTAAGCCGATGGGTGCCAATGAACGCGAAGAAAATCATTTGAAGCGTTGGCTTCGCGAACACCGTATTACCGAAGTGGAATGTTTGGTGCCAGATATTACTGGCAACGCCCGCGGAAAAATTATTCCGGCCGCTAAATTCTCTACCGATTACGGTACCCGTTTGCCAGAAGGTATTTTCGCCACTACGGTTACCGGCGAATATATTGACGAATACGAAGAGATTGTCAGCGCTTCCGATTCCGATATGTATCTGCGCCCAGATCCAAATACGGTGCGGGTTGTGCCTTGGGCCAGCGATCCAACCGTGCAGATTATCCATGATTGCTTTACCAAAGACGGCAAAGCGCATGAATTAGCACCGCGAAATGTGCTGCGTCGCGTACTCGAGCGTTACGATGCCTTGGGTTTAAAGCCGATTATTGCGCCGGAATTAGAGTTTTTCTTGGTACAAAAAAATACCGACCCAGATATTCCGCTGCAACCGCCGTTAGGCCGCAATGGCCGCCAAGAAACTGCACGGCAATCGTATTCTATTGATGCTGTGAACGAGTTCGATCCGATCTTGGATTTGATGTACGACTACTGCGAAGCGATGGAATTGGATGTGGACACCTTGATTCATGAATCGGGTGCAGCACAGCTTGAAATCAATTTCTTGCATGCTGATCCATTATCTCGTGCTGATCAAGTGTTTTTGTTCAAACGCACCATGCGTGAAGCGGCGCTTCGGCATGATATTTACGCGACATTTTTAGCCAAGCCCATGGAAAACGAGCCTGGCAGCTCGATGCATATTCATCAAAGCATTGTGGATGCCAAAACCGGCAAGAATGTATTTATTGGCAAAGATGGCGAGCGCCATAGCGAATTATTCATGAACTACCTTGGTGGCTTGCAGCGCTATATTCCTGAAGCCATGGCGTTTTTTGCACCGAACGTAAACTCCTACCGGCGTTTGATTTACGGTGAAGTGTCGCCGAAAAATGTGCAATGGGGCTACGACAACCGCACCTGCGGCCTGCGTGTTCCTTACGATAGCCCAGAAAACATGCGTGTTGAGAGCCGCTTTGCCGGCTCCGATGCCAATCCATATTTAGCCATTGCAGCAACCTTAGCCTGTGGCTTATTGGGCATTGAGCAAAAACTGCAACCTACCGAGCCAACTTCCGGTTCAACGCATAGCAGCGGTTTTGATTTACCGAAATCGATGCAAGATTCCCTGGAGTTTCTTGAAAGCTCAAAAGCACTCGGCGAAATTCTCGGTGAACGTTTTTGTAAAGCGTATGTGTGCATCAAGCGTAAAGAATACGAAACATTTTTCCGTGTTATCAGCTCTTGGGAACGTGAGTTCCTGTTACTCAACGTATAAGTGATCACCATGACCAACTCCTATCAGCACTTGCAACAACTTGATGCAGCGCATCATATTCACCCGTTCAACGATAATGCCGAATTGGCCAAAAAAGGCACGCGCATTTTAACCAAAGGTGAGGGCTGTTATGTGTGGGACGCAGAGGGCAATAAAATGCTGGATGCATTCGCTGGATTATGGTGCGTGAATATTGGCTATGGTCGAAAATCAATGGGCGAAGTGGCTGCTAAGCAGATGGAGCAATTGGCTTACTACAACACCTTCTTTCAATGTACCACTGAGCCAGCTATTCATTTAGCCGCCAAATTGGCTGAGCTCTCGCCGGCTGATTTAAACCATGTGTTTTTCTCGAACTCGGGTTCGGAAGGCAACGATACCGTGCTACGTATGGTTCGGCATTTTTGGGCGGTGCAAGATCAACCAACAAAGAATATTGTGATTGGTCGCTACAACGGCTATCACGGCTCAACCGTTGCTGGCGCCAGCTTGGGTGGTATGAAAGGCATGCATGCGCAGGGCGGCTTGCCGATTCCAGATATTCATCATATTGAACCGCCATTCTTCTTTGCCGATGGTGGCGAGTATTCGGAAGACGAATATGGCTTAGTAGCAGCGCGTCGCTTAGAAGAAAAAATTCTGGAGCTTGGCCCTGAGCGAGTCGCAGCGTTTATAGGCGAGCCTATTATGGGCGCGATTGGTGTGTATGTTCCGCCACGCACTTATTGGCCAGAAGTTGAGCGTATTTGCCGCAAGTACGATATTTTGTTGTGTGCCGACGAAGTGATTTGCGGCTATGGCCGAACCGGTGAATGGTTTGGTGCGCAGTATTTCGGATTCACTCCCGACATCATGACCACTGCCAAAGGCCTGACCTCTGGCTACATTCCAATGGGTGCGGTGTTGTTCAATGATCGCATTGCCAATGTCTTGCGCGATAAAGGCGGCGAACTTGCACATGGCTACACCTATTCTGGCCACCCAGTCTGCGCCGTGGTCGCATTAGAAAATATTCGAATTTTGCAAGATGAGAAAATTGTTGAAACCTGCAAGAACGATACCGGCCCGTATTTAGCTGAGCGCTTGAAAATGCTCGGCGAGCATAAGCTGGTTGGCGAAGTGCGCGGCGCTGGCATGCTTGGCGCTTTAGAATTAGTGCCGAATAAGGCCGAGCGTAAGTTTTTTGCTGAACGTGGAAATGTGGGCAGTTTATGTCGTAATATTGCTTTGAAGAATGGTTTAATTCTTCGGGCAACCTACGACTCGATGCTTATATCGCCGCCGTTGGTGATTAGTCGCCTTGAAATTGATGAGTTGTTTGAAAAGGCATGGAAGTCGTTGAATGAAACTGCACAGGCTTTGGCTTAAGCAGTCGTTGGGGGCTTGCCAGCAATGGCAAGAGGTTGTTTCATACACTTTAAGAGAGAACAATTATTATGAAGTTGAAATTACTTGGCTTAGCAGTCACTGCGCTGATGCTTGCATCGTGCGGCAAAAAAGAGGGCGACAGCGCTTCAACAGCAGCAGCTGCTGTAGAAGAAAAAGTCCTTAACATCTACAACTGGTCTGATTACATCGCGCCTGATACGATGGCGAAATTTGAAAAAGAAACCGGCATTAAAGTTACCTATGACGTATTCGATAGTAATGAAGTTCTTGAAACAAAATTAGTCACCGGCAACACCGGCTACGATGTGGTGGTGCCATCCTTAACCTTCCTAGCGCGTCAAATTCAAGCCGGTGTGTTTATGCCGCTTGATAAATCTAAATTGCCTAATTTGGTAAATTTAGATCCTGAAATTCAAGCCAATATTGCCAAGCTTGATGCTGGCAATACCCATTCGGTGAATTATCTTTGGGGCACTACCGGTATTGGATACAACGTTAAAAAAATCCAAGAAATTATGGGTAAAGATTATGTCGTAGACAGCTATGACTTGGTATTTAAACCTGAAAACTTGGCTAAGTTGAAAGCGTGTGGCGTCTATTTTCTTGATTCACCCTCAGAAATTATTCCACCGATTTTAAATTATTTAGGCGAACAGCCAAATAGCTTTGACGAAGCTGTTATTGCCAAAGCAGAAGCAAGGTTGAAAGAATTGCGTCCTTCCATCACTCAGTTCCATTCGTCTGAATATATCAATGCACTTGCCAATGGTGATGCCTGTGTGGTTGTTGGCTGGTCAGGTGATATTTTCCAAGCTGCAGCACGTGCTGAAGAATCAAAAAATGGCGTAGAAATCGCCTATGTGATTCCAAAAGAAGGTACTGCAATGTGGTTTGATATGATGGCGATTCCGAAAGATGCAAAACATCCAAATAATGCGCATCTGTTCATTAATTTTATTTTGCGCCCAGAAATTGCTGCCGAAATTTCCAACTATGTGGCCTATGCCAGTGCCAATAAAGCATCTTTGACACTACTTGATCCCGAATTGTTGGCAAATACAGGCGTATATCCAACACCTGAAGCGAAAAAAGGCTTGTTTAATTTAGCGGTGTTGCCTGCTCCTGTTGATCGTTTATTCAACCGTATTTGGACCAGTGTAAAAACTGGACAATAAAACCACAAGGGCAGGCCAAATGGCTTGCCCTTTTTTTGGAACTCATCGCAATGAATGCAGCCGTTCAACCTATCGTAGCGTCCTCGTTAAAACCTGAAAAAGTCAAAACTGAAAACTATGTCCGCATCGAAGGAATTCGCAAGGAATTCGAAGGGTTTGTGGCTGTTGATGATGTGAGCTTCAGTATCCGTAAAGGTGAAATTTTCGCACTGCTCGGTGCTTCTGGCTGTGGTAAATCAACTTTATTGCGCATGCTAGCAGGTTTTGAGCGCCCAACCAGGGGCTCGGTGATGTTGGATGGCGAAGATATTGTTGGCTTAGCGCCTTTTGAGCGACCGATAAACATGATGTTTCAATCGTATGCTTTGTTCCCGCATATGACCGTTGAGCAGAATGTGGCGTTTGGTTTAATTCAAGATGGTATGAATAAAAAAGATATTGCAGCTCGTGTTGATGAAATGCTCGGTTTGGTGCAAATGTCTAAGCTTGCCAAACGTAAGCCGCATCAGCTTTCTGGCGGGCAGCAACAACGCGTGGCATTAGCGCGTTCACTGGCTAAAAGCCCAAAATTATTATTATTAGATGAGCCGATGGGCGCATTGGATAAAAAACTGCGTTCGCAGATGCAAATTGAATTAGTCAATATTGTTGAGCGCTTAGGCGTAACTTGCGTGATGGTTACCCATGACCAAGAAGAAGCCATGACCATGGCACATCGCATTGCAGTGATGGATTCAGGAAAAATTTGTCAGATTGGCACGCCCGATGAAATCTACGAACAGCCCAATTCACGCTACACCGCCGAGTTTATTGGTTCGGTAAATTTGTTTGATGGCAAAGTGGAAGAAGACGAAAAAGATTATGTGACTATCCGTACGCAAGGCTTAGAAAATCCGATTTATGTTGGTCATGGCATCACCGGCTACGATGGTATGAAAGTGGCTTTTGCAATTCGCCCTGAAAAAGTGAATATCAGTAAAGACGAACCAGAACAAAAATACAACAAAGCGCAAGGTGTGATTGAAGAAATTGCATACTTTGGTTCGCATTCTGTGTATCACGTGCGTTTGCCAAGTGGTTCGAAAGTGCTGTGTAATTTCGTTAATATGAAACGCTGGGCTTCAGAGCGCTTTACTTGGAACGACACCGTTTGGCTGAGCTGGGCTGACAATTCCGGAGTGGTGTTAACCTCATGAGCAAGGGGCTTTCATTAAAATTGCCGGGCTCGCGCTGGTTGGTTATTGCGGTGCCGTATATCTGGCTGTTAGTTTTTTTCGCCATACCGTTGGCCATTGCCTTTAAGATTTCTTTTTCGCAAGCAGCCATTGCAATACCTCCGTATACGCCAGTTTTCAATTGGGTGGATGGCTCCTTAAGCCTTGATATCAACCCAAAGAATTATCTATATCTCATTAAAGATAGCCTTTACGTTAACGCCTATTTAAGCTCAATCAAAATAGCAGTGATTTCAACATTGCTGTGTTTGCTGATTGGTTATCCGATGGCTTATGCAATAGCCCGTATGGATACGTCAACGCGTAATATCGCCTTAATGATGGTGATTTTGCCGTCTTGGACATCATTCTTGATTCGTATCTATGCCTGGATTGGCATTTTAAAAAATAATGGCTTGATGAATAATTTCCTACTATGGACTGGCATCATCGATCAGCCCCTAGCGATTATGCATACGCCGATTGCCGTGTATATCGGCATTGTGTATGCCTATCTGCCATTTATGATTTTGCCTCTGTATGCAAACTTGGTGAAGCTGGATTTGCGTTTGCTTGAAGCGGCCAGCGATTTAGGTGCAAAGCCGTGGAAGGCGTTCCTTAAAATCACTTTACCATTATCAAAAGCAGGCATTATAGCCGGTTCAATGTTGGTGATGATTCCAGTGGTTGGTGAGTTTGTTATTCCGGAAATGCTTGGTGGCCCAGATACCTTAATGATTGGCCGAATTTTATGGCAAGAATTCTTTAATAACCGCGATTGGCCAGTGGCTTCTGCGGTGTCTATTGTTATGTTGCTAATTTTATTAGTACCAATCATTATTTTCCATCGAGCACAAGCGCGTGAATTGGAGTCGAAACTGGCATGAGTAAAGTTAATCGCTCGTTCAATCTCAGCATGCTAATGCTCATCATGGGCTTTATGTTTCTGTATATTCCCATTATCAGTTTGATTGTGTATTCCTTTAATGAATCGAAATTGGTCACTGTTTGGGCTGGCTTTTCAACCAAGTGGTATTTCGAATTATTCAAAGATCAGCAAATGATTGATGCAGCAAAAGTGAGCATCAAGCTCGCTTTCGCAACAGCATGCAGTGCCGTTGTTTTGGGCACTATGGCTGCCATGGTAATGACCCGTTTCAGAAGTTTCAGAGGCAAAACATTATTCAGCGCCTTGATTACCGCACCATTGGTGATGCCGGAAGTGATTACCGGTTTATCCTTACTTTTGCTGTTCGTATCGCTAGGCGAATGGTTTGGCATTTTTCAACAACGCGGCATTAGCACCATGTGGATTGCCCATGTAACCTTTACCATGTCGTTTGTAACGATTATCATCTCCTCGCGTTTAAGTGAATTAGATCGCTCGCTAGAAGAGGCTGCCATGGATTTAGGTGCGAATCGCTTAAAAGTATTTTTTGTGATTACCTTGCCAATCATATCGCCAGCCTTGCTATCTGGCTGGTTGATGGCGTTTACATTGTCTTTAGATGATTTGGTTATTTCTAGCTTTACCTCCGGGCCATCATCAACCACCTTGCCGATGAAAATATTCTCATCAGTGCGCATGGGTGTTAGCCCAAAAATAAATGCGCTAGCTTCGCTGATGATCTTAATGGTTATGCTTGCGTCATTGATTGCCTGGTGGTCAATGTGGCGCACCGAAAAACGCCGGCAACGCGATGTACAACTTGCACTACAACTTAATTAACTGAAAATACCATGACTGTTGAAAATATAAATCCTTGGACTGGCGCCGTCAATTACCGCTATGAATACTTTACGCCTGAGCAGATTGAAACCACGTTAGCCGCATCGGCAAACGCCTATCCCGTTTGGTCAGCACTTTCATTTACCGAACGTGCTGCATACATTAATAAAGTAGCGGCTTTGTTGCGCGAACACCGCGAGCGAATTGCTAGCACGATGACCGCCGAAATGGGCAAGTTGCGCCGCGAAGCATTGGGTGAAATTGAAAAATCGGCGGGTGCTTGCGAATATTATGCCAAGCAAGCACAGGTTTATATGCACGATAAAGACATTGCCACTGAAGCAGCGCATAGCTTTGTAAGCTATGAGCCGATTGGCTGCGTATTCGCTGTGATGCCGTGGAATTTCCCCATTTGGCAAGTGTTTCGTTTTCTAGCGCCAGGTTTAATGGCTGGCAATGTGGCCTTGCTGAAACATGCTACCAATGTTCCGCAATGTGCCGATATCATCGCTGAAATGATTCACTTGGCAGGAATCCCGGAAGGCGTTTTTGGTGTGTTGCATATTAATAATAAAGATGCCGCGCAGATTATCGCCGACCCACGTGTACACGCGATCACCTTAACTGGCAGTGAGCGCGCAGGTAAATCGGTTGCTTCTAACGCGGGCAACAACTTAAAAAAATGTGTGATGGAGCTAGGTGGCAGTGATCCGTTTGTGGTGCTTGATGATGCCGACTTGAATAAAGCGATTCCGATTGCCATTGCCTCGCGATTTGGCAATGGCGGACAAACCTGTATTGCTGCCAAGCGCTTTATCCTGACGCCTGGTATTGCCCAAGAGTTTGTCTCTCGCTTTGTAGAAGCGGCGTCTAAGCTGGTGGTGGGTGATCCGAATAACGATGAAACAAATCTTGCGCCCATGGTTCGCCCAGATGCGCGTGACGAAGTGCACAGGCAAGTGCTGGCTAGTATTGCTGCTGGTGCTACATTGCTCATTGGTGGCGAAAAAGGGCCTGGTGTGTGTGATTATCCAGCCACAATTCTAGATAATGTGGTGCCAGGTGTGCCGGCGTACAGCGAAGAATTATTTGGCCCAGTGGCTAGCATTATTTATGCAAGTAGCGATGCTGATGCAATCCGGATTGCCAATGACACCGAATTCGGCTTGGCGGCAAGCATTTGGACCGAAGATAAAGTCAAGGGCGAAGCACTGGCACGTAAAATCCAAGCCGGTGCAGTATTCGTTAATTCCTTAGTGCGCTCAGATTGTCGTTTGCCATTTGGTGGCACCAAAACCTCAGGCTTTGGCCGAGAGCTGGCTGAGCATGGCATTCATGAGTTTATGAACATCAAAACGGTTTATGTTGATTGAGCTAAACCAATCTGCACTTCAAGCTCACTTCGGCGCTGTTTGTACTGCGCCGATTTTTGTTGCACACCAGAATGTTCTTGAGGTTATTGAGACGCTCACATTCGATGAAAAAAACCGCATGCGTGAGTTTGGTTCTGAAAAGCGTAAAGTGGAATATATTCTTGGCCGGGTTGCCTTAAAAGATGTGCTTGCATGTATTGGCCACGACACTGACACATCCACTATTTTCTGGCCAAGTGTATTTTGCTCGCTGAGCCATAGCGAGGGCAATGCCGTTGCGGTTGCTTCAATTGCCGTTTCGGGAATTGGTATTGATTTGCAGTTGAACAGAACGCCGTCCTTTAAGATGGCCGATCGCATTCTATCTGGTCCGACACTGGCATTTTGGCAGCAACTGCCTGAGCCCGATAAAGCAAAAACCTTGCAGCGTCTCTGGACCGCCAATGAAGCGATTTACAAAGCATGCCCGGCACCGCAACCAGCGTATTTTCGGAATTATCGCGTGCATTCGCCTGATTTAATGGCAAGTCATGCCAGTATTGACAATACGCCTTATCAATTTATTGTGTACAGTGCAGAATTGGCGAATGGTTTCATCAGTATTGCCATCAGACAGACATAGTATTGATGCAAAAATACGCCGCTTAGCTTGCTTTGCAGACATATATTTGATTAGATAGCATGTCTGCATATACTAATCAGACTGTGGTTCCTTTCAACCAGATTGGGGGTTAATTATGAGTTGGTTATGGATGATAGTAATTGGTTTTATTGTTGGCTTAATTGCCCGTGCATTAAAACCAGGCGACGATAAAATGGGCATTATTATGACCAGTGTTTTAGGTGTTGCCGGGTCATTTGCGGCTGGCTATATTGGCAAATCTTTAGACTGGTACAAAGAAGGCGAGCCCGCTAGTTTTATTGCTGCCGTTATTGGCGCTATTGTATTGTTATTCCTTTATGGTTTAGTCAAGAAAAAATAATTGCTCTAAGACGATGCAATCCCCGGGCTGATGCCATCATGCATCAGTTTCGGTGCCGCACCATCGTAAGCATTGGGGGTTGTATGTTTAAACGTTTATCCGCCACGGATTTCCAGCTTAAAATCGTACTGCTGTACGGTTTTTTTTCCGCTGCCATCATTACCCCATTTGCGGTTTACCGATTTCTAACTGGCGCTACAGCAGTTGGTATTCTTGATACCTGTATTGTTACAATCATCACCGGTATTATTGTGTATGGATGGAAATTTGGTAAGACTGAACGCACTGGCCAAGTCTTAGTTGTTGTCGGAGGCTTCGGTGCATTGATGAGCTCTGAAATGCTTGGTGTAGTGGGTTTGTTTTGGATGTATGTAGCTATTGTTGCTAATTTCTTTCTGACCAAAAATCTGCGTTTCGCCACGATTTTTACTATTTTTATCATGATTTTGCTGGCGGTCACCGGAAAAAGCTTTGCTGATGCTGCGCAGATGTGGTCGTTCCTTGCAACCGGATTTCTGCTCGCGCTATTGAGTTTCATCATCGCCCAGCAATACAGCCAGCAACGCCAGCGCCTTGAACATTTAGCCATGGTGGACCCACTAACTGGCGCATTTAACCGGCGTGTGATGGAGCAAGAATTGCATATGGCGATTGAAGAACATGCTCGCAAAGGCACGCCCATGGCCGTAATTCTAATGGACATTGATCATTTCAAACAGGTTAATGATTTGTATGGCCATGATAAAGGCGACTTTGTGCTGAGCTCGTTTGCTGATTCTATAAAACAAAATACCCGTCAAAATGATCGCTTTTTTAGATATGGCGGTGAAGAATTCTTAATGTTAGTTAAAAATGCCAAGCCTGAAGAAGCTGCGGCTATTGCAGAAAAAATTCGGCATACCACAGAGTGCAGCACGGAACCTGGCATGGACAAGGTGACTGTATCTTTAGGGATTGCCAGTATTATGCACGGCGAGTCTTGCGAACATTGGGTAGCGCGAGCTGATGCGGCCATGTATCGGGCCAAGCAATTAGGTCGAAATCGTGTAGAGTTATAAGCGTTGTATTTTGCACAAATCATATTAATTTTATAGGCGTAAGTAAATCATGAAAAAATTGCAACTCGCTTTCGCTGCATTGCCACTTATGGCATTTAGCATGAACGCCACGGCGCAAATGCCAACAACAGATTCCGGCACTGTGCTTGTTGCTGAGCGGCTGTTTGATGCCAAGAGCGGCACAATGATTGTAAATCCAGTTGTTCATATCAAGAATGATCGCATTGTTTCGGTGAGCTCAGGTGGTGTATTGCCGATTGGCGCAAAGGTGATTGAACTTAAAGGCATGACACTGTTGCCCGGCCTAATCGATATGCACACCCATATTGATTCTGACCCGGTTTACGGCGGCTATAATTCATTGCAATTTGGTGATCGCTTTTGGTCGATGATTGCGGTGCCGAATGCGCTGAAAACTTTGCAAGCGGGTTTCACCACCATTCGCAATGTGGGCGCTGACGATTGGAATGATGTGGGTTTAGCACAAGCCATTTCCGAGGGTAAAGTGCCAGGACCACGCATTGTGCCGGCTGGTTATGCTTTTGGCGCCACAGGCGGCCATTGCGATTCAACGTTCTTTCCGCCATCGATGAATCAGAAAAGTCCGTATAACGCCGATTCGCCTGAACAAGGCCGAAAATCAGTACGTGAAATTCGCAAATACGGCGCGCAGGTTATTAAAATTTGTGCCACCGGTGGTGTATTTTCGCGCAACACCGAGCCAGGCCAGCAACAGATGAGCTTGCAAGACATGAAAGCCATCGCCGATGATGCACATATGTATGGCTTAAAAGTTGCCGCTCATGCACATGGCGCATCTGGAATTAAAGATGCTATTCGTGCCGGCATTGATACCATTGAACATGCCAGCCTGATTGATGATGAAGGCATATCTCTGGCAAAGAAATACGGCACATGGCTGTCGATGGATATTTATAACACCGAATATACGCAAACCGAAGGCAAGAAAAATGGCGTGCTTGAAGACAATTTGCGTAAAGATCGCGAAGTAGCTGATGTGCAGCGCGAAGGCTTTCGCAAAGCGCACAAAGCTGGAGTGAAAATGGTGTATGGCACTGATTCAGGCGTGCATCCGCATGGCGACAACGGCAAGCAATTTCGTTGGATGGTGAAATATGGTATGTCACCAGCGCAAGCCATTCAATCAGCCACCATCAATGCGTCTGAGGCTTTAGGGCGTAGCGATGTGGGTGTTATTGAAGCAGGCCGTTTTGCCGATATCATCGCTGTGAAAGGCAATCCGCTGGATGATGTTAGCGTGTTGGAACACGTGGATTTTGTGATGAAAGGCGGCGAGGTGTATAAGGACGGTAAGTGAGCCGCGATTATTAGGTGACTTTTTTGCCAACATGCCATTGAAGACTTGCACTGATTTGATTCAAGTCAATATTACATTTTTTTAACACGAGATAATAAATCCATGATTTTAACCATGGAGAGTGTAATGAAAAAAAGTACTGTTGCTTTACTATTAGTTGCGGCCATGACCGCGCAATATGCATCGGCAAGTGATTGGTTTATTCGTGGCGGTGCCAGCAGCGTCAATCCAAAATCCGATACCGGCAAGTTGGCTGGTTTGGATTCCAGCATGAGTAGCAATACCCAACTGGGTTTGACTGTGGGTTATTTTTTCATGCCAAATATGGTCGTGGAATTGCTCGCCTCTACGCCATTTACGCATGATGTTAGCTTGGCTGGTTTAGGCAAAGTGGGCGAAACCAAGCACTTGCCGCCAACCCTTAGCGTTCAATATTATTTCAATGCCGAAGGCAAAGTCAGCCCGTTTGTTGGAGCTGGTTTAAATTACACGTGGACATTTGTAGATAAAGCGACTGGCCCGTTGACTGGCCATCAATTGAAAGTAGGCAACAGCTTTGGCTTGGCTGCGCAGGCTGGCCTGCGTTTTGCGCTATCGAATAACTGGGATATTGTTGCCGATGCACGCTGGATGGATATTGACGCCGACGTCCGTCTGAATGGTGCCGATATCGGTACCGCCACTGTCGATCCGATGGTGTATTCGATTATGCTCGGCAAACGTTTCTGATCTCGCGGTAGCTCATGTAACTGTCGATGATTGTAGGGGCGGGTACTAGGCCCGCTCATCGAATATGTGGGTCAAGACCCGCCCTACAAAGATGTTGCAATATGCCGTGTTTGTCGGTCTGGCGTGTGTTTTTTGTGTTTTTGTGGACGCGGTAGAGGCAATACCGCTTTCTCATCTTCAAATTTTAAGCGGCTACGCCCGCCAGTGCCGCGGTAATCGGAAATAAGCGCGTTAGCCACCAGTTTTGCATCCAGCTTACGCGAATCTATCAAGTATTCATGCACCAAATGCACCATGCGCTCGTGGGCGATGGCGTGCGTTTGCCGTGTTTTTTGATACAGCCACTGTGTTAAATCATAAAAATGATGGAAGGCTGAATCAGCAAGAATCACCTGCATGGTTTGTGTGTAGCGCCCGGAGTTGGCCAAAATATCCCAGTAGCGCGAAAAGCGCGATAGCTGCTGCATTTCAGAAAAATCGATGCAATTGGTGGAAAGAATATTGTATGGTGGTGCTGGGTTGAAGCGTAATTCGAAGTCTTGGGTATGCCGAGCAATCGGCGCGCCACGCAGGCGCTTCAAAATACCGAATTGAATCTCGTGTGGGTTTAGTGCAACTAAACGATTAAAGCCTTCAGCAAAACTATCCACCGTTTCACCGGGCAATCCGGCAATTAAATCAACGTGTAAGTGCGCGCCAGAATGCTCTCCAAGCCAGAGTATGTTGTCTCTGGCCAATTCATTTTTCTGTTTGCGGGAAATACGCTGTTGAACTTCTATGTTGAAGGTTTGAATGCCGATTTCAAATTGTAGTGTGCCTTCAGGGAAACGCACAATCGCTTCTTTAAGTTTTTCAGGTAAATGATCAGGAATTAATTCAAAATGTGCGAATGGCATGTCATCGGGATTTTCTGCAATCTTATCCAGAAAGAAATCCATAATCTTAAGCGAGGTTTCCACTTTCAGATTAAACGTACGATCAACAAATTTGAATTGCCGCGCGCCTTTCTGCCAAAGCATTTCAAGATCAGCCAGAAACGCCTCCAGCGGGAACGGCCAGGCAGTTTTATCCAAAGCCGACAAGCAAAATTCACATTTGAACGGGCAACCACGTGAGGCTTCCACATACAAATGCCGTTGTGCAATGTCTTCGTCGGTGTATTCGGAATAAGGCGAGGCCAAGTCTGGCAGTTTGGCTTGAATGCCCGGAATGATTCTTGCTTCCGGTGCGCTTTCAGCAAAAATTTCAGCACACAATTGGCCAAAACTGATATCGCCCCAACCAGTGATGGTGTAATCGGCAACTTTACAAATTTGTTGCTCACCGCTCTCGTAGCTCACTTCAGGGCCGCCAAGCACAATGATTAAATCGGGGCGAATGGCTTTTAGCATTAGCACCAGTTTCAAGCTTTCTTCGCAGTTCCAAATGTACACACCCAAACCAAGAATTTTTGGGGATTCATTCAATATGGCTTCGGCAATTTCTTCAGTTTTCTGCCCAATCACGAATTCTTTGATGGCTGAGCGCTGGTGCAGTGCACCCAAATTGGCGCGCAAACAGCGCAAACCTAGCGAAGCGTGGCTGTATCGGGCGTTAAGAGTGGACAGCAGAATGTCAGGCATGCGCGTATTATCGCCTACTTCGGCGCTTTAAACCAAATCACTGTGAATGGCAGCCTTTCGCAGAAGCGCTACAAGCTGGCTATGTGGAGACGCTGCACGTACAATGGCAGGTCCAAAAAATCTCGAAAATCCTATGCCTTTGCTCAGTCTCAACCAAGTCGATTTCAGTGTCGGCGGCCCATTATTACTGCAACGTGTGCAACTTAGCCTTGATGCGGGTGAGCGCATAGCTTTAATCGGCCGCAATGGTGCAGGAAAATCGACCTTGCTGCGCTTGATTGAAGGTGCACTGTTGCCTGATGATGGCCAGATTATCCGCCAGGAAGGGCTTCGTATTGCACGCCTTGAGCAAGAAGTGCCGAACGATCTGCACGGTACGATTTTCGATGTGGTGGCAACTGGCCTCGGAACGTTGGGCGAAGACTTAGCGCTGTATCATCATTTAAGCCATGATGCGGTGTTTGACGCCAATGCCTTGGCCGATGTGCAGGCTCGCATTGAAGCCAGTGATGGCTGGAATTTGGATCAAAAAGTATTGGAAACTTTGGAGCGCATGGCGCTGGATGCTGAGGTTGATTTTGCCAGTTTATCGGGCGGCATGAAGCGTCGTGTGTTGTTGGCGCGTGCTTTGGTGGCGGCGCCGGATGTGTTGTTGCTTGATGAGCCAACCAACCATCTCGATATTGAAGCTATTGATTGGCTGGAAACGACCTTAAAGCAATGGGTTGGTTGCTTGGTATTTATTACCCATGACCGGCGTTTCTTGAAGAATTTAGCGACGCGTATTGTAGAAATTGATCGCGGCTCAGTGACTTCATGGCCTGGCGATTGGGAAAATTATCAACGCCGCTTGGCGGAGCGCTTGAACGACGAAACGGTCAATAATGCGCGTTTCGATAAGTTCTTGGCGCAAGAAGAAATTTGGATTAGGCAAGGCATTAAAGCACGCCGAACCCGCGATGAAGGCCGTGTGCGCCGCTTGGAAAGTATGCGTCGCGAGCGCTCGGTGCGCCGTGAAAAAGTTGGTAATGTGAATATGCAAGCTGCTCAAGCCGAAAGCTCTGGCAAACGTGTGCTGGAAGTGAAAAATATTAGTTTTGGTTTTGGCGATAAAGTATTGATTAAGGATTTTTCAACACGAATTCAACGTGGCGACCGCTTGGCTTTGATCGGTCCGAACGGCAGTGGCAAATCCACCTTCATCAAGCTTCTACTTGGCCAACTCAGCCCGCAATCGGGTGATGTGGAGCAGGGCACGCGCTTGGAAGTGGCGTATTTCGATCAATATCGCAATACCTTGCGTGAAGATTGGAACGCGCTGGATAACGTATCTGAAGGTCAGGAATTCATCGAAATTAATGGTGGCCGAAAGCATGTGCTCGGCTATCTGCAAGATTTTCTGTTCACGCCAGATAGAGCGCGTGCACCGATTACACGCCTATCAGGTGGCGAGCGCAATCGCTTATTGTTGGCGAAATTATTTGCACAACCATCAAATTTATTGGTGATGGATGAACCGACCAACGACCTTGATGTGGAAACACTCGAGCTGCTTGAAGAGTTACTCGATAACTACCAAGGCACCTTGTTGTTGGTAAGCCATGATCGTGATTTCATTGATGCCGTGGCTACCTCGTGCATGGTGATGGTGGGCGATGGTGTGATTGAAGAATATGTGGGTGGCTATAGCGATTACCAACGCCAGAAACGGCCTGCTGTCGCTAAAACGGTTTCGGTTGGCAGAAGCATGCCAGTCAATAAATCAGTGCCAAGTCAAAGCGTGGTGATTGCCACAAAGAAAAAATTATCGTTCAAAGAGCAACGCGAACTTGAAGCATTGCCAGTCACTATTGAGCAATTAGAAAATTTGTTAGCTAAGCAAGCTGAGCAAATGCAGCAGTCTGATTTCTTTTTACAAAGCCCAGAAAAAATCACTGCACATAATCAAGCGATGGAAAAAGCGCAGGCTGAACTAGACGTTGCATATGCGCGCTGGACTGTGCTAGACGCTTGATTTAAATCAACAGCCATCTTTGCATGAAGCTTCCGTGTTCATGCGTATAAGACGCACTACCATGCTACCTGGCTCGCGAAGCGGGTCAGTACTTATTGATGCAACGCGGCCATCCCAAGGCGCGTTGTAGCGCGCAACAATATCGCCAAAGCCATTGCGTTGCACAGCGAGCAGTTGCCCGGTTTTCACGGCTTGTTTAAGGCTAACCAACACTTCGGCAAAACCGCCTTGCTGGGCACGAATGCTGAGTGTTTCGTTGCCAATAAAACTGCCTTGCTTTTTGGCAGTAAGGCCAATCTTACCCGGCAGTATTTTGTATTGTTTCAGGATATTATTTATACCGATAAGACTGCGCGAAATCAATTCAGGCTGATACGATTTTGGCGCACCAATTTCTAAAGTGATAGATGCAATGCCAGCCTCATTGAAAGCTTGCTCGGCGGCGCCAGGTTCGCCAGGGTCAATCTTGATTATATCGGCGGGAATTAGCTCGGCCATTTCGCGCACACCCAACACACGGTAATCGGCATAAATATACAGTGGGTACGCTGTGCCGGTGCTTTGTGTATGTAAGTCTATTGCGGCATCAACATTGCCAAGCCATACGCCATTGAATAAACGGAATACTTGTTGTTCAGCAGCATTGCCATTTTCTTTGCCAGGCCAAATGCGGTTGAAGTCGATACCACCGCCACTATCGTGCTGCAATTGGTAATAGCGGCTATTGGCTAACAGGCCAGTGCTATTTGCACCAATCACCGCAATCACGCTGCCGCTCATCTGCGATACATCCAGTTGCTCAAACAGCTGATGAATAGCGCGAGTGCCGTTTAATTCATCGCCATGCACGCCGGCTTGTAAGCCAAGGCGTTTGCCCGGCTTAGCGCCTTTGGCAACCAAAACAGGAACAAGCCAATGTTGCCCTACGCCATTTTCAGCACCTTGCAGAAAGAAACGGTGAATTTTCCCTGCAGCTAAATCACTGACATCCAGTTTCCGTATAACTGGAATGTTGTTAATGTTATCACCGGTGAATTCAGTGCCAGCTACGCACGGCAATGTGGCGAGTAATAAAGGAAATACAATGTACGCTTTAAAATTCATATGTGCCTTCAATTATTTTTTTGATTAAGTTGTTCCGCGATAAATTCAAGAAAAACCCGTGTCTTGGCTGGCAACAGCCGTGTTTCAGTGAGTGCATACACAGGCACTTCTGGTGGACACCAATCCGGCAAGACTCTTACGACTTTTGCATGGCTAAGTGACTCGCGCATCATCGCCTCTGACAGCATGGCAATGCCAAAATCTTGCAACACGCATTGTTTCAGCAGTTTCATGCTGTTGGTAGTAAAAGTGGCGGCTTTGAATTTATGCACCACACGCTGGCCGGCTTTGCCAAGCGTCCAATCCATGTTGGATAACTGCAAGCATTGGTGCGTTGCCAAATCACTTGGAATTTTCAACTTCGGCGCGCGTTTTATGTAGGCGGAGGAGGCGTACAAGCCAAGCTTAAAGGTTGTGATTTTACGGGCAATTAAACTAGAGTCACTCACTTGCCCCATGCGAAAGGCAATATCAACCGAATCGGATACCAAATTAGCACGCCGTGCACTGATGTCGATTTCGAAGCGAATGCCCGGATGCAAGCGGTGAAATTCCGCTAGATGCGGAATAATATAATCGGCTGCGAATTCTTCCACCATGGACAGCCGTAATAAGCCTGATGGCGATTCTGCTGCATTGCTGAGCTCTTCATGCGCGCTTTGGGCTTGTTCAATGATGTGTTGGCAACGCTCGAAGTAACTGCGACCAAGTTCGGTTAGTTCAACTTGGCGAGTTGTGCGGTGCAAAAGCCTAATACCAATGCTTTTTTCCAGAGTGCTAATACGCCGTGATAGGGTGGAGGTTGGCATATCCAGCGTTTCGGCAGCCTTGCGAAAGCTCTTGGCTTTCACCACGGCGACGAATAGGGCAATGTCATTCAGGTTATTTAGCATTGTTGCATAAATGAAACAATCAATTAAGTAAATCCCACTTTATCAGAAAGCGTAAGTCATGGACAATACACTCAATCAATAAATAAGGAATGCATCATGCTTGAGATTCGACATGCAAAAGACCGCGGGCATTTAAATTTTGGCTGGCTGGACACACATCACACTTTTTCGTTCGGCCAATATCGTGATCCGAATCAGCAAGGCTTTTCTGATTTATTAGTCATCAATGATGATGTGGTTGAAGCAGGCATGGGTTTTGGCACGCATCCGCACCAAGATATGGAAATATTTACCTATATCCTAGAAGGCGCACTGGAGCACAAAGATTCGATGGGCACTGGATCGGTGATTCGTCCGGGCGATGTGCAGATGATGAGCGCCGGCACCGGCATTCGACATAGCGAATTTAATCATTCCAAAGTTGAGCGCGTGCATTTATTGCAAATTTGGATTATGCCCAATAAAAAGGCTGTGCAACCGCGCTATCAGGAGGTGCATTTTGACAACGCTGAAAAGCGTGGCAAACTTCGCTTGATTATTTCACCGGATTCTGCCGAAGGTTCATTAAACGTTTATCAAGATGTGCGCGTGTATGCTGGGTTGTTTGATGGCAATGAATCTGCTGAATTAACGCTTGCACCGAACCGTTTCGCATATATACAAGTAGCAAGCGGCAGCTTACAAGTGAATGGTGTGAAATTAACTTCTGGTGATGGTGCGCGTGTTCGCAACGAATCGAACCTCAGTTTTGCCAATGGCGAACAAGCTGAGGTTTTGGTTTGGGACTTGCGGCCGAATGAGTTGCCAAGATAGGGCGCGCCAAGGCACGCCCTATGAATTTTGTATTATTGCAAAATATCCAACACCGTTTCGGGTGGCCGGCATATACGTGCACCAAATGCGCTTTCGGCAATTGGTCGGTTAAATAATTGCGGGTGTGAATGTAATGCATCCAAGCGCTTTGAATCCGTGCAATCAAAGTTCGCTAAACCGAGTTCGGCATAAAGTTCATCATTAACACGCATCAAACTGCTTATCGGTAGTTGCAAACGTTCAGCCAGTGCTTGAAGCGTAAATTGCGACAGTGGCGATTCAAGATAGTCGATGATGTATGGCTCGAATCCTGCATTACGAATAAGTGCGAGTGTTTCGCGGGATTTGCTGCATGCTGGGTTGTGGTAAAGCGTGATTATCATTTTATACTTTGCGGAGTTGTTTACTTGCTTTGACTCGATACCAGAAACGAATACCAAATAATAGCAATAAAATGCCAGCATACATAAGCGGCTCGCGCACATCCGATTTCACCAGCCAATAATAATGCACCACACCAAGAATGCCGATGATATACACCAGTTTGTGTAGCTTCAGCCAGTTTTTCTTCAGTTTGCGCATCATCCATTGATTTGAAGTAACCGCTAATGGAATAAGTAATAGCCATGCTGTGAAGCCAACCGTGATGAAGGGTCGCTTAATAATATCAGCGCCAATCTGCGACCAATAACTGCCAAGGTCTAAGAATAGATATACAGAGAAATGCAGACAGGCGTAAAAAAATGCATATAGCCCAATCAGGCGCCGGAAGCGAATTGGCCAGGATATTTTCAGGATCAGCCGCAACGGTGTCATTGCCAAACTCAGTAACAGCAGACGCAGGGCCCATTCGCCAGTGCCGCGAGTCAATTCGGCCACTGGGTCGGCACCGAGTTGATTTTTCAGCGCTTGATAAACCAGCAGGCTGATTGGAATTAGCGCCAAGACATGTGCGGCGAATTTTAAGCTGAACCATGTCCAGTCAATCCGCTTTAAAACCATTTGCGAAGATCCATACCTTTATACAGACCAGCCACTTGCGATGCGTAGCCATTGAATGGCAAGGTCGCGATGCGATTGGCGAATAATGCATTGCCATTGCCGGCAATGCGCCGCTCGCTGGCTTGGCTCCAACGTGGGTGATCAACAGCTGGGTTCACATTCGAGAAGAATCCGTATTCTTCCGGCTGCAGCATATTCCAGCTGGTTGGCGGCATTTTCTCAAGAAAATCGATGCGCACAATGGATTTGATGCTCTTGAAGCCATACTTCCACGGCACCACTAAACGCAGCGGCGCGCCATTTTGTTTTGGCATGGCCTTGCCATACAGTCCGGTGGCTAGAATGGCCAGCGGATTCATCGCCTCGTCAATCCGCAGACCTTCACGATACGGCCAATCGATGCTGTTATAAGCCATGCCGGGCATTTGCCGGCGATCGGCTTTGGTGGTGAATGCCACATATTTCGCTTTCGAATTAGGTTTGAAGCGTTTAATGATATCGGCCAACGGAATTCCTTGCCATGGAATCACCATTGACCAGCCTTCAACACAACGCAGTCGATAGGTGCGGTCTTGTATGGCGTGGCCTTTAAGGAAATCATCTAATTGAAAACTGCCGGTTAATTCAGCTTGGCCACCCACCACCACCACCCACGGCTTAGTTACTAAGCTGTGCGCGTTTTTGCCAGGGTCGGTTTTATCGGTGCCAAATTCATAGAAATTGTTGTAGCTGGTCACATCTTCAAAACGTGTTTTCACATCCAAGGTATTGAAGCCCGTTGGGCTGTCAGTGGATTTACTTACACGCGCTGGCTCTTTGGCTTCTGTGCAGCCCGCCATGCTGAGTAGGGGCAATGCAAGGCTGGCGCCAATTAACTCGCGTCTGCGCAGGTAAACAGACTCGGGAGTGATTTCGGATGGCAGGATAATTGGAGAGTGTTTTGTCATTGGAAACTCCTGAGCGTAGTCGCGGTGTAAGTAAATATCAATGAAATGAAATGGGAATCAACGCGTAACACACATAGTAGTGCCAATTCAGGTGATGAGCTGATGAAAATTGTTAACCCATGCAGATTAGTCGCTTTTAGTACTCAATTCTTACAATTAAAATGCAAGATTTGGAATAACTCATATGGCGAGTGCTGTACCATGTATTAATACTTCATCGGAGCCTATCATCATGACGGTTTGCGCTATCCCCGGTCTCAATCTACGCGTTTCACCACAACAAGTTCCATTGCCCACTGAATCCATCTCTGAGCTGCAAGATGGCGGCGTTGCTGTGTTAGCTGGCGGTTGCTTTTGGTGTACGGAAGCGGTATTCACTCAACTTCAAGGCGTTTTATCGGTAAAGCCTGGATATGCTGGCGGGCGTGCGGAACGCGCTAATTACGAAGCAGTGTGCACCGGCGTGACCGGTCACGCCGAAGTAATAAAAATCGATTATGATCCCAAGCAGATTTCGTTCGGGCAGTTGTTGCAAGTGTTCTTTGCCATAGCGCACGATGCCACCCAGCTTAATCGGCAAGGCAATGATGTGGGCACGCAATACCGCTCGGCAATTTTTCCACAAGACGATAACCAGCAGAGGCTAGCCAAGTCATATATGCAGCAACTTACCGAAGCAGATATTTTCTTTGCTCCCATAGCCACCACACTTGAGCCTGATCAGGTGTTTTATCCGTCCGAAAAATACCACGATGACTATGCTGCACGTAACCCAGATCAGCCCTATATTCAGGCGGTTTCCGCACCTAAAGCGGAGAAACTGGGGCAGTATTTTCAAGGCCTTGTGAAGAAGTCTGGTTAATTTGGCGAAATTGCCTGAATGTGCCGTTCGACAATGCTATCCCTAATATAATTAAGCCACTGAGTGGATTTCTACTCATTGCATTTCCGCTATATTCTAAAAATTAGGAATACCAACAACATGAAAGTCGCTTTATTGTGTATATTTTTTGGATTAACAAGTTCTGCTTTTGCTAATGAAGTGATTGATTATTCAGCGCTAGGTAAAATTCGTCAGGAAGGTTTCAGCCATTCAAAAGTGTTGGCAACAGTAACCTATTTAACTGAACGCATTGGTCCGCGGTTGACTGGTTCGCCGCAAATGCTTCAAGCCAATGAGTGGTCCAAGCAACAACTGACTGATTGGGGTTTGAGCAATGCCCGTATCGAGTCGTATGGCCCATTTGGCAGGGCTTGGGAATATCAGTCAGCGTCGGTTAATATGCTTTTGCCACAGCAGTTCACGCTCAGTGCTTTACCAAAATCATGGACTCCTGGCACCAATGGCCCGGCTTCGGGTGAAGTGATGCAGATGATTGCGAAAACTAAAGAAGACCTCGAAAAATTTAAAGGTAAATTGAAAGGAAAAATACTTTTTATCAGTGATCTGCGAAAAGTAAAACCTAATGATGTAGCTGACTTCAAACGCTATGATGACGCATCGTTGAAAGAATTGATGGCATTTGAAGTTCCAACGCCAACCGACTTAAGTAAGCGCAAAACCGATGCTGAGGCATATCTCAAACGCCTTGAATTGGCTGAATTTACCAATCAGTTCCTGATTAATGAAGGTGTTTTGGCAACAGTGAGCATCAGTTCGGTGGATAACGGAATACTCAGGGTGCAAGGCGGCGGTTCGCGTAAAGCGGGCGAATCTGTTGGCGTACCTGCACTGGTTATGATTGCTGAGCACTACAATCAAATCGTGCGGCTGCTAGAGGCCAAGCAAGTCGTTAAACTGGCTGTTGATGTGAAGGCGCAATTTAGCTCTGAGCAAGATCAAATGGCGGCGAATACTATTGCTGAATTGCCTGGCAGCAGTAAGAAGAATGAGCTGGTTATTCTTGGCGCTCACATGGATTCCTGGCATACCGGCACCGGAGCGACTGATAATGCCGTTGGTGTAGCAGTGATGATGGAAGCTATGCGTATTCTCAAAGCGTCTGGTCTGAAACCCAAGCGCACCATTCGTGTTGCATTATGGAGTGGAGAAGAGCAGGGCTTGTTGGGCTCAACAGCATATGTAGCGAAGCATTTCGCGGAGTTCCCAGAGCCAGCCGATTCTATCCAGAAAAAACTACCGCGTACTTTACGTGAAGTTCAAATGTCGCCTGTCTTCAAGCCAGACTATAACCGCGTGTCGGCATACTACAATCTCGATAATGGCGGTGGCAAAATCCGCGGTATTTACGCGCAAGAAAACCTCGCAGCTGCGGAAGTATTTAAGCAGCTGTTAGCGCCAATGTCAGATTTAGGCGTCAGTATTGTCACCAACCGCAATACCTCCAGCACTGACCATGCCTCATTTGATCGAGTGGGTATTCCGGGCTTTCAATTCGTGCAGGATAATCTCGATTATTTCACACATACATGGCATACCCATTTAGATGGCATTGATCATGTTCAGGCTGAAGATTTACGTCAGTCTGCTGTGGTCATAGCAACTCTGGCGTACTTAACTGCTATGCGCAATGAGCCATTGCCGCGCAAACCTTTGCAACTCTGATCTGATTGGAGAAACTATGCGTTGCTCTTCTAGAATTCAGACTGCCGTTCTAATTGCTTTATTGATTGCGCCAATGTTTGTCGGTGCGCAGATCCCTGGCCTGCCCAAGAAAGCTGCCGAGCCGGTTGTGGAAAATCCGATACAAGCTACTAGTATATCGATTGCAGATATTCCAGAGTTTATCGAGCGTGATGAACAGCTACTACAAGCGGTGATGCAGCGTAGCGTGTCAGATTCTGGTTTGTTGGAGCGCGAGAAGGAATTACTTGCTATTCGCAGCAACGTTGACAGTTTCAGCTCTAAAGTATCGCCGCAACAGCTCAAGAAATTGCCTATTTCAGGATTGGTGGCATTTGAGCGGCATTTGCAATTTCTGGATCGTGAGTTAAAAAACTGGCAAGCCGATTTGCAACGTATTGCTCGGCCGTTGTCGGAAGATTCCGCCGAATTAGCGTATAAACGTGAGCTTTGGTTGGCAACGCAGAGTTTGTCAGGTTCCTCGCTGGTGCCAGCCATGCGCACAAGTATCGATAATTTGCTTGTCGATTTTAAGCGCGCTGAACAATCGTTGTCGGAACCATTGTCTACGATTCTCAAGTTAAGTCTTTCTGCAGCGAAAGTGCAGAGCAGAATTGATCTCAGTCGTTCCAATGTCGCTGATCGTATTGCTGCCATTAATCGCGGATTATGGCAAGTTGATTCTGACAATCTGTTTCGTGCCTATGCCGATCAATCGAAAACGCCGCCTAACTCTAAAAATATCTTGGCTAATGGGCTGCAAGCAGAGTTAGCTTTCATCAAAGAATATGACCGCGAGTCAGGTAATCGAGTCGCTACATTCCTGTTCATTGCGTTGTTGGCAATGCCCATTTTTTTCTGGCTGTCTAACCAAGCTAATAGTATTTTGGCCAAAGGTAGCAAACTTGACCAATACCGCAAAACACTTACCCGACCATTTTCAGCCTGGTTGTTACTGACTATTATGATGCTGTTGCTCTTGCAGCTTAGCGGCCCGAGCTTAAGGCTTAAGCTATTGTTGATTATCGCTTGGGTGCCGGTGATGCGCTTACAGCCTAAGCATCTACTGGATAGCGTTGGCAATTGGATGTACCTGACCGCGGTATTTTTCTTAATTAATCTGTTTGCACAAGCTGTTTCCAGTATTCCCTTTTTGTTTAGAATGGTGATATTGGTAAATGATGTGCTCATGCTGGCAACACTTTGCTGGCTGTTGTATAGCTCTGCACAGCGATTGAAAGTAAACAGAGTTCGAATGGATGTACTTTTACGTAGTTTAGCGGCTATCGGCATCTTGTTGATGCTAGTGGCGATTACTGCCAACATAATCGGCAATGTTACGCTAGCGGCCATGCTCACCGATGCCACACTAAATAGCGCATATCTTGGATTATTTTTATTTGCGGTCGGTACCGTTATTCGTGCTTTCACACGTTTTTTGTTTAGGAATTCGGTTGATAAGCTGAATTCGAATACTCAGAATGTGGGTGGCTTGTTGCAAGTATTATCACAGCTGTTTAATTTGGCGCTCGTATCAGTATGGTTTTATGGCACCATAAAAACCTTCCGCATTTTTCAGCCACTAGTTGATTCAGTCAAATTCGTCATGGCTCTGGGGGTTTCGTTCGGTACGATATCGATTACCCTTGGCGGCGTTGTGATGTTCTGGATTTTGGTGTATCTGTCTTTTTGGTTATCAAAGACCATTCGTAGCGTGTTGTCGGAAGATATTTTACCGAATATGGAATTGCCACGTGGCGTAGCTAACTCGGTATCATCTCTGTCGTATTATGCCTTGCTGTTGTTCGGTTTGATGGTGGCATTAAGCGCTGCCGGATTTCAAATCTCACAACTTGCTATTATCTTAGGTGCACTCAGTGTTGGTATTGGCCTAGGCTTACAATCCGTGGTCAATAACTTTGTGTCAGGTTTGATATTAATGGTTGAGCGCCCGGTACAACCGGGTGATATTGTTGAGGTTTCCGGAACAACTGGAAAAGTGCGTGAAATCGGTATGCGTGCAACTACCTTAACGACCTTTGAAGGCGCTGATGTGATTGTGCCAAACGGCATGTTGCTGTCCGAAAAAATGATTAACTGGACGCTTAGCAGCGACAAACGGCGTATCGATATTCCACTGGGTGTTTCCTACAATTCAGATCCATCACATGTTTTAAAAATCTTGAATGAAGTTGCAGTGCAATCGAAGGGGGTGTCCAAAAACCCGGCACCCTCTGTGGTATTTGTTGGCTTTGGGCCAAATTCCCTAGATTTCAGCATACGCGCTTGGACTGATAGCTACGATGATTCGATTTTTATTCGCAGCGACATGGCTATCAATATTCATACGGCATTGCGTGAAGCGGGAATTGACATTCCTTTACAGCAGCGTAATCTGCATGTGAAGTCTAGCAACGCTGAGTATATTGATAAAATACAACGAGGTGAATCATGAGCCAAACAATTCCAACAATCAATCAAGCAGTAATCGATTTATACGATGAGTACACACATGCGCCACTGCCGCGCCGCGATTTTATTAAGCGCTTAGCGACCTTGCTCGGTAGTTCAGCTGCTGCCTACGCGTTGTTGCCAGTGCTTGAAAATAATTATGCGCAAGCGGCTTTAATTGATGAAAAAGATAAGCGACTCAGTGCTGAACACATTGAGTTTGCCGGGCCAACGGGTCCGCTGAAAGCGTATTTAGTAAAACCAGCGGGCAATAAAAAACCACTCAGCTCGGTTTTGGTCATCCATGAAAACCGTGGCTTAAATGCGCACATTCAAGACGTTGCACGGCGCGTGGCCTTGGCAGGCTATAACGCACTGGCTTTAGATTTTCTAAGCCCGCTGGGCGGTACGCCAAGCAATGAGGATGAAGCACGGGCTCTGTTCGGCAAACTTGACTCAGTGCAATCGGTTGCCAACGGTCGCGCTGCGTTAGCGTATCTTAAAGCGTTGCCGAACAGTAATGGCAAGTTGGGTTGCGTTGGTTTTTGTTGGGGTGGAGCCATGGTAAATCAGCTGGCAGTGTTCGCACCTGAATTATCCGCCGCTGTTTGTTTTTACGGTATGGCGCCGAATCTGTTGCTAGTCTCGCAGATAAAAGCGCATGTACTACTTCATTATGCAGGAGAAGATGAGCGCATCAATGCTACGCGTACCGCTTATGAAAAGGCACTCGCCGCGAACAAGATTTCTTTTGAAAGCTTCAGCTATGAAGGTGCACAGCATGCTTTCCATAACGACACCAACACCGCCCGTTACAATAAACCAGCGGCTGCATTGGCATGGAAGCGCACTCTAGGGTTATTCAAGCGAGTGCTTTGATGTTACTCATCCGTTGCCATTGATTTGAACGGCAGTAAAGCTAGCATTTCTTGCTGATAATCAAGAACAGCCTGTTTTTCGCTGACTAGAAAGCGCTGCACAGCTTGGCGAAATTGCGGATGTGCAAGCCAATGATAGGATTCAGTGAGAATTGGCACAAAGCCGCGTTTAATCTTATGCTCGCCTTGCGCGCCTGGGTCAAATACCGACAAGCCTTTTTCAATACAAAATTCAATGCCTTGATAAAAGCAGGTTTCGAAATGTAGAAAATCGCGTTCTTGCAAACAGCCCCAATAGCGGCCAAATAGGGTTGTTGAGGAAAAGAAATTGAGTGCACCGGCAATGCATTGTCCATCGTGATAAGCAAAGATCATCAGCATTTGTTCCGGCATCGTGCTTAATAATTGCTTGAAGAAGTCCTCACTTAAATATCCGCCGTGGCCATTGTATTTGGCGTTGGTGAGTTGGTAAAACAAATAAAATTGTGAAATATGTGCAGCTGTTATTTGCTCGCCTTCAATACGCTTGAGCGTGATGCCTTGTTCAAGCACCTTCTTTCGTTCACGCTTTAATTCTTTGCGTTTGCGGGGCTGGCAGGCTTGAAGAAAAGCATCGAAATCGGCATAGCTATTATTAAACCAATGAAAATGGCAGGCTATGCGTTGCTCGGCATCGGTGGCTTGCCAAAAAGCGGATTGCGATTGTTCTGAGAATAAGCAATGCCAGCTCGATGCCTCTAAGCGCTCTGTTTCTTGCTGCAAGGCATTGGAAATAACAAGCGCTAATTCGGCGGCTTCAATGCCTTGAAATGCAATACGCGACCCAGTGCAGGGTGTAAACGGAATAGCATTCACTAGTTTCGGATAATACGGCAAACCATGCTGATAATAGGCATTGGCCCAGGCGTGATCAAACACAAATTCGCCATACGAATGTTGTTTCAGATACAAGGGCATCAGTGCAACAATGCCTTGCACATTTTCGATAACTAAGTGATGCGGCTGCCAGCCTTGTGCTGGCGAGACGCAGCCGGACTGTTCCAATGCACGCAGAAATTCGTGGCGCAAAAAAGGGTAATCTGTGCCGGTTAGGGCATTCCATTGTTCGGCTGGAAATTCTGAGATTGTCTGTAAAAAACGTACTTTCATGAGACTAAGTTGCTGTGCGGGTTATTAGTGTTCCATTTTGCGGGATTTTTGGTTTAAAGCGGATGAATTTTCATGATAGAGTGAATTATCAACGCATTTTACTCAACGAAGCTATTTTTATGTCGCCAAAAACTCCTAGCAAATCCCAATCCAAGCGTTTAAATCCGCAACAATATCTGCAGAAGATTCTCACTGCGCAAGTATACGATGTGGCAATTGAAACCGAACTTAGTTTGGCGAAAAACCTTTCGCAGCGTTTAGCCAATCAGATTTACTTGAAGCGAGAAGATAGCCAGCCGGTATTTTCATTCAAATTGCGCGGTGCGTATAACAAAATGGTGCAGTTATCCGCGCAGCAGCTAAAACGTGGCGTCATCTGCGCCTCGGCAGGTAATCATGCGCAGGGTGTGGCTTTGGCTGCTAAGAAATTGCATTGCAATGCAGTGATTGTGATGCCAACCACCACGCCACAGGTGAAGATTGATGCTGTTTTAGCGTTTGGTGCAGAAGTGTTGCTGTTTGGCGAAAGCTATTCTGATGCGTATGCGCACGCGCGCTTGCTCGAGAAAAAACGCGGCCTGTGTTTTGTGCATCCGTTTGATGACCCTGATGTGATTGCCGGGCAGGGCACAATTGCCATGGAAATACTGCGTCAGCATCAAGGGCCGATTGATGCGGTGTTCGTCGCGATTGGTGGTGGCGGCTTAATTTCCGGTGTTGCAGCATACATCAAAGCGGTGCGCCCGGAGATTAAAGTGATCGGCGTGCAAATGCTGGATTCTGATGCGATGACTCGCTCAGTTAAAGCGGGCAAGCGCATTATTTTAAAAGAAGTTGGCCTGTTTTCCGATGGCACTGCAGTGAAGCAAGTGGGTATAGAAAACTTTCGTTTATGCAAAGCCTTGGTCGATGATTATTTACTAGTAGGCACCGATGCAGTGTGTGCTGCCATGAAAGATGTATTTCAAGACACTCGTTCAATTTTGGAACCTGCAGGCGCGCTAGCGGTGGCTGGCTTGAAAAACTATATCGATACGCATCGTTGCAAGGGAAAGAATTTTGTTGCGATAACCTGCGGCGCCAATATGAACTTTGATCGCCTGCGCTTTATTGCCGAACGCGCTGAAGTAGGCGAAGAACGTGAAGCTTTGTTTGCAGTGACCATTCCTGAGATTCGCGGCGCATTCAAAAAATTCTGCCAATTGGTTGGGCCGCGTAATGTCACTGAATTTAATTATCGAATCTCAGATACACGGCAAGCACATATCTTTGTTGGGCTCGGCACCAAAGCCAAGGGCGAGTCAGCGAAAGTGGCGCAGTTATTCGAGAAAAATGGCTATCCCACACTCGATATCACTGGCGATGAAATGGCCAAAGAACATATTCGGCACTTGGTAGGTGGGCGTTCGGCACTGGCCGAGCATGAGTTGTTGTATCGTTTCGAATTCCCCGAACGGCCGGGCGCATTAATGGGGTTTCTGAGCGCAATGAATCCGAGCTGGAACATCAGCTTATTCCATTACCGAAACCAAGGCGCCGACTATGGCCGTATTTTGGTGGGCCTGCAAGTTCCGCAAAATGAGCGCCAAGCGTTCAAACAATTTTTGGTAGGCTTGGGTTACCCATATATTGATGAAAGCCAGAACGCGCTGTATCAATTGTTCTTGAAGTAGAATGCATCTCCAAAAACCGCTGCTATTTACTTTCAGACGCTGCCCCTATGCCATTCGAGCGAGGCTGGCCTTGGCTTTAGCGCGGGTTGATTACAACACACTGGAAGTGGATTTGAACAATAAACCAGAGCGACTTTTGCAGTTGTCACCCAAAGCCACTGTGCCGGTTTTACTGCTTGCAGATGGCCGATTGATTGAGCAGAGTTTAGACATTATGTTGTGGGCATTGCAGCAGTCTGACTCTGCCAATGTGTTGCCTAAAACCGACGCAGATAGAGTAATTAGTATGCAACGCATTGCAGAAAATGATGGGCCTTTTAAGCAAGTGCTCGATTGCTATAAATACCCGGAACGCCATCCCGAATATTCTGCAAATGAACATCAGCAAGCCGCAACGCAATGGATAGATCAATGGAATTCAGCGCTTGCTATGCATGGTTATTTTCTTGGCAGCCAGCCAAGTTTGGCAGACTATGCACTACTGCCCTTTGTTCGGCAGTTTGCCGCAGTCAATAAGACGTATTTCGATGAATTACCGATTGAAAAATTACAGGCTTGGTTACGCCACTTAACACAGACCGAACTGTTCAAACAGGTGATGCGTAAAACGTGATTTACAAAGATTCGTTTAATACTTTGGCTAAACGTACACCAGCCTGATACAAACGATCTCGAACTATTTGATCAAACTGATAGCTGTATTCGTAACCTAATTTCGGCATTGCCTCGGGGGCAACATTGTCTTGGCAATAGGTTAAGTAGGTTACCGGTGCATTGGGCGCTTGCACTTCAGCAGGGTAAATCTTACGGCGCAACATTTTTGATTCCTGTGCCCAGGCCTCAATTGAACCGGATTGCCACTGTTTGGTTTGTTGCGATGTTCGAGTTTGGCTAGAAAACTCAGCCAGTTCGGTATAACTAAGATTACTTCTCTCAATCATTTCGCTGTCCCATACCGTATGCAGATTGGTCGGTTTGCTATGCCAGGTTACACGGCAAGCATTGCCGCCTTTGTCGTTGCCGCCACCCACATGCAAAGGTTGATGCAAATCGCCTAACAGATGCACAACAAATTTTAAGGCGAAGGCTTTGTCGGCTTTGCTGGCCGCTGGGTTTTTCAATACGGCTAACTGTTTATTGACTTGGCTGAGCAGAAAACCGCTGGCTTTATTTTCAAGGCTGGCATGAAAGCGCTCGTCCTCATCTTGCCAAGTGGTGTAGTGCCAATCGAAGGTATAGCCGTAGGTTTTTGGCTGTGAGCGAATTTCATCGGCCCAGTTCGCTACATACGACAAATTATGTCCATCCAAAATAGCATGCGTTTTTTTCAAAGCGGCCAGATTCATATGCTGTTCGGCAATCAAGGCAATGCTGCGGTGGCCGGTTGCGCCCCAAGCAAAGGCATTGTGAGAACAAGCGGCTAGCGCCAAGAGGATGGATGTTTTAAACACGAGATTCATGGGTTTCACTTTATTTACTGGGGCAACTTCAATAAGCCTTTATCGCTAAATCGAGCACTGCCGAATAGGCGGCTTTCCAGTTTGCCACTAATTTCATACGCTATGCTGTTTTATTGCGGTTTTTGCATAAAATAAATCGGCTATGGTTTATTTGCAGTGCGCTTAGCTATCTGTATTAGAATGTGAATGAATCGACCCATTTGGCCACATTGATGCAACAAGACGATAGTGCGGAAATCTTAGACCACATCATTGACTTACTGCAGTCCAAAGGCCGCTCGATTACCTTGACGCGCAATGCGCGCGCATACCGCATTGAATTCGAAAACCATAAGCGCATTGTGTTGAATCTGAATCCGGCTGATGGCGTGATTTGGCTGGCAAGCGAAACGCTATCGGCTGAATACAGCGTGCGCGCTGGGCAATGGCTTTCAAAGCATGATGGCAGTGAGTTATTGCACGCGCTTTCAATGGCTATTGATCAATCACTTCCCGAATTTGATCTGCAGCCGAAACAGCTACGCATTATCGACACCGAGAACTCGATTCCGCAGCTCGATCGAAAAACACAGAAAGCGGCAACAACTACTTCGCCCGCGCTAACTTGGATGCATGTTGGTATCTTGGCATTCGCTGTTTTGGTTTTTTGGGGTGTAATGCGTACTTCAAAACCACAAACAACACTCAGCAAGCCGCTTGAAGTGATTACAACGCAACACGCTAAACGCAGTGAAAATAATTCACCCAGTTGTGATGTTATTGCACCATCAAACGGCAGCACGCAAAGTGCTAAAAAAACTGCGGCCACTGGCGCTGGGCGCTTAGCGCTTGAAATCAGTAATCAACACAGTTTTGATATGTTGGTGATGCTTACCGCGCCCAATTCAGCAACGCCGCTGCAATCAATTTATGTACATTCAAAAAGTACAATTACAACCAGTATTGCTTCGGGAAACTATGAGCTGATGTTTTCGGTGGGTAAACAGTGGTGCAGCTTTGCACTCGGCTTTAAAGATGGCGCTATACAAAAATTGCAGCAAAGCATTCGCTTTCATGCCGATACGCCGTCTTTGCTTAGTATGCAATCAAATGGTGGAAAGCCTGAGCAATTCACCGTATTTATTCGTAATGAAGCGGTTATTGCGCCGGACCAAACCCAACAAACCGTATTGAACGATGGCTCGGTGGATTTGCAACAGGCCTCAGACGGGCATTATTATATTCGTGGCTCAGTGAATAAAACGGCGGTGAATTTTCTACTCGACACTGGCGCAACACGCACCTTTATTGCCTATAACATTGCCATGCAGGCCGGCATTAAAGACTGCCAACCAGCTGTGTTCAATACCGCCAATGGTCAGGTTAATGGTTGTATTGGTGTAGTCCCAAGTTTGCAGTTTGGCCCATTTACCATTGAAAACGCGGTGGTATCAACAACGCAGAATAATAAAGACGTGAATCTGCTGGGCATGGATATGCTGGGTAAACTGCAGATTAGTTCTAGTAATGGCACCATGCATTTATCAAAAAAGGGGCCAGAGTAAATTAAATCTGCAATCGCCAACCTGAATTCACCCACTCGCCGCACCCGCTGGCGGCGGGCTTCTTTTGCTTGCAAATACCCCGTCGCTTCGCGCCACAGCTTCAACTTGAAGAGGGACGACGGCCACGGCAGAAGAGTACAAACCACCAAAACATCCGATGGCAAACTCAACTACCCGATGTATAGCTTGGATGGCAAACTCTTACTCGAAGACAATCGCCAGCTGAGCAAGCGCACCGAGTATATTTATGCTGTCGGGCGACTGGTGGCCAAGAAAATCCAGCCGATTACCAGTGCAGGTGTAGACGTAGTCGGTGCAGCAGCTACAGTTACCTATATCCACACCGACTTCTTGGGCAGCCCAGTAGCGGAAACCAATGCCAGCGGTGCCGTGGATAAGGTAGAGCGCTTTACGCCCTACGGCGAACCAGCCGATTTAACACTGGACGCGGGCCCGGGCTTTACTGGCCATGCCACCGATGTGGCCACGGGCCTCACCTACATGCAGCAGCGCTATTATGACCCCGAGCTTGGGCGGTTCTTAATTCCTGATCCGGTGGGGCCGGAAGAGGATTTTATCAATCACTTTAATCGCTATAACTACGCGCAGAATAATCCGGTTAGGTATACGGATCCGGATGGGCGTACTTCAAGTACATGCCCACGAAGAGAATATCAAGGCGACTGTATCGAGCAAACTAAAATTAATAATGAAGGTGAAGCATTAGCCGCAGAACTTAGACAAAAGCGAGTGGCTGCATATGGCGATCCAGCCAGTCAAAGAGCCAGTGATGTTTCTGATTACGTCCTGCAAGAAGCAGCGCTCTATATCTTGCCTGCCGGTAAAATCCTTGAAAAATTTGGTGGAGCTATTAAAGGATTTTTCAAGTTTGGTAAAACACAGTCAATTAATATTAATAGTAAACATATACTTAAACGATTTCCTGATGGCTTGCCTAAGAACGTAGAAAGGGCAATTCGTAATGACATTGGAAAGAGAGGCTACCCGGGCCTAGGCAATGGAGTACAAAGAGTTATTCAGGTTGATGGGAAAACATACTCATACCGAGCATTTGGGGAGCCAGGTGGAAGTACTGACGTAGGGACAGTTGTTCCCGGCTTCTTTACGCGTGATATTTCAGCGCCAAAACCATAATTGAGGTTAAGAAATTAAAATGACTGAAAATCTTGAGCAGATTAAAACTAAGTTACGCGGCATTGATTTGCACTCCTCAATTGAGGTTTTACAAAATGCTAATTTCATTGTGGGAAATGGTGATCCAGATCTGATGCTTTCATTGGCATTTCGTTTGTTTATGGTTGGCGAGAGTGAGCAGGCACATGATTACTTAAAAAAGGCAGAGGAAAAATCTCCGAATGACTGCCGCATTCTGAAATTAAAACTATTTTTCTTAGTTGCAGAGCGAGATTCTGATAGCTTACAATTTTGTGAGGATTTGCTCAAAGTACTTCCTATGGACGATTGGGTTTTATGTATGTACAACAAAATAAAATATGATGATTTGTCTTCAATCTCGATGCCGGCAATTGACACTAGTTGGGAGCGGTTGATATTTGAAAAAACGAGAAAGGGCTAAAAATAAATTAAACCCTCAGCTTTCAATTTAAAAAGGTTCAGAGTGAGCTATCCCCACGAACTAGCAGCTCACTGTAAAAAAGGACCAGAGTAAATTAAACCTGCAACTGCCACCTTAAAATTCACCAAAGCGCCGCTGCAGACCTGGCGGCGCAACATCTAAGGGGACGGAGGTCATTAGCGTTTGAATAACATTTGAATGTTAAGTAAATACTGACAGCAATTGCAATAAAATCCTACAGATTTATAACCTCATTAAAGGCATGCTATTCCAAAAGGAATGCCCATGCCACGACGCCCACGACTTGAATTGCCTGGATGCGCTATGCATCTAACCCAGCGTGGAGTGAACCGTTGCGCAGTATTTCTGGACGATGAAGATTTCAATCACTATCGGCAAACGCTTCATGATGTTTTTTCCGAGCATTCAATTCAACTGCATGCCTATGTGTTGATGACCAATCACGTGCATCTGCTGCTAACTGCACCTGCGAATGGCGTGCTATCAAAAGCGATGCGGATTATTGGCGCACGCTATGTTCCATACTTCAATAAACGGCATGGTCGCTGTGGCACGCTTTGGCAAGGTCGCTTCAAAACCTGTTTGGTAGATAGCGAACGCTACTGCTTAAACGTTATGCGTTATATCGAATTAAACCCAGTGCGTGCCATGCTTTCCGAAACGCCAGAAGCGTATCGTTGGTCTAGCGTGCATCAGCATATCGGCTCGTCCGATGATAAATTACTCACAGCGCATAACAGTTTCTTAGAATTAGGCTCGAATAATCAGGCGCGCTGCCATGCCTATCAACAGATTCTAACAAAAGGCATTTCAGATGCGGACACCGCCGATATCCGAGCACGTATTCAGCAAGAACGGGCACTCGGCAGTCCGCGGTTCATGGCTTTGTTGGAGAAAACCTTGAACCGCCCTGTGCAATGGCGAAAATGCGGTCGGCCAATTGTTAATTCAAACGCTAATGACCTCCGTCCCCTTTGATTTGGATTGATCACCGATTTCTTAGGGCGCACCTTGGTGCGCAGTATGGCCGTGGCAGCGACCACCCAGAAGATACCCAAAGCCACAGCAAACCGCTAGCGCCAAAGCCCAACAAAAAGCCCACGGTTTAAAGCATGGGCTGAGGGTGCAGTTCATCGGTGCGCCAAAGGCGGCACCCTATTTTTTGTACATCTTATGGCCTTTTTATTCCCAGCCAATCAATAATAAATCTGACGTCACTTGGTTTAAAACTTGCAAAAACAAAGTCAATTGGCATATTTGATTTATTTAAGTAAATTTGGAACCGAGAAGCCTTTATATTTTTTGATTTGGAAAAATACACGTTCTCAATTTTAATTATGTTTTCTCTTTCAATAAAAATTTCTTTGCCAAATGGCCATCGTCTTTTTCTATACTGCATATACCCATTGGATAATATGACTCTTTCACCAAACAACCAGAATTCAATCCCAAATATAAATACAGCTGCGTAGCTAAAATTTTGTAGTAATGTAGAGAAATTAATTTTCTGTATAAATATAAAGTTATATAGTGTTATTAGTATCACAAAGCTAGGAATCCAATACAATGAAAGTCTGCTAATAAGCCATGGCCTGATTATTTTTTTTGAATTAATATCAATTTTCATATAAATTTTGCTCATTTTTAACTTTTCAAAATTACAAAAAAGGGGCCAGAGTAAATTTTTGTTTAAAACAATATTTGATTTTCAATATGACTCTCTTTTACTTCATTTCTAGGCCTGCCTACTGCTCTAACTCTTACTGGACGGTTCAGTGTCTTTTCAACCATTAGCTGAAACTTCAAGTTGCCTAACGCACGCTCCTGCTGCATGTGACTTCGAATTAATACACGATCATCGTTATTCACTTTCTCATCTAGGATAGCGCGATAAGTTTCAAAACGCTTGACACGCTCTACTGCAAGTTCAATATAACATGGGTGCGATACAACGAAATCATCAGCTTGAATTCCCAAATGATGTCGAGCACTCGACCATCGATAGTCTTCAGCACAATCCACCAGTTGAGCGCGCACGGGATTAAGTTCAATATACCGCAACACATTCAGAAGGTAATTGCTTCCGTCCACCAGACACGATTTATAGCGGCCTTCCCACAATGTGCCGGATCGGCCATGACGATGATTGAAATACCGAACATAGCGCCGGCCAAGTTGACACATGGCGCGCGAAAATTGCCCGGGCGAGACAGCGGTTATCAAAAGATGCACATGATTGCTCATCAGTGCGTATGCATGCAATTGTATGTTTTCTAACGCAAGTGCGTCGCTGAGTGACTGCAGGTAATGGCTAAAATCTTGGTCATCGAGAAATACCGCACAGCGGTTATTGCCGCGATGTGTGATGTGCATGGGAATGCCTGGCAGTTCAAGACGTGGGCGACGTGGCATGGCGATTATGGTATTTAGACATACTGTTAATCTATGTCGTGCAGAGATTCTGCGCTATCAGAAATTTCTGAAATACGTGCAAGCAAATGCTGATAAAATTCAAACAAATATTTACTCTGGCCCCTTATTGCACCTTATTGCAATTCAGGCCTTAAGGCTGCCAAGCATAGCCAAATTTTAGGAATAAGCTTCGGCCAGTTTGGAAGGTATCGGTTTTGATGTTGTCTTCATTGCTGCCAAAATAATTATCACTGTAGCCGGCATAAAAAACCGAACGCGGATTGATTTTATAGGAATACACCAATTGCGTGCCGATGTCGCTGTAGCTCGCTGTTGTGGCATCGCCGGGGCTATAGTTTTGGTCTAAAGTCATGTCGCGATCTGTGGTGCCGTACTGAATGGCTAGCCGCAGGCGTTGACGCAGGTTGAATTGCCAGGAAAGCCGGGAGTCCAGCAATTTCGCGTGATACACGGTGCCACCATCGCGCTTAAGCGCTTCATCGATATAGCTAAAATTCAAGCTAATGTTATCGTTAATGGTGCCAGTTACGCCGGGTTCGAAGGTTTGAATTTTACCAATGTCATTGTTGCGGAAATCGATTTGGTCGCCACCACGGTAATACAGCGAAAACCGCCAGGATTTTAGTGGCGTAAATTCCCCGTACAGAGAATAAAATGTTTCGTCATAGTTCACACCGTTCCAAAATCGCTCACGTTTGCCACCACCAGCCTGCATATAACTTTGCTTTTTGCCCTGAGCGCCAATTTCGAGCTCAAGTTCACGTTCCATCACGCGTTCAACACTGACTTGATGGGTGATATCCCAATCACCGTTGATTGAAATGCGATTGAAGAAACTGTTTTTCGGAAACCAACGGTATGCGCCGCCAACCACGGTTTGTTCATAGTCAACTCGCCCGATGAAGCCCATATCGGCACGGAAGCTTGGTTCGAAGCGCGACTGCCTTATATTGAAAGATTTTTCTCGGTCTCCGAAGTTATATGCCGCAAAATAGGCGTTGCCAGTAAATGGTGTTGATTGATAGCCCAATGCGTCATCTGTTTCAGAGCGCATCCATTGTCCGGTTAGTGTGTGCGCGCCTTTCTCCCATTTGCCATCAATCGATGAGAGTGTATTGCTGTAATCTTTGCCGCTTCGGTAAGTAATCAGCGTGCCAATATTTGAGGTGTCAGTCAGGCTATATCTGTATGCGCCAACGAAATCGGTGGATTCGCCTTCAATCACGCCAAGTCTTGAGCCGAATGGGCTAGGGCGCAACACATTGGTTTGCGTATCGCTAGCGCCAAATAGGCCGTAGGTATGTTCACCGGTGCGGCCTGTAAAACGCAGGCCGTAGTCTGGATCGGCAACATTGCGTGTATAAACTAAGTTGGATGGTGAATTGAAGTAGTCGGCACTTTCTAGAAAGAACGGGCGTTTTTCCTGATAAAACAAGGCAAATGTGGTGTTTACGTTCAATTGCGCGCCATCAATTTCAATCTGCGAGAAGTCTGGGTTGTATGTAGCGCTGAGCGTATTATTAGGCGTTGGCGACCAACTTACATCCAGGCCAACATTGATGTCGGTACCGGTGCTGGAAAAATCATCATTTGGACCATTGCGCGATTGCGCGTTGCCAATGGTGAGCGTTGGATTCACTAAAATATTTTTGCCCGGATCGGCATGCTCAAAGCCAACAATTTTAGGTTGCTGGCACAAACTGCATTTGTTGTTGCGGTCGTCTTTGAAATTGGAATACACAAAGCGGCTTTCGCGCGGGCGAATGCGTAGAAATTGCACATTCCATTGCTGCGGCCCGGCATTGTGCTTGAACTTCAAGCTTGAATACGGAATCTCGAATTCAACGCTATAGCCCTGTGCGTCAATCTGCGTGCCGGAATCCCAGATGGCGTCCCAGGAATCGTCTTCGTTGCCATTGCTTTCGTCAAAGGTCAAATCCATTTGCACGCCGCGTGCGCTAACGAACAATTCAAAGGCACGCTGCTGAGTGTCGAAGGTATCGAGTTTCAGGCCAACGAAATCATCTTGATAGGCACTGTCGCGATCACGCAGAACGGCAATAATTTTTTTCGGGTCGGGGTCTTCAGCGCGAAATGCGACACGCAGGCTTTTTCCTGAATCAACAATATATACTTTGGTTTTTACAGCAGCAGGCAAGTTTTCACCTGGGCCTATTTCAAACGGCAGTTCAGTAACCGCGGCCTGCTGCCAGAACGGTTCATCCAACTTGCCATCGGCTTTCATTTCACCGGTGATATGCGGAATCGTCAGTGGCGCAGCCGATTGCGCACACAAGGCGGAAGGAATGGCCAAGGCAAGGGCGTTCAAAACGAGGAAAATGGGTTTCATGTACTGAATTTTTTATTGGCAATGAAAGCATTATCGGCATATTAGCGGCAAAGCTCACGTGCCAGAAGTCACGGCTGTCTAATTTGCTATGATAAGTGTATTCAAATAGACATTTATAGCCATGGAAAATCCAGTTATCCGCCTCACCGAATACAGCCACGGCGCGGGTTGCGGCTGTAAAATATCGCCAAAAGTGCTGGATACCATTTTGGCCAGCAAGCTTACCATTGCACCGAACCCGAATTTGTTGGTTGGCCATAGCAGCAAAGACGATGCCGCCGCCTATGATTTAGGCAATGGCCAAGTGATTTTGAGCACCACCGATTTCTTTATGCCGATTGCCGATGATGCCTTTGATTTTGGCCGCATTGCTGCCACCAATGCCATCAGCGATATTTATGCGATGGGCGGCACACCGATAATGGCTATTGCGATTTTAGGTTGGCCAGTAAATACGCTGCCTGCTGAACTCGCACAGCGTGTGGTGGATGGTGGCCGACAAGCCTGCAGTGATGCTGGTATTCCTTTAGCAGGTGGGCATAGTATTGATTCACAAGAACCCATCTTTGGTTTAGCGGTTACTGGTCAAGTGGCTAAACAACAGTTAAAGCAAAACAATACTGCAACTGCCGACTGCGTTTTATATTTAACAAAGCCCTTGGGAGTAGGAATTTTAACCACCGCGCAAAAACAAAAAAAATTATTGCCTGAACATGAATTTCTAGCCCGTGATGTGATGTGTCAGCTCAATACTGTTGGCGCAATCGTAGCAACACTTGATGGCGTGAAAGCGATGACTGATGTAACTGGCTTCGGTTTACTTGGGCATTTATTGGAAATGTGCGAAGGCAGTAATGTACAGGCAAAACTTCAATACAGTGCTATTCCATTTCTGGCGCCGGTTAAAAACTATATTTCGCTTGGCTGCGTGCCCGGCGGCACTGGCCGAAACTTTGACAGCTATGGACAAAAGCTTGGCGCGCTAAGCGATGAGCAACGGGCTTTGTTGTGCGATCCGCAAACTAGCGGCGGCTTATTGATTGCGGTTGAAGTCGATTCTGCAGAGCAATTAGAAAGGCTGTTGCGTGATGCCGGCATTGAGCCAACCTGCATTGGTGAGCTGCAAACACGACAGAGCGGGCCTTGGGTTGAGGTCGTCTAGTTTTATGCAAGATCGAATTGACACAGAGAATTATGCGCAATTATTTTTAAACGATGCGCCGTTAATCGATACGCGTGCGCCGATGGAATTTGCACACGGCAGCTTTCCAAATGCAGTTAATCTGCCGCTAATGAGCGATGAGCAACGCGCGCTGATTGGTACTGAGTACAAAAAAAGTGGCCAGCAATCAGCTATCGCTCTTGGCCACGAGTTGGTTCAAGGCGAGGCTAAAGATGCGTTAATCGATGCGTGGAAAAATTTTGCCCAGCAACACCCGAATGGCTATCTGTATTGTTTTCGTGGTGGCCTGCGTTCGCAGATTAGCCAGCAATGGTTGCGCGAAGCAGGCTGCAACTATCCGCGGGTTATCGGCGGCTATAAAGCCATGCGCCAATACCTTTTGCAGGCATTGCCTATTTCTTTGCAGCAGGGCCCGGTGTTGGTTTTGTCAGGGCAAACCGGCTGTGCCAAAACACAGTTGTTGCAAGGTATTGCGCAGGCAGTTGATTTGGAAGGCTTAGCGAATCATCGCGGCAGTGCTTTTGGTAAGCGAGTGCATGGCCAGCCTAGCCAAATTGGCTTCGAAAATGCTGTTGCCATTGAGCTACTAAAACGGCGGCATGTTTCAAAACAGCAAGCCATTGTGTTGGAAGATGAAAGCCATTTGATTGGCCGTAATGTATTGCCAGAAGCCTTGCTTGGTGCAATGCAGCAGGCACCGATTGCTATGATTGAAACCCCGCTAGAGCAACGTGTGCAGCATACCTATCAAAATTATATTTTGCATAAGTTGCAAGAATGGCAGGAATTTGTGGGCGCTGAACAAGGCTTTATCGCTTTCGCTGAAGAGTTGCAAGCGTCATTAGCCAGCTTGAAACGCCGACTTGGTGGCTGGCGTTATCAACAAGTGCATCTGCAAATGCAAAGCGCGTTAGTTAGTCATCAGCATGGACATTCTGAGCAACACATGCATTGGATTCGCACACTGTTAAAAGATTATTACGATCCCATGTATCAGTATCAACTTAGCAAAAAGTCGGATCGAATTGTGTTTCGCGGCAGCTATGATAAGGTTGAACAGTACTTATTACACAACATATAAACGAATTTATTTCAGGAAAAACCCATGGCACTTAAACAAATACCGATAGAGCAAATTAATGCATTTCATCAAAACACACTCACAGGGCTACTTGGTATTGAATGTGTTGAGCTAGGCGAAGATTATCTTGTGGCACGTATGCCGGTTGATCACCGCACCCATCAGCCTGCTGGCTTGTTGCATGGTGGTGCCAGCGCGGCGCTTATTGAAAGCATTGGTTCGATGGGCTCAATGCTGTTGATTGATTTGGAAAAAGAACAGCCGGTTGGCATCGAGATTAATGCCAATCATGTTAATGGTGTGCGCAGCGGCTTTGTGCGCGCCATGGGCAAACTGGTGCACGCCGGAAGGCGCACCCATCTTTGGCAAGTGGATATTACTGACGAAGCTAATGGCAAGCTGGTTTGCACGGGGCGCTTAACGGTGATGGTGATTCCGCGCTGATGCTGGCTCAAGCCGCTTCAAAGTACTTGTAGACGCGCACGAATAGATTTGGCTTGCGCAGTAATGGCTTCTATTTCCAAACTGTCCATCTTTGCAAGGTTTCTATACACCATACCAATACGCGGATTGCGTGATAATTTATCGGCATGGCGCAAGTGAAAATCCCAGTACAGTGCATTGAAAGGGCAGGCGTCTTCGCCAATACGTTTGTCTTTCTTGTAACTGCAGCCTTTGCAATAATCGCCCATTTTGTTAATGTAGGCCGCGCTTGAGACGTACGGTTTACTTGCCAGCAGTCCGCCGTCTGCAAACTGGCTCATGCCTAGGGTGTTGGGTAGTTCAACCCATTCGAAGGCATCAATATAAATACCTAAATACCAATGGTGCAAAGCCTGAGGATCAAGACCAGCGAGTAGGGCGAAGTTGCCAATCACCATCAAGCGTTGAATGTGGTGAGCATGTGCATGTTGTAGTGAATTTCCAATGCTATCGGCAAGGCAACGCATTCGTGTTTCACCGTTCCAAAACCACTCAGGTAGTGGAGTATTGTGGTTCAACACATTGTTATTTTCATAGCCTGGCATATGCGCCCAATACACGCCGCGGATGTATTCACGCCAGCCTAAAATTTGCCGAATGAAACCTTCAACAGAGGCAAGCGGCGCATGACCTTCACGCCATGCGTTTTCAGCGGCATTAATTACTTCACGCGGGTTCAGCATTTTCACATTTAGCGCAAAGCTAAGTTGCGAGTGAAACAAGCGTGTCGCCTTAGTGCTCATCGCATCTTGAAAATCACCAAAATGCGGCAATGCGAAGTGAATAAAAGACTCCAATTGTTGCAAGGCGTCGTCACGATTCAATGGCCAACGAAAATCAGCCGCATGCGGCTCACCGAAACTGGCCACGCCTGCATCCTGAATGGTTTGCCAGAGTGCAGTATGGTTGTACTGAGAACGCGTATCAATCGGCTCAGCCGGTTGACCGCGCCAAGGCTTACGGTTTTCAGCATCGAAATTCCATTGTCCACCAACCGGAGCGCCAAACGTATAAAGTAATACGCTGTGTTTTTGGCGCATTTGACGATAAAACGTTTCCATTCGCCATTGTTTGCGCCCGGCAAAAAGCGAGGCGGCTTCATCTCTGCTACTCAAAAAATGTGCACTACAAACTTTTCCACCCAACAATCCGCTGCTAGTAAACCAAGTATTGAGTTGGGCATCAAGCCGGTACTCATCAGGTGCTTGCCATTCAACGTGGCTAAAGCTGTGTTCAGCAATCAGCGTGTCTAAGTTTTGGGTGAGGTGCTGATGATTGTTAGGATCATCAATACAGAAATACACTACGCGGTGGCCACTTGCGCAGAGCTTGCTTGCGAAATCGCGCATGCCTGCGAAAATGGCTAAGATTTTCTGTGCGTGATGCAACACGTAATCGGTTTCTTGACGCATTTCCATCAACACATACAACACATCAGAATTCGTTGATTCAAACCAAGAGTGTTGAGGGTTCAGTTGGTCGCCCAAAATTAGCCGTAATGTGCTCATGCTTTTATCTCTACTTTACGTTTGCAACGCTCTGAACAATATTTGACTTGATCCCAATCGCGTTGCCATTTTTTGCGCCATACAAACGGGCGCTCGCAGCGCGGACATATTTTACTGGGTAGAAATAATTTACTGTGCATTGAAATAATCTCGGAATTTTTGAACTAGCATAAAGCCTGTGTTGTCTTGTTTGAGTGAATTCCACTTGTCCAGCATTCACTTTGATTATGCAAGTCACATGCTAGACTGTTTTTGATTCTTACAAACTGAGATAAGCACATGAAATATGCCCAATACACCGAACGTGGCCCAGATCCACAAGCTTCCATCGAAGCCGTTGAATTCACTTTGCCGGAGCTCTTATCTGGGCAAGCGCTGGTTGAAGTGCTGGCCGCACCCATTAATCCCTCCGATGTGCTGACCTTGACTGGTTTATATGGCATGCTGCCACCGCTGCCTGCGGTGGGCGGGAATGAAGGCGTGGGTAAAATTGTGGCGCTTGGGCCTGATACCAAAGGCCCGCTGGTTGGGCAAACGGTATTGCTGCCGGTCGGTTGCGGGTCATGGTCCACGCATATTGTGGCCGAGGCGAAATCCTTGATGCCGCTGCCGAACGATGCCGACCCTTTGCAATTGGCGATGATGACCGTGAATCCACCCACTGCGTCCTTGATGCTTAGCGAATTCGTGAATCTTGAAGCGGGCGAGTGGGTGATTCAAAACGTGGCCAATTCGGGCGTGGGTTCTTATTTAATTCAATTGGCCAAAGCACGCGGGTTTAAAACTGTGAACATTGTGCGCCGTGAATCGGCAGTTGCTGGCGTTTTAGAAATAGGCGGCGATGTGGTGCTGGTGGATGGCCCAAGTTTGGCCAAGCGCGTTGCAGAAGCTACTGGTGGCGCAAAAATTCGCCTAGCTATTGACGCCGTGGGTGGTAGCTCAACCGATAACCTAGCGAACTGTTTAATCGAAGGCGGCGTGTTGGTGAACTACGGCATGATGAGTGGCGAACCATGCCAAGTATCACCAGCTTCGTTTGTATTCCGCGATGTGACTCTGCGCGGTTTTTGGCTAGCAAAATGGTTTCAAAAAGCCAGCCCTGAACAACGCATGGCTGTATTCGGCGAAATCGCTCAGCTTATTGCTAGCGGCAAATTAAAATCCCGCATTCAAGCCACCTACACCGTGGATCAAATTAAAGAAGCGGTTGGTGCGGCAGCAGCTGGCGAACGCGATGGCAAAATATTGATTGTGCCAAACGGTTGAAAATTAGGGGCAGAGGTAGCTACATCCTTCTAGTTAAAAATAATTCTTCGGTGCGAGTAAGCTGTCATTAAATAGAGGGGGGTGGTAATGGCGAAAATCGAGTTGCGTATTCAAAGTCTGAAGCAACTATTCGATAGCCTGGATCCGGCTCCGTTCCATGCTAAAGCACTGGACCGGAATGCTGATTCATATTTGCGGGAGTGTGCAGGTGAACATGCCTCTCTGCATAATTTGAGCATCAATATTTATGGCCCTGCCATGCTCGAAAAGTCTCTGGATGACATTGCTTCCGGCATCCACACACATTTCCTGCTGGCTTCCGAGCAAGCAGAAAAAAGGCATCGCCGCAAACGTAGATTAGGGCATATGGCTCTGATTGCTGGGTCAATAATTCTGGTGATTGCCTTGTTTTTGCGGACATGGGTCAAATCTCTAGAAGGCAGTTTTGGGGAGGTGCTGGCTGAAGGCCTGCTAATATTGGCCTGGGTCGCTTTGTGGCGACCAATTGAAACAATTGTTTTTGATTCATGGGAAAGTCGTGACGAAAGACGCATGCTGATTGCTTTGTCGAAGGTGCAAATTCGTTTTGTGGCGAATTAATGAGGCGGAGGTAATCCGTTCCTTTTGTTACTTTTTGATGCAAGCAATTATCTGATCGAGCGCTTCTTCTGCGTGCGTTTCGAAACTTTTTTCGGGGCAGAGCGCGATAGCGATTGCTCAGGTTTGCGCGGTGCTTGGTCGCCGATGATGGAGCTTACCGGACAAACCTTGTAGATAGGGCATTTTCGGCAACCAACGGCAATGGCGATGGGGCAAATGGTGGGCATAACAAACTCCATGCAATGTGGTGGCTATGCCCAAAGAGTAGCACATCACAGCTAATATTTTTCTGCAAGCATGGATAAGCATGCATCAAGCTATTTTTAACAATTTAATTACGGGCATCCACTTTCACAAGTCCAACTTTCCACCCATTTTAATTATGCAAGCAACAACATTACAATTATTTAGATAGATGGGTAAATAAATCATGCTCGCCAAGACCAATAGGTTTGCTAGCCACAATTGACGTTGCGATATTGAACATGCGTAGTAGGTTTTTAACTAATCTACTTTCGAATACACATTTCCATCTACTAAATGACGACCCTGATGCCTGATTTGACTTCAGGGCCGCGCATAAAGCAGTAGTAATGTGTCAATTATTTAAATTCAGCAGCTACCAATTTGAATTTTCAACGGTAAATGTATTTGCCGTCGTTAGCTTTCCATTCATTTTCAAAATAATCGGCATCTTCATCTGAACGAGCTTTTACACCCATCAAGATACCGCCTTCATCTATTCCTGTTTGATAATGTTTGACGCGTTCTTCAGGAATGCCCATGCCAATTAGCGCTCCAACAACTCCACCTGTCAAACCACCGGCACCTAAGCCCGCAATTGCGGCAGCTACAGGGCCTGCAATGACCAAGCCCAAGCCAGGAATGGCAAGTGTGGTTCCAACAGCGAAAATTGCTGCAGCAACTGCGCCAACCGTGCCGCCTATGGCGCTACCGATGCCCGCACCTTCAGTGGCTTTATTGTCAAGTTCAGTTTCAGTGCCGATACCGGTTGAAAAATGTTTTTTACGTGTAGCCTCGGACATAACCAAATTGACATCGTCTTTGTTGTAACCACGGTCAGTGATTGAGTTATAGGCTCTTTCTGCACTATCTCTGTCATTGAATAAACCCGTAATCATATTGGTGCGATCAGATCTGCTGCTGTAATCGTCTGTATTGTCTTTGTATTGTGTGTTCATAGTGACCTCAAATTGCCTTTATTGACATCACATTGTGTGATGCCTTACAGGGGCAAATCCACAGTAACTATTCAGTAATATTAGTTCAGTGCGATATCGCGCTTTCAATTTTTAGCTACTTGTTCTTGGGTATCCTGCACATTAAATAAGGTCAACAAAAAACCCCACTTGCGCAGGGTTCGTTGTTTGGTGGAGGTGGCGGGAGTTGAACCCGCGTCCGAAAGTGCGCCATTTCCAGCACTACATGCTTAGCTCGTTGTTCGTTCTCGGCTAACGGCAACACAACGTGCGAGGCACACCGTTAGACATACCCGCTAAATTTAGTGTTCGGTTGGCGGGTCGCCACCGTAAACGATTCTGTAATAATGACACTACATCCACGAGTACAGACACAAGTGGGTTCATGGCGAAGCCTTAAGCGGCTAAAGCGTAGTTGTCGTCGTTGGCAACTAAATTTTGCTACTGGATTAACGAGGAAAGTCGCCCCCTCGGCATGCGCCAAATAATTTTGCTACCCCCGTCGAAGCCAGAACACCCCCGA
>JANPOU010000022.1:0-2261 GCA_031428155.1 Arenimonas sp. | reverse complement strand
ATCCGCATTGTTGGCGTGTTCTCTGATAAAGCCGATTGTGGAGCGTTGAAATATGCCGAGCAACACGGCCTTGCTCATCAGGCATTGGCGGCAAAATCGTTTGATACACGCGAGCAATTTGATGCCGCAATGATGCAATTAATTATTGATGTGTACCCACAATTGATTATTTGCGCTGGCTTTATGCGCATCATTTCCGAACTTGGCATTGGCCTTGCGCCTTGCCCAATGATTAATATTCACCCTTCTCTGTTGCCGCTTTACCAAGGCTTGCATACCCATGCTCGCGCATTGGCCGAGGGCCAAACGGAACACGGCGCGAGTGTGCATATCGTAAATAGTATTTTGGACGGCGGCCGCGTGCTTAGCCAAGCCAAAGTGCCGGTTTTCGCTAACGATGATTCAAGCCAATTGGCTGAACGCGTGCTAAACCGAGAATACCCTTTATTGCTTGAAACTGTACGCAGCATAATCGCTGGGCGAATTACATTGAATAAAGACAATCATGCCAAGGTATTATGTTTGAATGATGACAATTCAAGTTTGGACTAATACATGCGTTTATTAGCTTTGGCACTTTTGTTACTGGCCATGCCTTTGTCGGCTAGCACACCGGCAAGTTCGGTGCAGCCGTTTTCATTGAGTTATTCGGTGTATCGCAATAAAACGTTGCTGGGTGTTGCTGAACTACGCAACAAACAAGCCAGCACTGGCTATTGGCAATTCATTTCAAAAACCACGGCCACACAAGGCGTGGCAACAATTGCCGGGGCCAGCATTCATGAGCAATCGAATTTGATTGCCCGTAATGGCGTGCTCGAACTTTTTAGTAATCAGCTGGAAACCAAAGTGGCATGGAAGACCATGCTGAAAACTACGAAACTGGATGATGCCGGCGAAACCTATGTATACAAAGACAGCAAAGGCACCAAGCAGGCCGCGTATCGCCCTGGCCTGATCGATCAGCACAGCTTAACTTTGGCGCTCATTGCTGATCTTACGGCCCAAAATAAAGGCCCAAGTTTTGTGTATATGGTGGTTAACCGTGAAAAAGTTGAACCGTACACCTTCAAAATTGTTGCCACGCAAACGATTAGCACAGCACTCGGAAAGCTAGATACCATTCGGGTTGACCGTATTCGCGAAAGTAGCAACGGCAAGACCACGCGCATTTGGTTTGCCATTGATAAAAACTATATGCCGGTGCTTATCCAGCAAAATGATGAAAACGGCGACGATATTGAAATGCGAATTGCTGCGATTAAATAAGCCGCCGTTCAATAATTCAACTCACCCGCTTAATCTGCGCGCCAAGGCCACGGAATTTTTCTTCGATATTTTCGTAGCCGCGGTCAATGTGATAAATGCGGTCGATGATGGTTTCGCCTTTCGCTACTAAGCCTGCCAATACTAAGGATGCCGAAGCACGTAAATCGGTGGCCATAATCGGTGCGCCGGTAAGCTGCGACACGCCGCGGATAATGGCGGTGTGGCCATCAATCTTGATATCGGCACCCAAACGCTGCAATTCATTCATATGCATAAAGCGGTTTTCGAAAATGGTTTCTTTGATGATGCCTACGCCATCGGCCATGCAGTTCATGGCGGCGAATTGTGCTTGCATATCGGTGGGGAATGCTGGGTATGGTGCGGTAGTAATATCCACAGATTTCGGACGGCGGCCACCCATATCCAAGGTTATGCTATCGCTGGTGGTGCTAATATGCGCGCCGGCTTCTTGCAGTTTCAACAACACCGAATCCATATACTCAGCGCGCGCGCGGCGGCAAGTGATTTTGCCACCAGTCATCGCGGCGGCGACTAAAAATGTGCCGGTTTCAATGCGGTCGGCTTGCACTTGATAGGTGCCGCCATGTAAACGCTCAACGCCTTCAATAACCATGGTGCTGGAGCCAATACCTTCAATCTTGGCACCCATGGTGAGCAGGCATAAAGCCAAATCAATAATTTCAGGTTCTTGCGCGCAGTTTTCCAAAACCGTGGTGCCTTGCGCTAAAACTGCCGCGCTCAACACATTTTCGGTTGCGCCCACACTGACCATATCAAACATATAGCGATTACCTTTCAAGCGATCGCATTTCGCTTTCACATAGCCATTTTCCACCACCACATCGGCGCCTAATGCTTGCAAGCCACGAATATGTTGATCAACAGGCCGCGAACCAATTGCACAACCGCCCGGCAAAGATACTTCAGCATGGCCGAATTTAGCCAATAACGGGCCAAGTACCAAAATCGAA
>JANPOU010000021.1:0-13325 GCA_031428155.1 Arenimonas sp. | reverse complement strand
GAACGTGTTGAGGCAGAACGTGTTGAGGCAGAACGTGTTGAGGCAGAACGTGTTGAGGCAGAACGTGTTGAACTTGAATTTATTGCAACACAAAAAGCTGCTGCTGAATTTGCAGTCGCTGAACTTGTTGCTGCTGAAAGTCTAGAAGCAGAACGTGTTGAAGCGGAACGTGTTGAAGCGGAACGTGTTGAAGCGGAACGTGTTGAAGCGGAACGTGTTGAAGCGGAACGTGTTGAGGCGGAACGTGTTGTGCTAGCTCAAGCAGCTACAGCAAAAGCAAATTTAGCAAATAAAGTAGAGCTTAAACATGTTGGTGGCAAACGTGGTGAAGCAAAACGCTTAGAAGCTAAACGTTTAGAAGCAAAACGACTCGCTGCACTTCAAGCTGAGGTTGAAAGCGTTGATAAACAAAATGCGAACGTTGAACTCAATGTTGAGAAATCAGAACCCGTAACATTAGAATTATTAAGCAGTGCATTAGTTACAAATGAGCACTCTCAAGCCGTCTCTGATGGCACTACTGAGCAGGAAGGGCAGATGGAAAGCTTGGATATGAGCGACCTCGATGAAGAGTTGTTAGATATCTTCACTGAAGAGGCAAAAGATTTGTTAGATCAAAGTGACACACTTCTGGTTCAGCTTAAACAAGCACCAGATAACTTTGAGTTCTTATTCGGCATACAAAGAAATCTGCACACCATTAAAGGTGGTGCGCGAATGGCCGGCTTATTCTCCATTGGAGAGCTTAGCCACAGCTTAGAAAGTCTTTTGCAGCCAAATGCAGATCAAAGCATGATGCTCACATCGCATCAAATGGTTATGGTTGAAAAATCCTTGGATGCCTTGCATCACATGGCGCATAGTGTTGGCGAGCGCCAAGAACCGATGCTGCCTGAAGGTTTAATCGCACAACTAGAAGGTGGCGAAAGCCGGGCTGAGCCAGTTCATACTGTTGATGTGTCTGAGCAAGTTGCTGAGAAACTGCAATCACTCAAAGCTTTGTCTGGGCCAATAGAAACAGTTGATCTTGATACCGATGAAGGCTTGAGAACTCCGCAAGAAGTTGTGCGTATTCGCGCTGATTTGCTAGATCAGCTGGTTAATTTTGCAGGTGAAGTTGCTATTTACCGCGCTCGCTTAGAGCAACAGCTCGGCTTGTTTAAAATTAACTTGGTAGAACTTGACCAAACAACCTCGCGCTTGCGTGAACAATTACGTCGTTTAGATATTGAAACGGAAGCGCAAATCGCGGCACGAAATATTCGTGAAGTGGATCAAGGTAGGCAGGATTTCGATCCGCTCGAGTTGGATCGCTTTACTAACCAGCAGCAATTATCGCGTTCACTGGCCGAGTCCTCAAACGATTTAGTCAATTTGCAAGCAACCATGGAAGACTTAACCCGTCACCATGAAACGTTGCTGCTGCAACAATCACGAGTGAGTTCTGAATTGCAAGAAGGCTTGATGCGTACACGCATGTTGCCTTTTGAATCCTTATTGCCACGCTTGCGTCGCGTGCTTCGTCAAGCAGCACAAGATTCCAATAAAGAAGTACAACTAAGAGTGGAAGGCGCACAAGGTGAAATGGATCGCACTGTGCTTGATCGCATGATTGCGCCACTGGAACATTTACTGCGTAACGCAGTTGCGCATGGCATTGAAACAGCCAAAGAACGTAAAAAATCAGGCAAATCAGAAATCGGTAATGTTGTTATTAACATTGCACACGAAGGCACTGAAGTGGTCTTGTCGGTGCGTGATGATGGACGTGGTTTGGATACTAAGCAAATCCAAAGCAAAGCCTTGGAACGCGGTCTCATTACTGCTGATGCTGATTTGAACGAACAGCAAATTCTAAACTTGATTACGTTAACTGGTTTTACAACAGCTGACACCATTACCCGATTGTCGGGCCGCGGTATCGGAATGGATGTGGTCAGTAATGAAATCAAAAACCTAAACGGTAACTTGAGTATTCAGACCACGCCCAAGAAAGGTACAGAATTTATCATTCGATTGCCGTTGAATCTTGCTGTGACGAAAGCGGTATTCGTTAAAATCGGCGAAAACCAGTATGCCATTCCAATTGCATCTGTTGATGGTGTTGGTCGTATTGGCCGTGAAGAGCATGAGCAAAAAATGCAGCTTGAAAGCCCTGAATTTAGTTATGCTGGTAATCTGCATAAAATTTACGACTTGGGCGGCTTGCTCGACTTACCTACTGCGAAAGCGGAAGGAAGTATGCAGATGCCGCTGTTGCTATCAAGATCTGGCCAAGACCGTATTGCGATTTGCGTCGATCAAGTGCTCGGTAGCCATGAAATCGTGGTCAAACCAATTGGCCCGCAAGTAACGTCTATTCCCGGCGTGTATGGCGCGAGTATTATGCCAGACGGCGGCGTAGTGGTTATTTTGGATTTAGCACCGCTAGTGCGTCATAATTCTGCACGCCAAAAACTACAAGTAGTTGAAACTGTCGACAGCAATGTTAGATCCATGCCATTAGTGATGGTGGTTGATGACTCAATTACAATGCGTAAAGTGACATCGCGAATTTTAGAACGTAATAACTACGAAGTCATACTTGCACGTGATGGCCTTGAAGCGATTGAAAAAATGGCTGATCATGTTCCAGACTTAGTGCTGTTAGATATTGAAATGCCGCGCATGGATGGTTATGAAGTCGCGCAGAATATGAAAGCCGATTCGCGTTTGCAAAATGTTCCTATCATGATGATTACTTCGCGTACCGGCGAGAAACATCGCCAGCGTGCGTTTGAATTGGGTGTTGAACGGTATTTGGGTAAGCCATATCAAGAACATGAACTGATGCGCCAAGTTAATGAGATTTTTAGCGCAAAATAATGAAGACTCAAGTCGCACAACGTGTAGTTGTAATGGGTTTGGAAGGCACTGCACGAGATCAGTTAGTGAGCGCTCTATCTGAATTCGGTGTAACACCGGTGTGGGTTGGTAAGCCATTGCAAAGTAATCCTGAGCAATTGTTGGAGCTAAATCCGAATAGAGTCATTGTCAGTTTGGAACCTTCAATTGAGCCTGATTTAGAGGCGTATAGCGATTTTTTGAGTCAATCAACAATCACGGTTTTGTATGATGATGCCGAAACGACACGCACTTTGAGTGGTTGGGATTTAAATCGTTGGGCACGGCATATGGCAGCAAAACTACTTAATAAAGATTTACTGCCGCAAGCAACTGCAGTGCCTGAATCAACAGACGAAAACGAACTACTCGAAGATCATTCTATTCAATGGGATAAACAGGCGGATAAATTAGACACTTCAACTTCTCGCGAAATTCCTAATGCCGATATTTCAGTTGAAATAGAAAGTCACTCTACTTGGAATGATACTGGGCACTACGATACCCTTGAAATTAATCCTGATGAGCTAAATGCCGCGCTAGAGCGCTTAAATACGAGCTTAAGCATTGGTTCTCAAGCCGAGCAATTAGTAGAGTCTGCACCAGTCGGAAACGAGCGCTTAGAATTAGTGGTAGATTATTCAGCAAGTTCATTGCAATTAATGCCATTAGATGATGATGCGCATGTTGCAAGCGTTGAGGTAAGCTCTCATTCAAAAACAATCAATGCATTTTCTAGCGAAGAATTTAGCTTAGATTTCGATACGGATTTTGGACATGACACATCAAATCAGTCAACTGAAAGACTAGAACCTAAATCTAAAGCTGAGCAGGATGCAATACTTTTGGAGTTAACCAATCAAGTTGCAGAGATTCCACGTTTTGATTTATCAAAATATGCCTTGCTTGATGCAGATTCTGATACGGGTAAAAGCGAAACAGGTTTTGATGCGGTTGAAAATGCTAGCAATGATCGCAAATTAAAACCGCTTTTATTGATTGCATCTGGCTTAGGCGGTCCGTCTGCTATGCGAATGTTGCTAAGCGAAATTAAGGCTGGTTTTAATGGCATGATCGTCATTTCGCATGATATAGATTCCATGCAATTGCCTAAACTACGAGATCAGCTGCAGAAAATTTGTAAAATCCCGATGCTGACACCTGAAACCGATGAGTTTTTGAAGAATGGCAATATTTATGTGCTGAATAAAATGCAAACCCTACAAAGCACTTCGCTTGGCTATCAGTGTATTGCAGGGCTTAGTTTATCGAGTTACATTCTGCAAATGGATCCGAATGTGGATATTGCAATTCTAAGTGGTGCTGACCCATTGCTTTCACAGGCGCTGATTCAAGTCAATTCTTTGTTACATAACATCCACGTACAACAACCTGAAGATTGTTTTGAACCCACACTGGTGCAGCTTTTAGTCAATATGGATGCGCCTTTGGTGAATCAAGACCTATTAGAACGCTGGTTTAATTAAACGGAATAGAATATGGAAAGTCATTTAGAGCAAATGCGTGGCGTATTAATATCTTTGCATGGTGGAAAGATGTTGCTGCCAAATACCACCGTTTCAGAAATTATTTCTTTCATTGCGCCTGAAACCGTCAGTGATAAGCCGGATTGGTATTTAGGCGCAATTCGATGGAAAGGCTATCGTTTACCGCTAGTTTCACCTGCGGTTATGTTCGGCTGGCAGCCTGTTGAAGTGGTTAAAGGCGCAAAGATAGCAATTTTAAAAGCTTTGTCGGGCGAGTCGAAAATGCCGTATTTTGCTATTGCCACGATGGGTTTCCCGCGCTTGGTGAATATAACCTCAGATCAACTATTAGATGATGCAGAGCATAACAGTGACTTATATTTTTCAGCGTATTTGAATGATGAAGCAGTGACTGTGCCAGATCTTGAAAATATGGAACAACTAATTCGCGAACATCATCTTTAAGCCCAGTCGCCGTATTGCGATTGCAGTGCGGCAATGACAGCTAGGCCCGCCGTTTCAGTGCGAAGTATTCGCGGGCCAATTCTTAAGCCTTGGAATCCTGCGGTTTCAAGCAAGCGCATATCGCGCTCCGAAAAACCACCTTCTGGACCAATGGCAAGATACAACTCTTGCTCAACTTGCATGGGTATTTCTTTAATGCACAGTTTGGCGTTTGGTTCCAGATAAAAAGCCTGCGCAGTTTTTAGGTTTATGCTTAGCTGGTTGATTGCTATCGGCGAGTGTATGTATGGAATACACGCTCTGCCACTTTGCTCGCATGCGGAGCGGATAACGCCTTGCCAATGGTTAAATTTTTTATCAGAACGTTCACTATCCAATTTTACTTCTGTACGATCAGAAACAATCGGCGTGAAAGCGCTAACACCAAGCTCGGTCGCTTTTTGTAAAATCCAATCCATTTTGTCGCCACGCGCAATGCTTTGGTAAAGATGAATTCTCAGTGGTGACTCATTGCGTACCTCAATATACGACACGATGCATATTTTCGCACCCTTTTTCTCAACGCCAATAATTTCGGCGACATAATCATTACCGTCACCGTTAAATACATGGAATGTATCGCCAGTTTGCAAACGTAAAACCCGTATGATGTGGTTGCTACTTTGCTCAGGCAGTAGCATTTCCAACCCAATCGCCAGTGGTGCATCAATGAAGCTTCGAATAGTTCTCATGCACAGGCCTCATCAATGGCAATAGTAGTTGCGTTATAAAGAAATTCGCATTCAGATGCACTGATGCAATAAGGCGGCATCCAATACAACACGTCGCCCAGCGGGCGTAACACTGCGCCTTGTGTAAGACCGGAACGGTAGGCGTGTAAGCCGCGCCGTTGCTCGCTAGGAAACGGTGTTTTAGTGGTTTGTTGCATTTCGAAAGCGATAATCATGCCGGTTTGCCTTACCTGCGCAATATTGGGGTGCGCAGCCAATTGTGTGGATAGCGCATGAAGATGTGCTGCTGTTTTTTGATTGTTGTTGATTACATCATCGCTGCTGAAAATAGCCAAACTGGCCAGCGCAGCAGCACAGCCCAGTGGATTGCCGGTGTAACTATGTGAATGCAAAAATCCACGGCTTCGCTGTGGCGAAAGAAAACGTTCAAAAATCTGCTCTGTGGTCAACACGGCTGACAGTGGCAGAAAGCCGCCGGTTAATCCTTTCGATAGGCACATAAAGTCGGGGCTAATGCCGCCTTGTTCGCAGGCAAATAATGTGCCTGTTCGGCCAAAACCTACAGCAATTTCATCGGCAATTAAGTGAATGCCATACTGTGTGCAGATTTTTCGTGCTTGCTCCAAATACACTGGATGATACATGCGCATGCCACCCGCACACTGCACCAGTGGTTCAATAATCAGGGCGCAAAGTTCATGTTGGTGTTGTTCAATGAGTTTTTCCAGAGCATCCGCACAACGCAAGGCGCATTGTCTGTCCGTTTCGCCATCGTGTTTATCAAAACTATCTGGCGATGGCGCGAATAGTGGGTTTAGCAAAAGCGGCGAATAGATATCACGGTACAGTGGAATATCGGCCATTGACAAAGCGCCCAAGGTTTCACCGTGATAGCTATTACTCAAGGCCATGAAACGGGTTTTTTTATGCATGCCTTGGTTGGCGAAGTATTGAAAACTCATCTTCAGTGCGATTTCGACCGCAGCCGAACCATTATCCGCATAAAATACTCGGCTTAAGCCAGCAGGGCATAATGCGATGAGCTTCTCAGCCAACTCAAGCCCTGGCTGATGCGAGAACCCAGCAAACATGACATGCTCAAGCGTGTGTGCTTGTTTAGAAATAGCCTCGGCAATTCGCGGCTCTGAATGGCCGAAAAGGTTGGTCCACCAACTGCTAATCGCGTCTAAATAGCGCTTGCCGTTGATGTCTTCCAGCCACACGCCTTGGCCGGCGCGAATTGGCAGCAAGGGCAATAAGTCAGGATGTTCTGCCATTTGCGTGCACGGATGCCAAAGCACCGATAAATCACGCTGTTGCCAGCTCTGTAGATCGTGCGGAGGCGTATATATTGGCATAATTTACTTTCCTATCTAGTCAGCATAGCTGAAGTGCGCGACAATGAAAACATGAGTTCACTGCCTATTATCCATTCCCGACAACTAATTGAAAACAACAACGGCACGCGTGAAGTGCTGGACTTGGAGTTTTCCAACGGTGAACACCGGCGTTACGAGCGCAGTATTCAGCAAGGCAATGGCGCAGTGATGATAGCCGCCATGCCAGATAAAAATACCATATTATTAATTCGAGAATATGCCGCGGGTACGCACCGTTACGAATTATGCTTGCCGAAAGGTAAAATTGACCATGGTGAAACCTCATTGCAAGCAGCGAATCGCGAGCTTAAAGAAGAAGCAGGATTTGGTGCGCACAAGCTCACTTTTATTCGCTCCATTACTCAAGTGCCAAACTACATGAATCACGCCATTGATTTGGTGCTGGCCGAAGATCTATACGAGGAACGTTTGGTGGGCGATGAGCCGGAACAACTCGAAGTCATACCATGGCGTTTGGATAAACTGCATGAATTGGTTATGTTGGATGAATGCTCTGAAGGGCGCAGTTTGGCAGCATTGTTAATTATTAAAGAGCTGCTGGCGAATCCATCATGATTGAATGGTCGTTGCGTATTAGTGAAATTGCTCGGTTAGCCGGCGAACAAATTATGGCGGTGTATCAGCAGGATTTTTCGGTAACGGAGAAATCCGATTCATCGCCACTAACCCAAGCAGACTTAGCCGCGCATGAATGTATTATTGCCATGCTGCCCGAGCTCGACGCAGACATTCCGATTTTATCGGAAGAATCAGCGGGCATTGATTGGCAGATACGTCAGCAATGGACGCGCTACTGGTTAGTTGATCCATTGGATGGCACGCGTGAATTCATTAAAAAAAATGATGAGTTCACGGTTAATATTGCCTTAATTGAATTTGGAGAGCCAGTTTTGGGCGTGGTGTATGCGCCTGCCTTGGATTGGTTATGGGTGGGTGGCCGTGGGTTACGCGCACAATGGCAACATGCGGGTGAGCAGGGCGTGGCAAAAACACGCACAGCACTAACGCCATTACAAATTGCAGCCAGCCGTTCGCATCGCGATGAAAAAACCCAAGCCTATTTAGACCAAATTGGTGCAGTGAACACACTCGGCATTGGCTCATCTTTAAAGTTTTGCAAAATCGCCAGTGGCGAAATTGATTTGTACCCACGTTTTGGACCTACCTCAGAATGGGACACAGCGGCAGCGCAAGCTGTGTTGGAGGCGGCCGGCGGCGGTGTGTTTACCCTAGACGGCAAGCCATTACGCTACAACCATAAAGAATCTTTATTGAACCCTTACTTCATTGCCGTTGGTGATCAAAACATACCTTGGCAGAAATGGTTATGAATGCTGCTATGCAAGAGTTGCTCGGTATTATGTCGGCGCTGCGCGATAAGCAAACCGGCTGCCCATGGGACATTGCACAGGATTTCAGTTCGCTAGCGCCTTATGCCATTGAAGAGGCGTACGAAGTTGCTGATGCTATTGAACGAAAACGCTTTGATGAACTTAAAGATGAGCTCGGCGATTTATTGCTGCAGGTTGTTTTTCATGCGCAGTTGGCCAAAGAGCAAGGCTTGTTCGTGTTCGATGACGTGGTTGCGGCTATCAATGACAAAATGACCCGCCGCCATCCGCATGTGTTTCCAGCAGCTGATGGAACATTGCTTGCAGTTGCTGATGCAGAAGCACAGACGCTTGCCTGGGAAGCGATGAAAAAACTCGAGCGTGATGCACATGCGCCAGAAGACCGAAGCGCTCTGGCTGGAATAAGCCGAGCTATGCCGGAATGGATGCGGGCGCTTAAGCTACAGAAAAGAGCAGCTTCAGTTGGCTTTGATTGGCCTAATGTTGAATGCGTTTTCGATAAACTGCAAGAAGAAATCGTGGAAGTTCGCGAAGAGCTGGAGCATGGTGTGGGTCATGCGGCGCTGCAAGATGAAATTGGCGATATTTTATTTGTTTGCGTTAATCTAGCGCGTCATGCCAAGGTGGATTTTGGCGCCGCTTTGCGGCAAGCTAATCATAAATTTGAATCACGTTTCCGCGCTATGGAGCAATTAGCTGTTCAGCAACAAACATCCTTAAAACATCTGTCTATTGATCAACAAGAAGATTTATGGCAACAGGTAAAAACTTTAGGAGTTGGCAATGTCGCAATTTAATAGCTTATCCGAGTTCTATCCGTTCTATTTGAGCGAGCATCAAAATCTAACATGTCGCCGGTTGCATTTTGTGGGCAGCTCATTAGTTTTGGGCTGCATTGCCGCTTTAGTGCTCACTGGACAGTGGTTCTGGCTTCCAACGGCGTTGTTGTGTGGCTATGGTTTTGCTTGGGTCGGGCATTTTATGTTTGAAAAAAACAAACCGGCCAGTTTTAAGCAGCCACTGTATTCATTTGTTTCCGATTGGTTGATGTATAAAGACATTTTGATCGGAAAAATCCCTTTTTAATTGGCTTTCACGTCATTATCACTAGGCAAGGTGCATTCTCTTCACAAAGCTGAAGCAACCTAGGAGGCATTATGAAACGTGAACATCAATCAGGCTTAATTTTGTTAGTCGAGGATAACCGAAGCCTCTCTGAGGTAGTCGGTGAATATTTCGAAAACAAAGGCTTCGGCGTCGATTACGCTGGCGATGGTCTAGACGGCTATCGTTTAGCTGTTCAAAACAGCTACGACGTGATTATTCTTGATTTAAATTTGCCCAGAATGGATGGTTTGCAAGTCTGCCAAAAGCTACGAAGCGAAGGCAAAAAATCAACGCCGGTATTGATGCTGACTGCGCGTGATGCGGTTTCAGACAAAGTGTTGGGCTTGGAAGCTGGCGCTGATGATTATCTGATTAAGCCATTTGCTATTCAGGAATTAGAAGCACGCATTCGCGCGTTGATTCGCCGAGAGCGTCGGCAGGTTAGTACCGAAGTGTATCAAGTAGCCGATTTAATTCTGGATACAGGCAGCATGCGCGCAACCCGCGCCTCGCAGGAGTTAAATCTATCGCCCATTGCACTTAGATTGTTAGGTATTTTGATGCGCGAATCTCCACGCGTAGTAACTCGCCGCGATATTGAACGTGAAATATGGGGCGATGAATTGCCGGAATCCGATACGCTCCGAAGTCATTTGTATAATCTGCGTAAAGCCGTTGATCGCTCGTTTGATAAGCAGTTGCTACACACAGTTCAAACAGCGGGCTATCGAATTGTCAATTTGGATGAACAACCCAAAGTATGAAATCCAAGCACGGTCTAGGCAAGAAATTCTGGACCGCGTTTGTGTTGCAGTTGGCAGCAATTTGTTTTGCCACGGTGATTGGTGTGTACGGCGCATCGGTAGTGATTAAAGATTTGCTGATTAAACAAGCATTGCAAGACGAAGCCAGCCATTTTTGGAAACTAATAGCCGAAAATCCAAAGACACAAGTTCCCGATACCTTCAATATGAAGGGCTATTTGCTGGATATGTCGGGTAAATCCGATTTACCGGAAAAGTATCGCAGCTTAGCCAATGGCTACCAGAGCCTGTCTAAGCAACAGGGCGGTGAATTGGTTTGGATTGAAACCAAGCATCATCACAAACTTGTGCTTATTTTCAAGCAAGAGCAAGTAGATGCGCTGGCATTCTGGTTTGGTGTGATGCCATTATCTTTATTGCTAGTAGTGATGTATGCAATGATTTTGGTTAGTTACCGAACATCCAAACGTTTGGTATCACCGGTTATCTGGTTGGCCAATCAGGTGCGAGGCTGGGATCCGAAAAATCCTGATGTGTCGGTGCTTGCGCCAGAAAAGCTACCGAACGATATGGACAGCGAAGCCGCGGTGCTGGCTGAATCACTGCATGATTTTGGGCATCGTATTAGTCAGTTCGTCGAGCGCGAACAAACCTTTACATCTAATGCTTCGCATGAACTTAGAACGCCGCTGAGCGTTATCCGTGTCGCCAGCGACATGGTGTCAGGCGAGCCCAGTTTGTCGCCATTGGCGCAGCGTTCTATTGCGCGCATTCAAAAAGCCAGCAAGGAAATGGAATCCTTAATCGAAGGGTTCTTATTACTTGCCAGGGAAAATGATTTTGGTCATAGCGAAATGCCCTATTGGGTTTCCGAGCTGGTTGCCGATGAAGCCGATAAAGCGCAATTGCTAATTCGCGATAAACCAATTGAGTGGAAAACCTCGATTCATCATGATTTTCAAACCAGTGCTCCGTATTATGTGCTTTCCATTGTAGTCGGCAATCTAATCCGTAACGCCTGCCACTATACTGATCAAGGTCGTATTGAGGTTGCTGTTGAAAAAAACAAAATACAGGTTATTGATTCAGGTATTGGCATGAATGCCGAGCAGCTTGAGCGCGTCTATGAAATGTTTTATCGCGGTGAAAACAGCAATCAAAACGGCAAAGGTATTGGAATGTCTTTGGTGAAGAAATTCTGCGATCGTTTTGGCTGGAGTATTGAGATGCACAGCACACCTAATAAAGGCACGGTTGCAACGCTTTTGCTTTCAGAATCATCTAGTACTGGATATTCCTAATTTTAATCAAAAGTAAAATGCAATCATGACAAAACCTCCATCATCATTTTCCTACTGGAAACTTGCTTTAATCCTGGTTATTATTGCTGTTGCCATTTTCGGGTATAGAAAATTTTTCTTGGAAAATTCGCCAGAAACTGGCCTTTACCGCACAGAAGCGGTTCTGCGCTCAGATTTGTCTTCGAGTATTTCCGCAACCGGTACACTTGGCGCAACAGCAACAGTGGAAGTTGGCACGCAAGTGTCTGGCACATTGCAATCGGTAGAGGTAGATTTCAACGACAATGTGGAGCCGGGCCAAGTGATTGCACGGATTGATCCATCCACTTTTCAAGCACGTGTTTCACAAGCACAGGCGGCACTCGCAAGTGCCCAGGCGAACCTTGCCGAGGCGCGTGCCAGTGCTGTTAATGCTCAGAAAGATTTTTTGCGCAAGAGTCAGCTCGCTGAAAAACAATTGGTCTCGCGCACCGATCGCGATCTAGCTGCCGCTCAACGTGATCAAGCGCAAGCACGGGTAATGTCGGCGCAAGCGCAGATTCAGCAGCAAGTGGCAAATTTAAATACTACCAAACTGGATTTAGCCAAAACCATTATCCGTTCACCGGTCAAGGGCACGGTTCTAGCGCGCAATGTTGAGCCAGGCCAAACGGTTGCGGCCAGCTTGCAAACGCCGGTGCTGTTTAAAATTGCCGGTGATTTGTCATCAATGGAAATTATTTTAGCAATTGATGAAGCCGATATCGGCCAGGTGCGTGTTGGTCAGCAGTCAACATTCACCGTTGATGCCTTCCCAGACAAATCGTTTCAAGGCCAAGTGAAGCAAATACGCTTAGCCGCCAATAATGTCTCGAATGTGGTCACATTCCCAGTGGTGATTGAAGTCAATAATACTGAGCAGAATCTGTTGCCTGGAATGACTGCTACCGCGCAAATTATTATTAGCCAAAAAACGCAGGTTTTAACTGTGCCAAGTGCGGCATTACGGTTCCGCCCAGCCAGTGCAGCCAGTGCAAATAATGGCTCGCTGATGGGAGCGCCAGCCGCTGAGCGCGGTATGCCGTCGGCAGAAGAGCGTGCAAAACGTATGAAAGCGCAATTAGATTCGGTCCGTGATTTCTTGCGACAGAGCAAAGCAACTCCCGCCGTTTTGGCCAGTTTTGAGCAAGCAGCCGAAAACTACCAACAACAAATGCAAAACATGGCGCAACGCACTGGTACAGGCGCAGGTGCGGGTGCGGGAGCTCAATCAGCTGGTGCAGGTCAGACCGTTGGTAATCGTTCGAAACGCTTTGCCGAGCGTTTTGCTAAATCGTTTGAGTCGGTACGCGCACAATTGCCTGCCGAGCAGCAAACGCTTTGGGATCAGCATATTCAATCATTGTTTAGTGCCAAACGTGCCACCGTGTATGTGTTGGAAAATGCCGAGCCGAAAGCCATTGAAGTGCGTTTGGGTGCCAGCGATGGCAGTAAAACCGAAGTGATTGGTGGCTTAAGCGAAGGCCTGCAAGTGATTGTGGGCAGTGCCCGACAAATACCATGACCGTTCCCGTTATAGACATCGAAAACCTGAGCAAGATTTATTCTCAGGGCACCGAAGCACAAGTGGTGGCCTTGAATAAAGTCAATCTGCGCATTCATGCTGGCGAGTTTGTTGCGATTATGGGCGCGTCTGGCTCGGGCAAGTCAACCTTGATGAATATTTTAGGCTGTTTAGATCATGCCGACTCAGGAACTTATAAGTGTGATGGAGTGGATGTATCCAGTTTGGATAAAGAACAACTGGCTAAATTGCGCTTAACTAAAATTGGTTTTGTGTTTCAAGGCTTTAATTT
>JANPOU010000020.1:0-38347 GCA_031428155.1 Arenimonas sp. | reverse complement strand
CACACCGAAAGAATTTCGTATCGATTAATCAATGTAGGGGCGGCCCCCTGTGGCCGCCCTGAAATTTCACATGTAATTTTTTGGGCGCATTACGTAGGGGCGAATAATTATTCGCCCTGATGTTTCGTATGTAATTTATTGGGCGAACACAAGGTTCGCCCCTACATTATGTTTGGGAATACAAATCGCCGTACGGATCGTGTTCGGCATCAGAGCCTTGCGAAAGCCGGATTTTTAGGGATAAACCGTCACGTGAGTCGGCATTGCGCAACGCTTCTTCTAATTCAATTTTGCCGGATTTATATAGCTTGAATAATGATTGGTCAAAGGTATGCATGCCTTCTTCCAGACTTTTATCCATAGCATCCTTAATTTCATGCACTTCGCCACGGCGGATTAAATCGCGTACAAACGGTGTATTAATCAGCACTTCAGTGGCTGGCAAACGACGCCCGTCTTTGTCGACAACCAATCGCAGAGAAACCACCGCTTTGAGATTCAAGGCTAAATTCATCAACACGTTTTTGTGTGCAGTTTCTGGGAAGAAGTTTAAAATCCGGTCGAGTGTTTGGTCGGCATTGTTTGAGTGCAAGGTGGCCAGGCATAAATGGCCGGTTTCAGCAAAAGCTATGGCTGCTTCCATGGTGGTGGTGTCTAAGATTTCGCCAATTAGAATCACATCTGGTGCTTCGCGCATCGCGTTTCTAAGCGCGTTGTGGAAAGCATGCGTATCAAGGCCCACTTCGCGTTGGTTCACAATGGATTTTTTATGCTTGTGCAAAAATTCAATCGGGTCTTCAATGGTTAGAATGTGCCCAGTTTGGGTGTCGTTTCGATGATTGATCATCGACGCCATCGCCGTGGATTTTCCGGAGCCGGTTGAACCCGTGACCAACACCAAGCCGCGCGGTTCGTTGATGATGTCTTTTAGAATCAGCGGCAATTGCAGTTGTTCAATGCTAGGAATTTCGCTCTTAATAGCACGAATCACCATGCCGATTTCACCGCGTTGTTTGAAGCAGTTAATTCGGAATCGGCCAGATTCTTTCAGAGAAATGGCCATATTGTGTTCAAGCTCAAGTTCGAACTTAGCAAAGCTCGCTTCATCCATTAGCGAGGCAGCAATTTTCTTTACCATGCCAGTTGGCATGCCGGTGTTGCCCATCGGATAAAGTTTGCCCTCAATTTTTATATACACGGGTGCGCCGGTTGTTAAGAACATATCAGAGGCGTTTTTCTCGCGCATCAATTTCAGAAAATAACCGATATCCATAATTCCCCTTTAAATTTATTCACGTGCTGTATTTTTATGTACACTTGATGATTAACACCAAACCATATAGCTAACATGGATTATAGATTGTACCAAAGACTAGTGTACCTATTTATCGGGGCAGTAATCCTGTGCTCGGTCACAGTCCATGCTCAGAGCAGCGCCAGCAATGCTTCAGCGACGATGAGCAAAGCCGAGCAGGCCATTCAAGCCGCTAGCGAAGCCGATGCTGACAGCTTGGCACCCGCTAATTTTCAATTAGCCACAAATATCTTGAATCAGGCGACGTTGTTGTTGGCTAAACGTAAAATGAAAGAGGCAGATCGGCTTGCCCTAAAATCCATACGTTATGCGGAACTATCGGCGAATGAATCCAAATATATTCAGTTAAAAGAAGCACTTGAAATTAAGTCAGCTGAAAACAACCGCTTGCGCCGAGAGCTGTTGCTAGGCACAACGGCCGTTAAACCATGAAGCGTATTTTTCTTGCATGCTTATTGAGTACGCTTACTTTTGCAGCCATAGCCGCCGAGCCAGTGATTGATCTCGCACAGCAGCAACTTCTGCAAGCACTGGACGCACTAGATCTGGAGGCGCAACAAAATAATGCCGCCGCCTTAGAGCGCCTACAAGCCAGACAAGCCGCAGATCGTTTGCAAACAGTTCGCCCGCGAGATAAAGCCGAAGCGCTTGAAGAAGCGCAGGTTTTGCTTAAAACAGCGGAGTTCTCGCTTAAAATTACACAGATTAAAGAGCAACTTAATCAGCTAGATCGCGAACGCGATGGCATCTATGTTGAAGCGTCGAAACGTGATGCGGCTTTAGCCCGCAAAGAATCTGAGCGCTTGCGCATGCAGGCATTGGCCTTGGAAGAACAGCAATTGCAAGCCCAAGAAAGTGCCGAAGCTGAAGGACTGGCTGTGCAGCAAGAGCTTGTGGCTACTGACGAACAAGCCAAACTAGTGGCCGATGCAAAAGCAAAAGAGGCAGCTTTAACGCGCTTAGAAGAAGAGCTGTCCGCACAAATGGCAGTTTCAGCCGATGACGTACTTAAAGCCCGAACATTGGCTGGCAAAGCAGGCTATATTCTTTCAGCCACGGCATTTGACCCTGGCACCAACACGCTGAGTGCGGCCGCAAAAGATGCGCTTCGGCAGTTAGCCAAGAAACTGAAATCATCGGGTAAAGCGTGGTCCGTTGAAGGGCACATGGACGCATTAGGCGATGAGGCAGAGAACCTTTTGTTGTCGAAGAAACGCGCGGATGCGGTATGGTCGGTATTAAAATCAGCTGGTGTTTCGGCAGGAAAATTGCGCGCTAAGGGCTTGGGCTCAGCAAAGCCAGTTGCTTCGAATCAAAGCAAATCGGGGCGTGCGCAAAATCGCCGGGTTGAAATTATCCAGAAATAGCTTGTAAAACATAAAGATACAGAACACAGTTGAGCGCCAAAGATGAGCAACTGCATGAATTTGCTGGCTTATTCCGTAAAATCCCACTTTCTGGCTTTTATATAAATTAAAGTTATATAAATCAATACTATAAAAAAACAGTTGCGTAGCTAAAAAGACAGGCGTAGTTTTTATAGTCCATGCATAACAGTTTTTATGCGTGGCTTTAGAGAGCCTATATTATGCGTGTTTGCACATCACCTCGTACCGATGCTGCTTTCGGACCTTTGACCGCACCAAGCGGCAAATCCGGCACAACTAATTAAGCGTTAAACCATAAACCCCAGCCTTGCTGGGGTTTTGTTTTTCAACAGGAGGTCAACGTGTTTGAAGGTCAACCACAACAAGCAATTGATTCATTGATGGAATCAGACAGTTCTTTCCGGCAACTTTACTACCATCATCAGAAGCTCAATAAGAAAGTCGCCGATGCCGATCTAGGCATTTTACCCATTGATGATTTGACTTTAACTCGAATGAAGCGCGAAAAATTATTAGCGAAAGACCAGCTCACCCGTATGTTGTCAATGAAAACACATTAATCCGTTGTGCCCGGCCATAACGGCCAGTCGCCCTCGTTCGGCTGGTCGTTTCCCCAAAACCGAGTGCACTTGAAACTGTTAGAATATTCATGGATTAATCACCTATGGTTTCTATGACAATTCAGCAAAGCGTACTCGATTTAATTGGCAATACCCCGATGGTTAAAGCCAACCATCTAGATACCGGGCTTTGCACCCTGTATTTAAAGCTAGAATGCATGAATCCTGGCGGCTCTATCAAAGACCGTATCGGAATGAGCATGATTGAAGCAGCCGAACGGGCTGGAAAAATCAAAGCAGGCGATACCTTAGTAGAAGGCACGGCTGGCAATACCGGTATTGGTTTGGCTTTAGTGGCGCAGCAAAAAGGCTACAAACTGCTTCTGATTGTTCCCGATAAAATGAGCCGCGAGAAAATCTTCAACTTGCGGGCTATGGGCGCCGAGGTGATTTTAACGCGCTCAGATGTGGCCAAGGGCCATCCAGAATATTACCAAGATATGGCCGAGCGCATTGCGCGCGAAACGCCGAACGGCTATTTCATCAATCAGTTCGGCAACCCTGATAATCCATTAGCGCATGAAACTGGAACCGGCCCTGAAATCTGGCAACAGATGGGCGAAGACATGGACGCCATTGTGTTTGGTTGCGGCAGTTCCGGCACTATGACAGGGCTATCACGCTTTTTTGCCAAAGCCGCACCACATGTTGAGTTGATAATCGCCGATCCAGTTGGTTCGATTCTCACGCAGTACGTCAACGAAGGCGTGCTGAGCACCAAATCCGGTTCGTGGCTGGTGGAAGGCATTGGCGAAGATTTTTTGCCGGATATTTCCGATTTTACCCGTGTGAAAAAAGCCTACGCGATTTCCGATAAAGAAAGTTTTCATGCTGGCCGCGAATTACTGGTTAAAGAAGGTGTGCTAGGCGGTTCGTCGTCGGGCACCTTATTGGCCGCGGCATTAAAGTATTGCAAAGAACAAACCGTGCCGAAAAAAGTCGTGGTGTTTGTGTGCGACACCGGCAATAAATACTTATCTAAAATGTACAACGATTATTGGATGCTCGATAACGGCTTTTTAGAGCGCGAAGCGAAAGGCGATTTGTCTGATTTAATTTTGCGCCCATATGCTAAGCGCGATACCGTGGTGGTGTCGCCAAGCGATACATTGAACGTGGCTTATCAGCGCATGAAGCTGTATGACGTGTCACAATTGCCAGTTATGCAAGATGAAAAAATCGTTGGCATTGTTGATGAATCTGATGTGCTCTTGCATGTGCATGCCAATCAAGAACGTTTCAAAGAGTTAGTTGAAAGCGCCATGGTGCGCGAGCTGGAAGTTTTAGATGTAACAGCGCCAATGGATGCATTGATGCCAATTTTTGATGCAGGTAAAGTAGTGATTGTGATGGACGATTCGAAATTCCTCGGTCTAATCACCCGTATTGATTTACTGAATTACTTGCGCCGTCGTGTGCAATAAAGGACTGTTATGAGTGACAATAAAAACCACGGCATGGGCACTAAAGCTATTCATGCGGGGCAATCGCCCGACCCATCCACCGGCGCGGTGATGATGCCAATTTACGCGACCTCAACCTATGCGCAAGCCAGCCCTGGCGAGCATCAAGGCTATGAATATTCGCGCAGCCACAACCCCACCCGTTTCGCCTATGAGCGCTGTGTGGCGGCTTTGGAATCGGGTTCGCATGGTTATGCGTTTGCCTCGGGCCTAGCGGCAACATCCACGGTATTGGAAATGCTCGATTCTGGCGCGCATGTGATTTGTATGGATGATGTGTATGGCGGCACCTTTCGTTTATTTGAACGCGTTCGCAGACGTTCGGCCGGATTGCAATTTAGTTTTGTTGATTTAAACGATGCGGCGGCGCTTGAAGCTGCTTTGCAGCCAAACACCAAAATGATTTGGTGCGAAACGCCGACAAATCCTTTATTGAAAATTGTTGATATTGCGCGATTATCAGCATTTTCCAAAAAACATAATTTATTGCTGGCGGTTGATAACACCTTCTCATCACCTATTCTGCAGCGCCCATTGGAACTAGGCGCAGATATCGTCATGCACTCAGCCACCAAATATTTGAATGGCCATTCCGATATTGTGGGCGGCATGATTGTGGTGAACACGCCGGAGCTGGCCGAGCAGATGACCTTCCTGCAAAATGCAATCGGTGGCGTGCAAGGCCCGTTCGACAGCTTTTTAGCATTGCGCGGCTTAAAAACCCTGCATTTGCGCATGAAAGCGCATTGTGAAAATGCCCAGTTTTTGGCCGAACGTTTAGAGTCGCATCCGGCCATCGAAAAAGTGATGTATCCGGGCTTAGCTTCGCATCCACAACATGAACTGGCTAAAACCCAGATGCACGGTTTTGGTGGCATGGTGAGTGTGTGGCTGAAGGGCGGCTTCCCAGAAGCTAAGCGCTTCATGGAGCGCTTAGAATTATTCACCTGCGCCGAGTCTTTGGGTGGCGTGGAAAGTTTAGCCAATCACCCTGCAGTGATGACACACGCCTCTGTGCCAGTAGAGCGCCGCGAAGCTTTAGGCGTGACCGGCAACTTGGTGCGCTTGAGCGTTGGCGTGGAAGACGTGCAAGATTTGTGGGCGGATATTCAACAGGCCTTGGCTGAATAAAAAATTCGTGTTTGAGTGAAACTATGAAAAATAAATTATATGAAAGTGCCAATGCGGCCTTGCAGGATATTGTTAGTGACGGGCAAACCATTGCGGTTGGCGGTTTCGGCTTATGCGGCATTCCAGAAGCCTTGATTCTGGCCTTGCGCGATTCTGGTAAAACTGGTTTAACCGCTATTTCCAATAATGCTGGTGTGGATGGCATTGGCTTGGGCATGTTGCTCAATACACGGCAAATCAAAAAAATGATTTCATCGTATGTCGGTGAAAATAAAGAATTCGAACGGCAATATTTATCCGGCGAATTGGAATTGGAATTTAATCCGCAAGGCACGCTGGCTGAGCGTTTGCGCGCGGGTGGCTCGGGCATTCCAGCATTTTTCACCCGCACCGGTTTTGGCACCATTGTGGCTGAGGGCAAAGAAACCCGCGAATTTGATGGCAAACATTATGTTTTGGAAAGCGCCTTGCATGCCGATATTTCTTTAGTGAAAGCCTGGAAAGCCGATGCCGCTGGAAATTTGGTGTATCGCAAAACCGCGCGTAATTTTAATCCGGCAGTGGCCATGGCTGGGAAAATCTGCATCGCTGAAGTCGAGGAAATTGTCGCGCTTGGTGAGCTTGATCCTGACTGTGTGCATACGCCGGGCATTTATGTGAATCGCATTGTATTAAATGCCACGCCCGAAAAACACATTGAACAACGCACCGTGCGCACGGCATAAGCCCTCACCCGCACCTTTGGTGCGACCTCTCCCAGTGGGAGAGGGTAAAGAAATAGAAAAGGAATAAGACATGGCTTGGACACGTGATGACATGGCGAAACGCGCGGCGCAGGAATTAACCGATGGCGCGTATGTGAATTTAGGCATTGGCTTGCCAACCTTGGTAGCCAATCATATTCCGGACGGTATGGATGTTTGGCTGCAATCGGAAAACGGCTTGCTGGGCATTGGCCCGTTCCCGCTTGAGGATGAAGTGGATGCCGACTTGATTAATGCCGGTAAACAAACGGTGACCGCGCGGCTTGGCGCCAGCTATTTTGGCAGCCACGATTCGTTTGCAATGATTCGCGGCGGGCATATTAACTTGGCTATTCTTGGCGCCATGCAAGTAACCGACAAAGGCGATTTAGCCAATTGGATGGTGCCCGGCAAAATGGTCAAAGGCATGGGCGGCGCGATGGATTTGGTTGCTGGTGTGCAACGTGTGGTGGTGCTGATGGAGCACGCCGCCAAAGACGGCTCGCCAAAAATTTTGCCGGAATGCACCTTGCCATTGACTGGCCTCGGCGTGGTTAATCGGATCATCACCGAGCTGGGTGTGTTTGATGTGACCGATGCGGGCTTGAAGCTGATTGAATTGGCACCGGATGTTTCACTAGAAGAAGTGCAAGCAAAAACCGGCGTGCCGCTGTTGTAGGAGGACGCTCTGCGTCCGACCGGAATGAAAACCCCGCGAGAGCGGGGTTTTATTATCAAAAAGATAGATTTAGTAGCAAAATAAGTTATGGTTAAAGCTGAGCTTCCATATATAGGATCAATATGCCTTCAATTGCTTATTTTATTGGAATAATCGTAATAGGTTCAAGTCACAAAACTGATGGAGATTCATTTAATTTTGATGTTGAAAAAGTGTTGGGAAATGGGTTCGTAGTTAATCCGGATAAGGGCATTATCCTAACTTGTGAACATGTATTACCTAAAGAAGATAGATGTAGTGGGAGTGAATTTGCCTTCTTTGTTTATGACAGCAATATGAATCTCAAAGCATTTATTATTGATCCCAATAGTGCGGTTCAATGGGCTCAAAACGATGTAATTGCATTAAAAATAATTAACCCAATCGGTCTTAATTCATTTCCGATCAATGAATCCGAAATCCATCTTGCAATTCAAGTAATTACTGTTGGAATTCCACTTAATCACTTTAGTTCAAGAGCTGGAGAAAATGTGGTTACTCCAAGAGCACTGGTAAGTAATGTGGTTTCTTGCTATCAAGATGAATGTGAAATAGATAAACCATTTATTATCACAATGTCAGGCAGTCCTGTTTTAATCGGTGAGACTATAATTGGAATTGCAACAATGAATAGAGAATATGCTATTAATCAGTACCTCACCGAAAGGATCGAGCAAAGTATTGATGGCAGACCTATTAGTAAAGAAATTTATCAATATGATGAAGTTGCAAGGTTTGGCGTATTTTCAAAAGCTAGTTCTTGGAAAAAATGGTTAGATGATTTGTATGTTTAGGTTATTGTAAAATCTGATCTGATTGTGCAATTGAATCACCATGACTCACGAAGTCTGGCTTCAAATGTCTCAGAGCCTGCACGGAACTGTAAAGTAATTTCAACTGGTGATGAATTTGATGATTTTGGTAATGCAATACCAATATCTCCATACAACACATTACCTGGTGCAATAGTATTTGCTCTCAAAGCACGAGATTGAATCGATGATTGCTCGTTAGCAGATTGTGCTCTGATTTTTGCAAACAGCTCATCATTTCTCCTATTGGCTTCTGCTCTGTTAATTGCGTCTGCAGTCGCATCATATGTTCGGCTTTGATATGTTCCTTGTGTTCTAGCTGTTCCTGTTGCAGAGTAGCCGTTATTGCCGAAAACGTTAGCATTAGTATTGCTTTGATAAGTTCCTTGTTGTTTTGAATATGCATTATTTGATGAACTCGAAGATGATGCGAGCACCGCAAAAATTCGACGTCTCGTATCATGACTTTTCTGTTCTTTCATAAGATCTGTATAGCTGTAAACTCGTAATGGAATTGATTGAGAATAAATCCTGAGAGATTCTTCATTTACATTAATTGGACTGCTAGAGTTATTCTGAATAACGACACCAATCCAGCCACGATCTTTTGATTCGGGCTTATAGCTTAAGGCAACTTGAATTTCTGGTTTAGAAATTGGTAGAAATGCAATGCCATTTTCATAAACAATTTTTTGGCCTTCTACGGTATAAAAAACAAAGTTCCGCTCTTGAGCAGATATTGCAGTAGAAATCGTGATGAATATTAAACTTAATAGCAATTTAATCATTTTGAATTCTCTATCAGCATGTTTATACTATGAATAGTACAGAAAAAATACTTAATAGTCTGTTTATATTTAGCTTTAAGGGTAGAATTAAAAATTAAACTCATCAATATAATTATGAAAAAATACGACCTATCAAAAATGAAATCCCGCGCCAATCCGTATGCAGATGAGCTCTTGAAGCAAGAGCGCGTAGCAATATTGGAAGGTATTGCCCGAGGTGAAATTGCTCTTTTAGAAGGTCGAACAAGCACACAATTGCAGGCTAAGAAAAAGCTCGCACGTTGGCTTAAATAATCATTTGTGCAATAACAAAAAACGGCCCTCGCGGGCCGTTTTCGCATCGGACGCAGAGCGTCCTCCTACAGTTTTTTACAGCGCTTTTTCAAGCTCCGGCAAAATCTGGAACAGATCGCCGACTAAGCCGAAATCGGCGATTTCGAAGATCGGTGCTTCGCCGTCTTTGTTAATAGCCACAATGGTGCCGGCGTCTTTGATGCCGGTTAAATGCTGGATGGCGCCGGAAATACCAACCGCAATATAAAGTGCTGGCGAAATGATTTTTCCGGTTTGGCCCACTTGCAATTCACTTGGCACATAGCCTGCATCCACCGCAGCGCGTGATGCACCTACAGCAGCGCCGAGTTTATCGGCGAGTGAATAAATCACCGCAAAGTTTTCAGCGGAACCCAAAGCGCGGCCACCAGAGATTACTTTGCTGGCACTTTGCAGGTCAGGGCGGTCAGACTTGCCTTGCTGCAAAGACACGAAGCGGGTGTGTGTTGGCAGTGTGGCAGAAACCGATAAAGCTTCTACTGTGGCAGAACCGTTCATATCAGCGGCAGGCCAAGAGGCGGTGCGTACGGTGGCGACTACGGTTTTATCGGCCGGGGCAGTAACAGTGATGATGGCGTTGCCAGCGTAAATAGGGCGCTTGAAGGTGTGCGAAGATTCAACGCTCATCACATCGGATACCTGCGCCACGCCCAGCAAGGCGGCTACGCACGGCATGAGATCTTTGCCGAAGGTGGTTGACGGACCAAAGACGTGGCTGTAGTTCTTCGCAACTTCCGCAATTTGTGGTGCCAAAATCTGCGCGATGGCGTGTTCGTTGGCGGCGTTATCGGCGAACAAAACCTTGCTAACACCGGAAATTTTCGCAGTTTGTTCGGCAATGGCGTGCCCTGCATGCGAGAGTACCAACACATCAATGCTATCAGCATTCAGCGCTTGCGCGCACGACACGCAGCGCGCGGTGGCGCTGTTTAGCTGTCCGTTTAAGTGTTCGGCAATAATCAATACGCGGCTCATTATGCAAGTCCTTTATTTTTCAGGGCGGCAACCAATTCGGCCACGTCTTTTACCATCACGCCTTTGCTGCGTTTGGCAGGCGGCGCGAAATGTGTGGTGGTCAAATAATCGGCGGATTCAACAGCCAAATCAGCCAAGGCAATGCTTTCCATTGGCTTGCTTTTGGCTTTCATAATATCGGGCAGTTTGATGAAGCGCGGTTCATTCAAACGAAGATCCACAGTGATCAGCGCCGGAAGCTCAACTTCTAATGTTTCTAAGCCAGCATCCACTTCGCGGGTGACTTGCGCCGTGTTGCCATCAATGGCGATTAAGCTGGCAAACGTGGCTTGCGGGCGGCCCCAGATGGTGGCCAACATTTGGCCGGTTTGATTGGCGTCGTCGTCAATCGCTTGCTTGCCCATCAAGACTAAACCCGGCTGTTCTTTTTCAATCAATTTCAGGAATGCGCGGGCGGCGGTGAGCGGCTGAATGGCGGCATCAGTGACCACATGAATAGCGCGGTTGGCGCCCATCGCTAAGCCATTGCGGATATGCGCTTGGCTGTCGGCTGGGCCCATAGTGACCACCACAACTTCCGTGGCTAAGCCTTTATCGCGCAGGCGCAGTGCTTCTTCCAGCGCAATATCATCGAACGGATTGGCGGACAGCTTCACGCCATCGGTTACCACGCCCGAACCATCGGGTTTCACTTGAATGCGCACGTTGTAATCGACCACGCGCTTGTAACCAACCAAAATTTTCATTATTGCGCCTCAAAGCAGGGTTTTAACGATAAAAACAAGAGGCTTATTGTAACGCAAAACCGCCTTTTCAAACATCCGTTTGGATGACGGCGACGTGAGTTTGGCCGTAGGTTGGGTTAGCGCAGCGTAACCCAACATTCCTACAATCAAAGGCTTAATCGACTTTTCAAGGCCGCCACGAAACGCTCGGCAGAGCCATCGGCGTAATTGAAGAACAACGAGGGTTCGGTTAGCTCCAATTCCAGCAAACACGGCTTGCCGTCTTCATCGAGCAACAAATCGATGCGGGCATATGCCAGTGGGCCATCCAGCTGGAATAAGCCGGGCAGGGCGGCGATTACCTGTTGTGCCAGTTTGTTTTCATCATCGCTGGGCGCGCGCGCAACAATCTGCTCGGGCGCGAATAGCAAATCGGTTGGCCCTTCATTGCGTTTCAGCAATGGGCCTTTTCGAATGGCATGCGAATACACGCCGTTAAAAAATAGCAGGGCGGTTTCGCCAGCGTCATCCACTTTGCTTAAGTAGGGTTGCAACAAGACGCTACGATTTTTAAATTGCAAGCGATGAATATGCATCAAGGCCGATTCGGTGTCTTCACGCGCATAGCGTTGCGCATCTTTCGAACCCGCACCCACAGACGGCTTAACTACAAACTCAGCATGTTCAAATTCATCGAGAAATGCGCGTAATCCGTCTTCGGCATGTTGTTCGGGCTCAATGAAGCGGCTTGGCACGGTGTGAATGCCTTGTTTGGCGAGCACATCAAGATAATGCTTGTCGGTATTACTTTCAATCACATTCAGCGGATTGAGCAATACCGTTTGCTCGGAAACACGCGCGGCCCAAGCCAAAAACTCTGGCAGTTTGTCGATGTAATCCCATGGCGAGCGAATCAGCGCAGCTTTAAATGATGACCAGTCGATGGACTGGTCATCCCAATACACAATGCGGTGCGTAATATGGGCGTTATCTAAAGCTACAGACAAAGGCGCGAGGTCTTCATCCAAGGCATGTGCAGCGGCAACTGAGACGAGAGCGAGCATGGTCAGTCCTTATAGGTTCTGATAATTCGGGCCAGCGCCGCCTTCCGGCGTGACCCAATTGATAATTTGGTACGGATCTTTAATATCGCAGGTTTTGCAATGCACGCAATTTGCAGCATTGATTTGCAGGCGTTTTCCGGCATCATCTTGGGCGATTTCATACACGCCCGCTGGGCAGAAGCGGGTGCATGGATTGCCGTATTCTTCGGCACATTTGGTGATGCAGATGTTGGTATCGGCCACTTGCAAGTGTATCGGCTGATCTTCGTCGTGTTCAGTAGCGGCGTAATACACGCCAGCTAAACGATCACGTGGCGCGAGCGTGCGTTCTACATAATCGCGGGTAGGACTTTCGGCTTCGCTGAGTTTTTTCAGGCTCGACCAATCGGCTTTCACTTTCAGCGTCCATGGCGATAAACCAAATGTAATGGTTTCCCAGCCAGCATTGAGCAAACCAAATAGGCGGCCTTTTTTGAACGCTGGTTTGAAGTTACGAACTTTCTTGAGTTCAGCAACCACCACAGAGGCGCGCAGTTTGGCATCCCAACCAGTTGAATCATTATTCGTGGCAAGGTGTTCAGCGGCTAGCATGCCGGAACGAATGGCTTGATGTACTCCTTTTATTTTTGGCACATTCACTAGGCCAGCCGAACAGCCAATCAACAAGGCACCAGGCATTTCAACATTCGGCAAACTTTGATAACCCCCCGTCACAATCGCGCGCGCACCAGCAGAAAGAATGCTGCCGCCTTCTAGCAGCACTTTCACCGATGGATGGTTTTTCCATTGCTGAAAAGCTTCATACGGTTGGTAGTTTGGGTCGCTGTAATCCAAGCCAGACACATAACCGAGCGCAATGCGGTTTTTATCTAAGTGATACAAAAAGCTTCCGCCGTAGGTATGTGAATCGGCGGGCCATCCCATTGAGTGCACAATTTTGCCTGGCTCGCACACGCCTTCGCGAACTTGCCATAATTCTTTGATGCCAATCGAATAACTTTGCGAATCGCAGTTAGCATCCAATTTAAATTTTGTGATGAGTTGTTTACTTAAATGCCCGCGCGCACCTTCGGCTAGCACCGTGGTTTTGGCTTTGATGTCGATGCCTTGCGCGTAGGTGGCTTTGTGCGAACCATCTTTGGCAACGCCCATATCACCAATGCTGACGCCACATACCGCACCGCTTTCATCGTATAAAATTTCTGAGGCGGCAAAGCCTGGGTATATTTCAACGCCAGCTGCTTCGCATTGCGGTGCCAGCCACGCGCAAAGCGCACCTAAAGACATAATGCTGTTGCCGTGATTGTTCATTTGTGGCGGATTAATCGGTGCTTTAAAGCCGCCGGTTTTACTCAAGAACCAAAATTCATCTTTACCAGCGGGCACACAAATGGGCGGCGGGTTATCGCGCCAGTTGGGCAGTAATTCATCTAAGGCCGCAGTTTCAATCACCGCACCTGAAAGCAAGTGTGCACCAATGCTAGAGGCTTTTTCGATTACACAAACGCTGAGGTTTGGATTCAGTTGTTTCAGCCGCAGCGCAAATGCCAGCCCGGCCGGACCAGCACCTACAGCTAGTACATCGTATTCCATTACATCGCGTTCAGACATGCAGTACCTCAAAGAAGGGAGCGAATAATCATTCGCCCTTACATTGTCGCGGTTTAGCGCGCTTTCGGCAATAATGTATTCAATGTTTTCCAGCATAACTCAACATACACTGCAAGATTTGCCGATTGGAGATGGTGGCTTGCAGTATGCGCAACACTTTCTGTCGCTAGAACAGGCAGATAGACTTTTTGCCGAGCTAGTAACACAGGTGCCGTGGCAACAAGCTGAAATCCGTTTATTTGGTAAAAGCGTAATGACACCGCGTTTAAGCTGCTGGATGGGTGACGCCAGCGCAGTATATCGTTACTCGAATACCACATTTTTGCCAGAACCTTGGTTGAACAGCATTTTAGCGTTGAAGAATCAGCTTGAAACGGCGGTTGGATGCACGTTCAACAGCGTATTGTTGAATTATTATCGCAACGGACAAGACGCTATGGGTTGGCATAGCGACGATGAACCTGAACTCGGCACGCGACCAGTAATTGCTTCGTTAAGTCTTGGTGCTGAGCGGCGTTTTTTATTGCGCGAAAAAACTAAAAACGCACGCTCGATGGCATTGCAATTAGCACATGGCAGCCTTTTGCTGATGCAAGGCGATAGCCAAATAAAGTTTCAACACGCCTTACCCAGAACCGCTAAATCAATAGGTGCACGCATTAATCTGACTTTCCGAAAAATTTTGTAGGGGTGAACCTTGTGTTCGCCCGAATTTATGCGGCGTATGACATGGGCGCAGCAAGCAGCGCCCCTACATCAATCATCGGACATCATTTGGTTTTCCCATGCCCGTTGGTCAGCGCCCAGCCAACGATTTCTTGGTTGACGGTATTCAAGCCGGTTTCAAATGCCTGCACAACATCAGGAATATCTTTGCTGTTAGTCGCAACTTCTGCGTTGAATGTCTTACTGGTAATCACACGATTGCTTGGGTATTCGAGCAGTTTGGCGTGGATTTGAATCAGTACATTAGGCTTTTTTTGGTCGGATATATACGCCGATTCAAACTGGCGGATATCTAGCATCAATGCCACTTCTGCTGGTACACCGCTATTTTGCCGCGAAACGGCTTTGATTTTGCCGGAATTCTCGAATGTTTCAAGCAATTTCTCTTGTACTAAATCAGGCAATGAATCCGACCAATTGGCGCCTTGGTAAACCTTCAAGATATTGGCTTCTGGGCGAACTGCAATACGGTTGGAATCAAGGAAGGTGTTGCTGATTGGGCGAGTAATAGTGAGCGACCATGGCACTGCAAGCCAAGCATTGTTTTGGCTGTTGTCGGTGCTACGTAAGGAGTACACAGTAATCGGGCTGGGTTCTTTGATTAGCGAAATACAGGCGCTTAAGCTAGCAATTAGCAAAACGCCGACAAGCAACAATACGCGTTGGATAATGATCATGGTTTGAATTCCTCAGCGTTATTTTTTCCGGTAATTAAAGCATTGGGTTTTTGTTCGAGTTCTGCAGCAACGCGGCTCAGCTGTTTCAGCAAGGTGCGAAGCTCAACAATAGCAGGGCCAACTTGTGCTAATCCTTGTTGTGAGAAATTGTTGATGGCGTCATTGTTGCTTTCGATTAAACTATTCGCATTTTTACCAAGCGCTTCATATTGCACGAGCGCTGCGTTCACTTTTTCGATCAGTGCCGGCAAATCGTTGACAACGCCTTGGTCGAGTTTAGCGGCGATACTATCTGCGCTTTTCAAGGTGTTGTCTAACTTAGTGATTGCGGCACGCGCGTCGCGAATAATCAAGCCGATGTCCTCTCGTTCATTTGAAATTGAGGTGGAGATTTTTTCGAGATTATCTAGAGTCTTACTCAAGTTTTTAATATTTTCATCGCTAAATGTTTCGTTTAAACGCAACATCACATTTGTCGCTGTTGTTGAGATGTCGTCGGTGGAATTAAACAGCTTTGACAGTGCGGATTCTTTGGCGATGATGCGCGGTATTGGGTTAGATTCGCTTGGCTTCAAATCAATGCTTTTCGCATTAAAAGATTTCAGCTGAATTTGCGTAATACCGGTCAAACCAACGAAGGCTAATTTTGCTTGTGTATCAACTTTAATAGGCGTTGTAGCTTTAATACGGATGCGCACCAATACTTTGGTGGGATTGGTCGGATCTATAACCAATTTGCGCACTTCGCCCACGGTTATGCCGTTGTATTGAACTGTGCCACCAATGCCAAGGCCAGTAACCGCTTCTGAAAAAACCACATCGTATTCGCTCCATGAACTTTCCGAGGCAAATTTAGCAGCCCACAGGCCAAAGCCAATCAGTAGTGCCGTAACGATTAAGGTAAATAGCCCAATTAAAATATAATTAGCGCGGGTTTCCATTACAACTTCTCCTGAGCAACTTGTGCTGCGCGGCCTCGCGGGCCATGGAAATATTCTTGAATCCATGGATGTTCAAATCCGGCAACTTGGTCTATCGGTGCGTTTATTACCACTTTTTGGTCGGCAATAACTGCAACACGATCGCAAATAGTGTACAAGGTATCGAGGTCGTGGGTGATTAAGAACACCGTTAAATGTAAGGCTTTCTGGATGGTCAGAATCAGCTGATCAAACGCAGCAGCGCTTATTGGATCAAGCCCGGCAGTGGGTTCATCTAAAAATAGTAGTGCTGGGTCTAAGGCTAAAGCTCTTGCTATGCCGGCACGTTTGCGCATACCGCCGGATAATTCGGACGGCAATTTTAATGCCGCGTCGGGTGTTAGGCCGGCTAATTGAATTTTTACCAGCGCCAATTCCATCATCAGTTTTTCGGGCAAATTGCTATGCTCCCGCAATGGCACCATCACATTTTCCAACACTGATAAGGATGAAAATAGCGCACCATTTTGAAATAGTACACCGGTATTTTGTTCAATAAATTGCCGGTCTTTGAATGATGTTGAAAGTGCATTTCGGCCAAGTACACTAATACTGCCGCGGCTGGGTTTGTTCAACGCCAAAATGCTGCGCATCAATACCGATTTGCCCGAGCCTGAACCACCAACAACACCAATAATTTCACCTTGACGAACTTTCAACTCGAGATTTTCATGCACAATAAAATCACCGAACCGGTTGCACAGATTGCTGACATCAATAATGTGCTGGGTTGCTTCGATCACAGATCCATCTCCATATAAAACATGGCTGCTAAGGCGTCTAATAAAATCACCAGTGAAATAGTTTGCACCACACTAGAAGTGGTATGTTCGCCAACTGATTGCGCATTATTCTCAACCTTGAAGCCCTCAAGGCAGCCAATAATGCCGATCACCAATGCGAATATTGGTGCCTTGCTTAAGCCAATCCAGAAATGTCTCGGTGAAAGCTCGGTGTTCAAGCGCTGAAAAAACATGTCAGGCGAGATATCAAGAGTTAGGGTGCACACCGCTAAACCGCCTAATATGCCTGCCATAGTGGCAAGGAAAGTTAGCAGTGGCATGGTTATTAGCAAAGCTTTAATGCGCGGTAAAACGAGTAATTCGATAGGGTCGAGGCCCATAGTTTTGATTGCATCAAGTTCTTCGCCACTTTTCATTGAACCAATTTGTGCGGTGAAAGCACTGGCTGTTCTGCCGGCTAATAAAATGGCGGTGAGTAACACGCCAAACTCACGCATAAACGCCACACCAACCAGTTCAACAACCCATAATTGCGCGCCAAATTCGCTCAGCACTGTAGCACCCAAAAATGCCACTACCGCACCAACCATAAAACTTAGCAAGATAACTAATGGCACGGCATTCAGCCCAACGGCTTGCATATGAAACACAATTGAAGTGGTTCGCCAATGAGCAGGCCGAAACGCGTTCGATATAAAACACAATATGGTTTGGCCTAAAAACGACAGCAAGATAAGTGTATTGTGATAGCCATTAACCACCCATTTGCCAACGTTTTCCAGCATCCGATTAACTATGCTTAACGACGCTTTTGGTATGGGTAATTGCGTGGCTGAAGCAAGCACAGAGATGAGTAATGCCTGATGCTCTTTCTTGGCATGTAACTGCGTTTCATTAAGACCATGTTGCTGCAAGAAAGTTAATAGCAGTTGCGAGCCGGTTGCATCTAATCGGTGAATGGACTGTGCGTCAATGCCTTCTAGCGCAGGAAATTTGTTAGCCAATAAACCTAGCAACACATTTGCATTTTGAAATGTCCAGTCGCCACTGGCGAGTAAGCAGTTGGCACGCGCAGGATCTATGCTAAGTTTTGGTTCGAGCACGTCTAGCCAAGTAGCCATAAGCGGCGAATTGTCCAATAAGATGAAAACAGTTTATCGCATTACACAAACAATAGCTTTGCCCTACAATGAAGGCATCGAATCTGTGGGTTGATCTGTGTGAATCCAAGCATGTCTGCTGAGTTATTTAAGGCCCGAATCAATTTCATGTTGGAATTGGCGAAGCATTTGCATACCTCTGGTACTTCTGTGAACCGGCTGGAAGGCGCTCTTGATCGTGTTGCACGCAAGCTTGATCTAGAAGTGAGTATTTGGTCGAACCCGACTGGCATAATGATTAGTTTTGTTGATGTATTGAGTGGCGATCCATATACCATTACGCGCGTGCTGCGTTTAAGCCCAGGTGAAACCAATCTTGGCCGCTTAGCGAATGCAGACGCCATTGCCGAACAAGTACTGGCAGGTGAAATTGATATTCAACAGGGTTTGGAGCAGTTAAAACGCTTCGATGCAAACTATTATCGTGGCTTCAGCCTAAGCCATGCACTTTCTTACGGCATGGCATCGGCCATGGTGCTTAGCTTATTTCCGCGCACGGGTTGGGCAGACTTCATTACTGCAGGCGTACTCGGAAGTATGATTGGTGTATTGGCTGAATTTGGTGAGAAATCAAAACGCTTTTACAATGCTCTTGAAGCCATTACCGCCTTCTTAGTGACTCTATTAGCATCCGCGATTGCGGTATATATTGCGCCGCTCAGCATTCAGTCGGTGATTGTATCGGCGCTAATAATTTTAATGCCAGGCTTAATGCTGACACTGGCCGTGAATGAATTAGCCGAACAGCATTTGTCCTCGGGTAGTGCGCGCTTTGCCGGCGCTTTAACGGTGTTAATGAAGCTGACATTTGGCACTATTTTAGCTTCGCAATTGGTGGGCTTGCTTGGCTGGCAGTTTTTAACCAATGCCAATGCGCCTATTTTGCCGGTTTGGGTAAGTTGGGCCATGCTCCTGCCCGGTGCTTTTGCACTGGCGGTTTTATTCAAGACCGGCAAACGTGATATTCCGATTGCCATGGCTGCTGTTTTGCTAGGTTTTGGCATGATGAAGCTTTGTTCGTTCGTGCCAGCACTCACTAGCGGCGATATTCCAACGGCCACCTTTATTTCGGCATTAGCGGTAACCGGCGTATCGAATATTTACGCCCGAGTGTTCAATCGTCCTGGTGCGTTAATCCGTGTGCCAGGCATTATTTTGCTGGTGCCCGGAAGTTTGGGATTTAAAACCATGAATGTGGCTTTCTCACAAGATCTCAGCAGTAGCCTCGATTTAGCATTTTCAGTGATGGCTGCGTTAGTTGCGCTGGCCGCAGGTATTTTATTTGGAAATTTATTTATTTCATCACGCCGAAATTTATAACTCAAATGGTTATACGTGCTGTACTTTAGCTAGAAATTCGTCAACGCTAAGATTTTCCGACGCATCCGCTTTACGATGACGGTATTCGAGTGTTCCCGCTTGAATGCCGCGATCTGAAACCACCACGCGATGTGGAATGCCGATTAGTTCTATATCGGAGAACATCGCGCCAGGGCGCAGTCCGCGATCATCCAAACAAACCGTAAAGCCTTTATCACTCAACTGCTGATAAAGCGCATTCGCATAACTTGCTACGCCTTCATCATTTTTTGGGTTGATAACGCAAATGGCAATCTGCCATGGCGCCATCATTGCTGGCCAGCAAATGCCATTGTCATCAAAGTTTTGTTCAATGGCAGCAGCCACAATGCGGCTAACGCCCACACCATAGCAACCCATATGCATCACTTGCGCTTTGCCTTGTTGGTCAAGCACGGTGGCATGCATGGCTTCGGCATATTTTTGACCAAGCTGGAACACATGGCCTACTTCAATGCCGCGCGCAATCGCTAACGTGCCTTTGCCATCTGGCGATGGATCGCCTTCCATGACATTGCGGATATCAGCCACAACAAAGGCTTCCGGTAAATCGCGAAGCCAATTGACGCCTGTTAAGTGGTAGCCATTTTTGTTAGCGCCAACCACAAAATCACTCATAATGGCAACGGTTCGGTCGGCGATCACGGTGATTTTTTTCACGCTATTTAGCGGGCCTAAAAAGCCCGGTTCAGCACCAAGGTATTCAGCAATTTCGGATTCATTGGCTAAACGATAATCGGCAAAACCGGCAAGTTTAGCGAGCTTAATTTCATTGACCTGATGATCGCCACGCACTAAGGCTAAGCTAAAGCCGTGCTCTGAAATCAGTGCTATCGATTTCACGGTCTGCTTTAAATTTATAGCAAGTAATTCCGCAACTGCTTCACAGGTTTTCTGAAATGGCGTAGCAACTTCGGTTAGTGCCTGTTGCGCTGTGCCACGTAGTTGCGTTGGCGCAAGTGCTTCAGCCATTTCAATATTAGCAGCGTAATCAGAGCTATCTGAAAATGCGATGGCGTCTTCACCGGAATCGGCCAACACATGAAACTCGTGCGAGGCGCTGCCACCGATGGCGCCAGTATCGGCATTCACCGCGCGAAATTTTAAGCCCAAGCGCGTGAAAATTCGGCTATAGGCATCAAACATGGTTTGGTACGTTTGCGCCAAACAATCAGCACTTAAATGAAATGAGTAGGCATCTTTCATCAGGAATTCGCGCGCGCGCATAACCCCAAAACGTGGCCGAATTTCATCGCGGAATTTAGTTTGGATTTGGTAGAAGTTAATCGGCAATTGCTTATAGCTGCGTAGCTCTTGTCGCGCGAAATCGGTAACCACTTCTTCGTGGGTTGGGCCGTATACATAATCGGCTTGTTTGCGGTCTTTGATTTTCAGTAGTTGTCCGCCGAACTTTTCCCAACGGCCGGTTTCATCCCACAATTCTTTCGGCTGAATGGATGGCATCAACATTTCTAATGCGCCAGCGCGGTTCATTTCTTCTCGCACAATAGTTTCCACGTTGCGCAAAACACGTAAGCCAAGTGGAGTCCAGCTGTATAAGCCCGAGCCTAATTTGCGAATCAAACCCGCGCGTAACATCAACTGATGACTGATGATTTCGGCATCCGCGGGCGTTTCTTTGGCGGTGCTTAAATGGAATTGTGACAGGCGCATAGCTTTAAAAGTCTTCATTATTATATGTTTATTGTAACGGGTTAGATGCGCTTTACCCAGAGTATTTAGACAGTTTGGCCTGATTGTAGGTAAACTGTGGGTATGGACGAAAACTCAAGCCCCAAAATACCCCGCAACCGGCATATTTATTTGTTGCCGAACCTATTAACCACCTGTGGCTTATTTGCTGGTTTCTATGCCATTCTAGCCGCCGCCGGTGGCCGTTTTGAAGCCGCCTGCATCGCGATATTCATCGCTGCCGTGTTTGATGGTGTGGATGGCCGGGTCGCTCGTTTAACAGGCACTAGCAGTGAATTCGGTGTGCAATATGACTCCTTAGCCGATTTAGTGAGCTTCGGCATGGCGCCGTCGTTGGTGATGTACCACTGGGCACTCAGCACCATGAAGCTTGATGGCACCTTGTTTGGTAAAGTGGGTTGGGCAGTCGCATTTTTATACGCTGCATGCGCCGCATTGCGCTTAGCACGCTTCAATACCCAAGTGGGTTCGGTAGATAAACGCTGGTTTATTGGCTTGAATAGTCCGTCATCGGCGGGTTTGATGGTGTCTTTTGTGTGGGCCATGAATGAATTTGGTTGGAATGGCCACGAACTGCGTTATTTTGCTATGGCTTTAACCATTCTCTGCGCCTTGCTAATGGTATCGCGCTTTCGGTACACCAGCTTTAAAGGTTCAGGGCAAAGTAAAGAACGAGAAGACCGCGTGCCTTTTGGGATGGCTTTGGTGGTTGTTGCTGTGTTGGTGGCATTGTTTATTGATACGCCGCGCGTATTGTTGTTGATGGCCACCAGCTATGCCTTGTCTGGGCCGGCACTTTGGTTGTGGTTAAAAATGAAACCCAAGGCAAACCCGGCTTAATGGCTTATACCCGCGATCAAAACATTATCTTGGAAGCAATGGGTATTAGGCTGTATACGCCTGTGCTTGGCTTGCATGCAGAGCCGCTTGAACAACATAAAAATCATGCCGCTTTTTGGCAGACGCGCTTAGGGCAAAACATTCAGCAGCTCGCAAAAGGCCATGACCTCACTGCATTGCCCGTTGCACCAGAGCAAGGCAAGCTCGCCAAACGCATTGTTTGGCAGCAAATCCGGGCGCTATTAAAGTCAGCATGAATGCCCAAAAAATCAGTGATCAACAATGTCGGTTGATCAAGCAGGCAGATATTGATGCAGTAATGGTTATAGAATTACAGGCTTATCCATACCCTTGGACTGCAGGGATCTTCCGCGATTGTTTGCATGCTGGGCACGAATGCTGGCTGATGGAAGCGCGAACTGGCATTATCGGCTATTTTGTGTTGAGCTGTGCTGCAGGTGAAGGGCATTTGCTGAATATTTGTGTGGCGCCTGAACACCAAGGCCATGGCCAAGGCCGACGATTATTGCAGCAGGTTTTTGAAGTGGCGCGTTGGCATCGGTTGCAGCGGGTATTTCTGGAGGTACGGCCATCCAATCCGCACGCCATTGCCTTATATGATAGTGAAGGCTTCAATGAAATTGGCCGCCGGCCGAATTATTATCCAGCCGTCAAAGGTCGCGAAGACGGCATTGTGATGGCTATTGAATTGATGGATTTTGATTTTTCGCTGTAAATCCACAACCCATGTTTTTAAATCATCGGGAGTAAATTATTTTAATGGCGGTATAAATTTTACTGGAATAGTAAATTCGCGCAGTGAGTAAAGCGGAACACTAAGCTTGGCTTCTGGCAGCTTGACACGCCATCTCCAGACTGCATCAATGGCAGCTTTATCCAATGCCCTATTTCCGCTAGTTTTTTCAATTTTCACCGAGATTGGAATTCCGCAGGCGTCAGTGGCAAAGCGAATCTTTACTTCCTTTTCCATGCCATCCTTAATGTAATCGACTGGGTAAGATGGTGCACGCATGTTCACTGGCCCGGGTATAAGGCAGAGCTGTTGCGTACGAACATTAAGCCACTGGTATCCAGCTTCCCAGCTATGTGTTCGTGGCGGTGGAATAGCCATCGATTTAAAATATTTCTCAGCCATTTTTTTACAGGCTTCATTCACTTCCAGGCAGCGCATACTCAACTGCATCATGTATTGTTTAGGGTTGGGAAAGCTAATTTGCATCAAACGATCTGGCCCTGCGGAGTTGTCTGTGCCATCAAAAATCCAAAAGCTGCCATCTATATCAATGAACTCATCATAGCTTTGTAAGTAGCCTTGTTTAGCTGTTCGTCTAGCTAATTCATTCGCTTCGGTATATCGCAACTGTTCGCTTTCATTGACGACGCCCTTTGCATCAACAATGGGTTTAATAATGCTTTTCATCAATTTATCGGTCAGTAAACGCTGGTAATGGCTTGTTAGCTCACTCGCTTGTACTTTTATCGTCTCAGTTTTTTGCCATTCGGCAAGGCTTGGAATTTTTGGTGGTGGTGCAGCAACTGCTTTTACAGTTGGCGGTGCGGGCGGTGGCGCTGGAACATCATAAACAACGGGTGGCGCTGGCGGTAATGGTTTGCGAATACTGGGTGGCGTTGGTGGTGGCGCGGGTTGATTGGTGACCAGTGGTTGCTTACTGGCATTATCAGTGGCACTAAGGCCATGAGTAAGACCTAAGCCGAGTAACACGATCAAGACGTATTTGCACAAGTAATGTCTATGCATGTTTATTAATTCCAACTGTCTGCTGGAATAATTTGCATGGGTAGCGTGTTGAAGCCACGCATATTCGGGTAGGCGTTAAACATATCTTGGGTGGTCTGGATATAGTTATCTTTCACATCAACGATTTTCCAGATTGTTGTGGTGTAGGAATAATTGTATTGGTTTTCAGATTTAGCAAAATAATCACCTAAATAATAGGCTTTGCCAGCCGCAAAACTGCGCTTGTTGAAAGCACCTGTAGATACAGGTTTAGTCGACATCACCATGCCATCGGCATCGGAGTAAACAATGTCCGTGAGCGTACATTGGGTAGGGGAGATTTTCACTAACTGCAAGGGCTTATCTACTTTAAAGCCGATTGTATATTTGCTTTTATCAATGCATGTGAATACAAATCCCATGCTCTGATGACCTTGCATGGCAAGCCATGCTTTTGGCGCATCAATTTTAAATGAACCATAGATATAGGCAGATTCTGGGCTAGCCACTTCGGCCACTGAAACCGATTTACTATATGTAACGCAACCGGAAAGTGCTACAAGACAAGCTATAACAAGGATTCTTTTCATTTAGTGCTCCAAAATATTTAGTTGAGTTTCTGCAATTGCTCGCCCAGCGCTAATTGCTGAGCTTGCCAATCCAGTAATCGCTGTCGTTCCTGCGCCACCACCATTTCAGGCGCGTTAGCCACAAAAGTCTCGCTGGAAAGCTTGCCTTGGCATTTACTGATTTCAATATCAATTCGTTTAAGTTCTTTAGCTAAGCGAGTTTTTTCGGCACTTAAGTCGATTAAGCCGGTGAGTGGAATGAAAATTTGCAGATCGCCAATTAATGCCGTAGCAGAAGCGGGTGCTTCACCTGAAAGTTCAGTGCTGGATTCGATTTTCGCCAAGAATTTCAGACTGATTTCAAGATTGTTTAAACGTGCTTTGTCGTCGGAATTAGCGGATTGCCATAACAACGGAATAGATTTGGCAGGCGAAATGCCCATTTCACTTCGGATGCTACGAATACTGGCAACTAAGGCTTTCAACCATTCAATATTGGCAACGGCTTGATTATCGGCAATGCCGAATTCCTCGGTTTCAGGGAAAGACTGTGTGCTAATTGAATTGCCCGTAATGTCGAGTTTCGGTGCAATGCTGTGCCAGATTTCTTCGGTAATAAATGGCATCAGCGGGTGTAATAAACGTAAGCTGGCTTCTAAGGCAAATAGCAATGTATGCTGCATGCTATTGGCTGCATCAATATCACTGCCAGCAAGAGCTGGTTTGGCAAACTCCAAAAACCAATCGCAATAGGTATTCCAAGTGAACTCGTATAGAGCATTAGATGCTAAATCAAAACGGTAGTCGGCAATGTGCTGTTGTGTTTGCTCGGTAATAGACGCTAATTGGCTTAGCAACCAACGCTCCGATTCAGACGCTGCAGCAGGTTTTCCAGATGCCGTAAAATCTTCGCAATGCATCAGCACAAAACGCGCGGCGTTCCATAATTTATTGCAGAAATTTTTATAGCCGCCACAGCGCTCCATATCGAATTTGATATCTCGACCATGCGTGGCTAGAGAGGCAAAAGTAAAGCGCAGGGCATCGGCGCCAAATGCGGCAATGCCTTCTGGAAATTCCTTTATGGTGGCTTTTTCGATTTTCGGCTTGTCTGTTGGTTTCATCAAACCACTGGTACGTTTTTTGATGAGTTCATCGAGCGTGATGCCGTCAATGATGTCAATTGGATCTAAAACATTGCCTTTCGACTTCGACATTTTCTGACCGTCTTTGTCGCGCACTAAGCCGTGTACATACACGTCTTTGAAGGGCACAGTGCCGGTGAAATGATCGGTCATCATAATCATCCGGGCCACCCAGAAGAAAATAATGTCGAATCCGGTAACTAGCACCGACGTTGGCAAGCGTTCGGCGAAATCCAATTCAGCCATGGCTTTTTTATTCGGCCAACCCAGCGTTGCATACGACCACATGGATGATGAAAACCACGTTTCCAATACATCGTTATCTTGCTGCAATTTTATATCTTGCGATAAATTATTATTTGCGCGCACTTCATTTTCATCACGGCCAACATAAATTTTGCCGGCGTCGTCATACCAAGCAGGAATGCGATGCCCCCACCAAAGCTGACGCGAGATGCACCAATCTTGGATATTGCTCATCCAATGCCGATAGGTGTTAATCCAGTTTTCAGGTACGAATTTCACCGAACCTTTTTCAACAAGTTCTAAACCCCTTTCTGCCAGCGTGTCCATTTTCACAAACCATTGGTCGGTAAGGTAGGGCTCAATGATTTGGCCGGTTCGGTCGCCACGTGGCACTTGCAGTTTGTGCGGCTTTTCTTCAATTAATAACTCTAATTCCGTTAAATCTGCCAACACCATTTTACGTGCCGCTTTAACATCCAAGCCACGGTATTTTTCTGGAGCGTTGTCGTTGATTTTGGCATCAAAAGTCAGGATGTTTATCATCGGCAAGCTATGCCGCTGGCCGACTGCATAATCGTTGAAGTCATGCGCGGGTGTTACTTTCACCACGCCAGTGCCAAATTCACGATCCACATAATCATCAGCGATAACTGGAATTTCGCGGTTACATAAAGGCAGCGTGACCTTTTTCCCGATGAGATGTTGATAGCGTTCGTCTTCTGGATGCACCATCACTGCGGTGTCGCCCAGCATGGTTTCCGGGCGCGTGGTGGCAACCACCAAAGAACCCGAACCATCGGCTAGCGGGTAGGAAATTGACCACATAAAACCGTTTTCTTCTTCGGAGACTACTTCTAGATCTGAAATGGCGGTTTTCAAAACCGGATCCCAGTTTACTAAGCGTTGCCCACGGTAAATTAAACCTTGCTCAAACAGTTTCACAAAAGTTTCAATTACTGCTTCCGAGTAGCCTTCATCCATCGTGAAACGCTCACGGCTCCAATCACCTGAAGCACCCATGCGGCGCATTTGGCGGGTGATGGTATCGCCGGATTCCTGTTTCCAATCCCAGACCTTTTCGATGAATTTTTCGCGGCCAAGTGAATCGCGCGTTTCACCATTGCCTTCAATTGCCAGATTACGGCCAACCACCATTTCGGTGGCGATGCCAGCGTGATCAGTGCCCATTTGCCACAACGTATTGAAGCCTTTCATGCGGTGGTAGCGAATCAGTGCATCTTGCAGCGTGTGCTGAAATGCATGACCCATGTGCAAAGTGCCAGTCACATTCGGCGGCGGCAACATAATAGTGTAGGTCGGGCCTTGGCCCGACGGCTTAAAACAGCCAGACTGTTCCCAGTGCGCATACCATTTGCCTTCGAACTGGCTGGGGTCGAAACTTTTTTCCATAAAATGCCGCAAGCAAATGCTTGTTTTTAGTGAAGAATGAGGCTTATAGCGTAGCAAATTTACGCACTATACGAAAGCCCAAACGCTAGCTTCCAAGCCTGCTAGATAATAAAATCAAGCAATTAGATTCAGCTTTCACGCGCGAGTGGATACTGTGTAATGCTATTTACACTCTTTGCCGCAGGAAAACCCGTGCAGCTCATTTTTAGCAATCAATTCAGCAAATCTCTGCCAGCCGACCCGATACCCGAAAACAGCACGCGGCAAGTTCAGCATGCGGCTTTGTCTTTTGTGCAGCCCACGCCAGTTTTGAATCCAAAATTAGTGCTGTGGTCGGATGAAACGGCGGACTTATTGAGCATGTCGGCCGATCTAAAAAACAACGCTGACTTTATGAATGTATTAGCAGGCAATGTTATGGGGCAAAAATCCAAACCGTATGCCACAGTCTATGGGGGTCATCAGTTCGGGCATTGGGCCGGGCAACTGGGTGATGGCCGCGCCATTAACCTTGGTGAATTGCCATCGCATGCTAAGTTGTACAGCCTGCAACTAAAAGGCGCTGGGCCAACGCCGTATTCGCGCAACGCTGATGGCCGTGCGGTATTGCGCTCATCTATTCGTGAGTTTTTATGCAGCGAAGCGATGTTTCATGTTGGTATACCAACTACTCGGGCATTGTCGTTAATCAATTCAGAAACACTGGCTATGCGTGATATGTTTTACGATGGCAATGCAAAACAAGAACGTTGCGCTATCGTATGCCGTGTGTCGGAATCGTTTCTACGTTTCGGGCATTTTGAATTGCCGGCCGCGCGAGAAGATATTAATCTTTTGCAGTTGTTCGCAGACTACGCAATCAACAATCATTTTCCGGATATTGATGCGCACTCGGAATCGCGTTACATACAATTTTTTGAATCGATTTGCCAAAGCACGGCCAAGCTTATGGCGCAATGGATGTCAGTCGGTTTTGTGCATGGTGTAATGAATACTGATAATATGTCTTTGCTCGGCGAAACCATTGACTACGGCCCATACGGTTGGCTGGAAAAATACGATTTGCAATGGACGCCAAACACCACTGATGCCGAAGGCAAACGCTATTGCTACGGTAATCAGCCAGCGATTGCGCAATGGAATTTGGCGCGCTTGGGCAATGCACTATTTCCTCTGATTAACGATGTGCAGCCACTGCAAAATAGTTTGAATGCATACAATCAATTTTTTCATCAGCATTGGAATAGATTGTTAGCCGCCAAACTTGGTGTGGATGAAGCTATGTTGCAAGCCAATCCAGTTTTCTATCAACAACTGGTGCAGATATTAAGTGCGATGGAAATGGATTTTAATTTATTCTTTGATGCGCTCACGCGTATTGCGCAGCGCGACGCTGACATAACTTCACAGGAAAGTATTTATGCACTTTTAGCCTGCAGTTATTCACCAAATCCAAGTTCGGCGGAATTATCGGTTTGGTTAGAGTTGTATAAATCCTTGCTCGAGCAATCATCGCTTAGCCAACGTGCGAAAAAAATGCGTGCGGTGAATCCGGTATTTATACTGCGCAATCATTTAGTGCAAGATGTGATTGATGCGGCCGAGCAGGGCGATTATCAGCCATTGCGTGAGATCTTCACGCGCCTTAAAACGCCATATCAAGATGCTGAAGACGATGCGCGTTGGGTAAAAAAATGCCCACCCGAATCGATGCATCGGGCAGGCTGTTCAATGCTCAGTTGTAGTTCTTAATTAAAGTGCCGCAAATGCATCACGGCTAATGTTTTCTGGTTCATCATCAGTGCAATGCACTTCGTCTTCAATGCGCACGCCGCCATATGGCATCAGCTGCTCCACTTTCTGCCAATTAACCGATTTCGCTTCGGGGCGCTGTTTCAATTTTGCCAACAGTGTTGGAATGAAGTACAGGCCCGGTTCGATAGTGACCACCATGCCAGCTTCCAATGTACGTGTCATGCGCAGAAACGGCTGGCCTTCTGGGCGTGGAATCAATACGCCGTTTTCATCAGAAAAACCAGCTACATCGTGAACCTGCAAGCCAATAGGGTGGCCCAGGCCATGCGGGTAAAATACAGAGCTAACTCCTTTTTCTAGCATGCTGCCAGGATCCATATCCACAATACCCAAATCGCGTAACACTCCGCCTAAACGTAAATGGCATTGCAGGTGTAGTTCGCGGTAATCCAAACCCGCTTTAACTTGCGCACATAACGCTAATTGTTCTTTTTCTACCGCGTCAATCAGCTGTTCAAATAATTCAAAACCATTGCCATAGGTGCGGGTAATGTCGGCGGCATAGCCGTTATATTCAGCGCCGGCATCAATTAATAAAGAACGATGATGCGCGGGTTTATTGAAACTTTTGTATTGGTAATGCAAGGTTGCGCCATTTTCATTCAAGGCCACAATGTTGTTATATGGCACGTCACTGTCGGTGTGGCCAGCTCCGGCTAAAAACGCTGCATTGATTTGCGCTTCCGAGCCATTGGCGCGAAACGCTTGCTCAGCGGCTTGGTGGCCGCGCACGGCTTTGGCTTGAGCTTTACGCATTTGCGCTAATTCATATGGGGTTTTGTAGGCGCGGTGGTAATGCAGGAAATCGAGAAGTGCTTTTGGATTATTGGGGATATAAGCACCCAAAGCGGCATCTGCTTCGCCGATGATGGCGGCGCGGGCAGTGTTGGGCAGGTGCTGCACTGCATCGGCTGCTTCATGGATGATGCGGATATCGAAATGCTCAAGCCATTCACCGTTCGGAGCACTTGGCGGAACATGCCAGTAATCATCCGGCTGGTAATACACCAATATCGGTTTTTGGCCAGGCGTATAGACAATCCAACAATTTGGGTTGCGAGTTAATGGCGCCCAGTATTTGAACTGTGGATTTGGTTTGAACGGGTAGTGCAGATCATCGAGAAACTGTATTTTCTCGATACCGGAAGCGATGATTAAGCAATCAAAGCCAGATTTAGCCAGAGCCGCATCAGCACTTTTGCTAACAAATGCTAGATGGTCTTGAAAATTACTCATGTTTTTTACCCGTGTTGTAAATAGGTTGTAATACGTTCAGTTATTTTGCGCTTATGAATGTCATCAGCTCAAGCATAGCTGCTACCAGGCTCGCTAACCCATATGCGCAGCCATGCCCGATCACTCGGCGCGATATCAATAAATCGGAAGCCCACTTCCATTTGCCCAGATTGCGCGTTTTGTTCAGACCAAAGTTCATGCGCGCCAACATGGATAGTCTTATTGGCGGGCGAAGATTTGGCAAAATAAAGTTCGAATTGGTATAGTCCGTCAGTAGTGACTGATGTGTTTGCCGTTATCATCATGCCAGACTCAGATAGATCAGCAATTTGGCCAATGGATTGCTGAGTCATGCAATCCAGCACGCGAATTTCCATGCTGGCTTTACGGCGTTTAAGGCGGCGGAAGTCTTCAGTCATGGCTCTTTGCTTGGGCGGGTGGGTAAAAGGTTACGAAGCGAGCTGATGACATTTTCAAAAGCGCGTTCAATAATGTTTCTTTTATCTTCAATCTGAACTCTTGCGCGACCTTCAGAAAGTTCAATGGCGAGTTCTTCAATGGTCATTTCTGCCATTTTTTGGCCACGCTGATTGACGAATAAAATATTGTTAGTGAAAAGGCTTTTCCATGCTAGCTTGCGCCGCACTGGTTTTGGATTATTTGTAAGAATAAATTCAAACCATGTGCCCACTGCAATTACTTTAATTTGCTCTGCAATATCCAGCTGTATGTTGCTGAGTTCATACACATGAATATTGGCGGCTTGCGTATGTTCACCGAAGCGGATTTTATCAGGGATTTGGACTAAATTATTCGGCCCATCCAAGCGTTTATCGGTAATTAGGCTTTCCGCAATTTGTTTTGCTTCTTCTTGATGGTAGCCTACTAGTGATAAAGAGCTTTGCACTTTATTTTTTAAATCTGCAGCATCAGCATCAGCAAGTGTTTCAGCATTCACATCGTTGATAGCAATGATGCGTTCGGCTATCGATTTCTGTTCGAGCCACTTCTCAGAGTCTGAACCTTTTCTAAGTTCAGTTAGTGCCATCACATCTGTCCAGGCTTTGTTGAGCAAGGCGCGTGTACCACTCGGCATTTCATTGAGTTCAGTCAACTCAGCCATTACTCCAGCCGCACGATTGCGAGCCAGCGTTAGTCTTTCTTTACCACGCACCGCCTCAATCTGCCGTCGCTCTGCGGCCTCTGCTTTTTTGATTAATGCCTGTAACAGTCCATTGGTTTCTTCATACGCGTTAATAAATTCTTGATTATTACCATCGTAATCTTTAACGGTTCTATGCACGATACTAGAGATCTTTTCCTGCATCGAATCGTCGTTATTATTTTCATCAAGCCAGTTAAAACCTGTCTCTGCAATAATGTTCAACATTTGTCTAGCCGGGTGTACGTTGTTGCTGAAAAAACTTTTGTCTTGTAAAACTACATGAATAAGGGGTGATTGCATCAATGAAATAAGTTGCGAAGCAACCGAGCCAGGATTCACATCCTTTAAGGCGTTGTCCATAAGCAAGCCGACCAAATCGATGGCATCACTGTCTTCATCATTTAGTATTAGTTCGCGATCTTGGCTAGACTGGTTTCTAAGCTGAGCTAACAAATCATGCTTAAGGTGTTGAATGCTTGCCCTGGCATTTGGATTGGCAATGGCATTGTGTTGAAAATCTTTAATAATTGATTGCAGTAATTCCGGTGGCGCATGAATTTCACGCGAAGATTCCTTAAGCGATTGTTCGGAGTCACTAACGTAGGTATTTGAAAATGAGCTGAGCTTATTGAGCAACTGTTTACGTTTTGCTAGCAAATGCCGAAGCTCATTGAAATTCCCCTCTAAAGCATTGTTGTTTGCTGTATTGGCTTGAGCAGGTGAGGCATGGTCTTGTTGGGCTTTGAAAGCAATGACGTTGTCATTCTGGTTGCGGTCGATGGTATTTTGGCTGGGGTCAGTGGCCTTTGTTTTGCCAAGCAAAGCAATAGGTGACTTTTTGTGCCGCAACTCAGGATTCCTAAATGGAACATAAGTTAAGTTTGAAAGCACGCCTTCATCGATAAGGTATAAATTGCATGCGGAAATTAAATCTGCAAAATTGGCGAAAACATAGCGCTCAAATAAGTAATAAATCTGTATTTTGCTGCTCACATCTAAATTTAAGCATTGTATGGCGTCTTGCAAGCAGTGGCATAGCTTTCTAGGCCCAAGCGGCAAATCATCAGCTTCAAAAGCGTGCTGTTGTGCAAGTACACCAAAGCGCTGGCCAAGCAAGAAAATATCAAAGCTATTTTGTGATTCGCAGCGTGATGATATTTCGAACTGAATTTGATTCTCATCAAATGCATCGCGCTCTACCAGGTTCAGTTCTTTCAACTGATATGACACTGAAGTTGATTGTTTGCTTTGCAGCGCTGAATTCTTTCGAATATTGGCTAATTGCTGTTCTACACCGGCAAGAAAACGTGGGATAAAATCATGCCGAGTTCTTTGCAGGTTTCGTAAATGCGCATATTGCTCGGATTGTGATTCACTTTGCGGACTACCCTCGATGTTTTTGAATAGAATACTTTCAAAGTCATTCAATAGGTTTTGTAAATGTAAATCAAAAAAATCTGAGTTTATTTTAAACAAGCCATCACACAAATTCAGCACGCGTTCCGGCAGGCCGGAATGGCTTAGTGTTTTGCTATATGGATGATGGTCTGAGTTATCCATGCATTTTCAATGGTTAAGATTATGAATAGCATAACCCAGCTTGCAGGCAAAGCAAAAGGGCTGGTAGACCAGCCCTCAAACTTGTACAGACGTAAACTTATTTTGCTTGGTAGCTCAATCGAATAAACACGCTGCGCTCAGGCGTACTGTAGCCATTTAATAATTGATATTGTTTATCTAGTACATTTTCGAGACGGCCTTCTAGTCGCAACGTATCGGTTAACGGCCAGCTAGCGGTTAAATCTAAGCGTCCGTAGCCTGGTAATTGTGCGCCAGCATCGGGTCGGTCACTGTAGCCAGTGAGTTCAGTGCCAAATTCAAATTGGTTGTCAAACGCATAACTTAAGCTGGCAAGCCCTTTCAATTTCGGGCGGCGCAATAAAGCATTGCCGGTGTCTTCGTTGATGGCATCGGTGTAGGTGGCTTGCGCGCGCCAGTTAATGGAATTAACTTGCCCATGTAATTCCACTTCTAGACCTTTGATATTGGCACGGCTAATATTGATGGCTTGTGCTTGAAAGCCAGCAAAACTGATTAAATCATCGACTTTGCTTTGATAAGCAGAAACCTCAGCAGTAAATTCTGAGCCGCTGGTAAATATGTAGCCCAGCTCGGCACTGTGCGAGCGCTCAGGATTTAACAGTGGATTACCAGCGTAATAGCCGCCATAGCCTGGGTTGTAAAGCTCATTCAGGTTTGGCGCTCTGAAGCCTTGGCTCCAGCTGGCGCGTATGCGGTTATTGGCATTGGCTTGAAATGCCCAGCCAGCGCTGGAGGTACTATGCGAGCCATACTGCGAATTGTCGTCATAGCGTGTGGCTAAATCAAAGCTATGCGCTTGCCATTGTGTGCTTAAGGTGCCAAAAATACCGGCATTATTGCGCGAGCGGTTAAATACTTCGCCAGAGTAATCATTCGAGTAACCTTTTTCTTTCACCCAATTCACACCCACGCCAATCTGCGTGTTAGCAGAAATGGCAACTAGGTTCGACCAATCTATGCTGCTGCGGCGACTGCCATATATGCTGGCATAGTCAGGCGTATCATTCTTTTCATAAGACTGGCCAACGGTTAAATTATGGCTCCATTGGTCATTAATATTGCCGAACAATGCCGTGCTCCACGAATGATTTTTTGCAAAGGTTACGCCTTGGTCAAATTCAACCCGTGCATCGGTGGCAAGGCCAGCAAACTTGAGTGTTTGTGAGCCAAGCTGGGTTTGTGCATTCAAGCCGAAATGGTTATTGCGGTAGCCATCTTTGTCTGGGGCATAGTAATAATTATTACTATTGGTGGATGAAAAACCCTGCGAACTATCTGTGCCAGCAATAAAGCCTATATTGCTTTGCTCATCGCCAAAGCCATAGCCAATATCAGCGCCGTAGCGTTTAAAGCTGCCGGCACGCAATTCTGCAGTCAGCGATTTGGGCGCGCGGGTAAAAATATGGATGACACCGGATAGGGCATCTGAGCCCCACAAAGCCGCACGTGGACCGCGCACAATTTCAATGCGCTCAATGGTGGCGAGCGGCATATGCGCCATATCGAAAATACCCTGTGTGGCCGAATTGACTCGAATACCATCGACTAAAATGAGCGTGTGATTGGAATTACCGCCACGCATAAAAATGGTATTCAGCGAACCACTGCCGCCGGTTCTAACCACATCAATACCCACTTGTTTGATGAGTAAATCGGCTACATCCAAAGCTTGACTTTTTTCGATGGCGTCGCGGTCGATTACCGTTACCGATGATGTGGTTTGATTGGCAGGCTGTGCAAATCGATTAGCGGTCACTTGCACCGTATCGAGCACTTGTACAGGATCTGCTGCTGTGGAGGTTTGGCAAAATGCCAATGCGATGGAGGTGGCTAGTAAGCCGTAGTGTTGCTTTGTGATCATGACGTTCTCTTAGTAAAGTTACGCGCACCCGCGCCGCACGCTAAAGAGGAACCGACGAAACCATTGCACAGCAAAACACAGCAGACAATAATTTGGCCGCGCTGCCCTCCGCAACGTGCAAAAAAGACAATACATGCGTATCGCCGCTCGCCTTGAGCCGGTCTCCGGACTTATCAGTACTGCGCTCCATTCGCCTTCCCAGTTACCCAGTGGCTGTATGAATGGAAAATCTGACTTACCGTTGCGGGGGCAGTGTTGGACTCTCACCAACTTCCCGAACACTCAAGGAATGGCAAGTTTAGCAAGTGTGTGCGGAATTTTCGAGGATTATTTTTTAAATACAATAGGTAGGCGTTGATATTTAAAGCATTAAATCTCCCAATCTTCAATTAGCAAACCTTGCACCCTGCTAAATTCACCTGTGTTATGGGTAATCAATGTGGCTTTATTGGCGCGTGCAATAGCGGCTATCATTAAATCATTCGCACCAATTAACTTGCCTTGTGCAGTTAGATCTGCGCGTATTTGTGCGTAATGCTCGGCTGCATTATCGTCAAAATCGAAGCTGTATAATGGTGCAAACAGATTTTGTAGCAGTTGCGAATTGCTTTCTTTCTGTTCGCTGCGCAGAGCACCAAATAAAAGCTCTGCCTTCACAATGCTACACAAGGCAATATCTGCCGGACTATGTTGCACAAAATACCTTCGCACATTAAGGTTTTTTCGCTGCCACAACTGAATGCAGGCATTTGTGTCGAGTAGCTTTATCATTGCGATAAACCCATCAACTAAAACTCTGCCTTGTTTCAAGCGCTAATTCATCAGGCCTTTGCTGTGGTTCACCTTGCCAAGCATCGAATAACTCAAAGTAGCCCGCTGGCCATTGATTTTGTGCGCCAGTCTCGCGCTTCACCAACTCCGCTAGATATTTAGAAAGTGGCAAATTGGCCTGCTTGGCTTTCATGCGTATTTGCGTTTCCACGTCGTCTGGCACGTAAAAATGTAATTGAGACATAATCCAACCCTCCATATATGTGCTATATGTGGAATGTATGCTTAAAAGGTATTTTTGTCAATATAAGCCGTAGGTTGGGCTGAGTAATGCGAAGCCCAACGACTGTGTTGCCCGACCTTAACAGAAAGCTCCTTACGGATTAATTAGACCTTATATCCACGCCAATAGAAAATGCAAACAACGGACATAAATACTCCAAGCAAGGCTAGCCCAAATGCATTGGTATAGCTTGGACGTGCAATATCCGCAGGTTGATTGATCTTTGGGTTCTGGGGTGCATACAAAACATTGATCTGTCCGTTTTTGGCGGCGGGCTCCCAGACGCTTTTAGGAACACGAACCCATCGCTCCATAAAAAGCATCTGGCCTGTGTATACGTAAGTTAATTCAGAATTTAATATGTTGAACTCATATTTAATCTTGTACGGACCGCCATTTCCAACGCAACCACGACCGAATCAAGGAAAAACTAAAGGGACTGAGTCCGGTACAGTACCGAACTCAGTCCCTTGTGTTAGCCTAAATGCACTGTCCAACTTTTGGGGTGCAGTACACATTTGGGGCGATATCATCATTATCTGCAGATAGTGGGGTGGAGTAAAGCTAATGTAGAAATAAATTAGTGAGCAGGAAATATTCAATCGTTAACAACCTACATCCTCTTAGCCCAGCCTACAGTCATACTTTGTGGTCAACCAAAAACAAACCCATCACATCATTGGCAAAACGCATGCCCAATTCCGTGGGCTTCACCCAATGGCCATCTTGGCTAAGCCATTGCTCAGCAAATGCTTTGTGCAATTCGGGCGCAATGGTTTTTCTGCTTAAACCAGTCCGGTATTCAAAATCATTAAGCGAAAAGCCATCGACTAAGCGCAGCGCATTCAGCATGTAATCGAATGGCCGGTTTTCGATTGCAATGTACTCATCGCCACCAATGCCAGCCAAACTTCCAGCCGATTGCATATAGTTGCGCGGGTTTTTCGGTTTCCAACGGCGCAAAATCTGCCCACTTTCGCCAGAAGAAATTTTTCCGTGTGCGCCCGCACCAATGCCCAAATAATCGCCGTATTGCCAATAATTTAAATTATGCTGGCAACGCTTGCCCGGCTTGGCGTATGCCGACACCTCATATTGTGCGTAACCATGTGCGTGCATCAGTTCAATGCAGCGTTCTTGCATATCCCATGCGTCATCCATTTCCGGAATGCCGGTTGGCGGCTTGGCGGCGAATAAGGTGTTCGGTTCAAGCGTGAGTTGATAATGCGAAAGATGTTGAGGATTCAATGCAATGGCTTGCTCAACATCGAGCAAGGCCATGGCGAGAGTTTGTTCGGGCAGGGCATACATCAAATCAAGATTGATATTGTTGAAGCCCGCATCTTGCGCTTTAAGGACGGCCTCTCGGGCTTTTTCGGCATTGTGAATGCGGCCCAAGCGCTCAAGGCAACCATCATCAAAACTTTGCACGCCAAAGCTTAAGCGATTGATGCCCGCTGCCAAATAATTCTCAAAGCGATCATGCTCAACAGTGCCCGGATTGCACTCCATGGTTATTTCACAGTTCGGCGCAAAGCGCACACGCGAACTGGTCATGGCTAAGATATCGCTCATGGCCGCGCCTGAAAATAGACTGGGCGTGCCACCGCCAAAAAATACGCTGTGTACCGTTCGGCCCCAAACCAAGGGCAAATCTTGCTCTAAATCACGCTGTAATGCGGCAATATATTCGGCAACCGGCAAATCGTTTTTTTGCTCATGCGAATTAAAATCGCAATACGGGCATTTGCGCACACACCACGGAATATGGATGTACAACGCCAGCGGCGGTGGCATTAAATCAGGCATTGGCTTGTAACTTTTGCTGCAGTTGTTGCAAAGCTTGGCCACGATGGCTGATACGGTTTTTGAGTTCCGCAGGCATTTGTGCGGCGCTCATTTTATTGATAGGATCCCAGAAAATCGGATCATAACCAAAGCCGTGTTCGCCCAATGGTGCTTCGAGAATTTCACCGTGCCAAATACCTTCAGCAATAATTGGTTGCGGGTCATCGGCGTGTTTCAATAAGACCATGCAGCAGTAAAAACGCGCGCTTTTCAGCAGGTTTCCGCTTTCGCTTATTTCATGCAGAACTTTTGCGATATTTCCAGCGCTGTCGCCGTGCACGCCCGCATAATGTGCGGAAATCAATCCCGGTGCGCCATTTAAGGCATCAATAATAATCCCTGAATCGTCAGCCAAGGCCGGCAATCCAGTTTGCATGCATGCATGCCGCGCTTTGATTAGCGCGTTCTCAACAAAGGTTAGCCCCGTTTCTTCGGCATCGGCAAAGCCATATTGGTTCTGAGGTAAGGCTTCAAAGCCAAAGGCTTGTACAATTGGCGCAATCTCGGCCAGTTTGCCTTTGTTTGAGGTGGCTAATACCAGTTTCATGGTGCAGATTTCATGCCTTAAGCGCGGCCTGCTGATGCTGCAATAACTCGCCAATACCTTGCTCAGCCAGAGCCAATAGTGTGTTCAGTTGATCGCGCGAAAATGCCACGCCTTCAGCTGTGCCTTGCACTTCAATAAAGCCGCCGTTGCCGTCCATCACCACATTCATGTCGGTATCGCAGTTGGAATCTTCTGGGTAATCCAAA
>JANPOU010000019.1:0-7331 GCA_031428155.1 Arenimonas sp. | reverse complement strand
CATGGCCAAGCTCAAGAAAGCTGTTCGCACCAAAACAACCGTACGCAGTAAAACCGCTAAGAAGTCGCCTGCATCACGCACTGATGCTGCGAAACATAACTTAATCGACACCGCGCAACAAATTTGGTCAGCTGGCGTGGGCGCACTTGCACGCGCACAAGGCGAAGGCACCGATTTGTTTGAAGCATTGGTGAAGAAAGGCATGAATCTTGAAGCGCAAACACGCAAACTTGCCAATGGCAAAGTTGATGTGGTTCGTGGCGCTGTTGAAGATCGCGTTGAAAATGTTCGCGAAAAAGCAACCGACACATGGGACCGTATGGAAAAAGTGTTTGAAGACCGCGTACAACGCGCTTTAACACGTCTTGGCGTACCAACCCGTGAAGATCTTGGCAGCTTAATCAAGCGCGTAGAAAGCTTAACCACAGAGCTTAAGAAACAAAATAAGGCCCCTGTTGTTAAAGCTAAAGCACCTGCTGTTAAAGCTAAAGCACCTGCTGTTAAAGCTAAAGCACCTGCTGTTAAAAAAGCAAACACAGCGGTTAAAAAAGCAACCAAACAAGTTGCTAAAAAAGCCAGCAAAGTAACTTTGCCTAAAGCACCAACTCCGGTTGCACCGTAAGGCATACAGTTTGAACCCGTCAGTATTTACATTCGTGAACTCCCTCCCAATACGATTTCTCTGACGGGTTTTTTACCCAAAAAAAAGCACCGCATTGCGGTGCTTTTTTGTATCTGCAACCTATTATTACCAGTGCACACCACGCATAACTGATGCAAAAGCAATTTGTTCTGTGGTTGCTTGCGCTGCCTCGCCTCGGCCTTTCATACCTTTAGCAGCCGCAGAATCTGGGAATAATTCAAACGCGGTGCTAATTAATACTTCATACGCTTTTGGAAATACCGCATTCATCACCCCGGCAAAGACACCCAAACGCGTTGCCACACGGCTAGGCTTCTGAATGATGGCTTTAACGATTAAATCGGCGGCCTCTTCAGGCGACAAAGTTGGCACCGAATCGTACATTTTAGTAGGTGCAATCATCGGTGTTTTAACCAATGGCATATTGATGGTGGTGAAGCTTATGCCCTTGCCTGACAACTCGCCTTGCGCGCAACTGCTAAATGCATCGAGCGCCGCTTTTGAGGCCACATAGGCCGAGAAGCGTGGCGAACTGGTTAACACACCAATTGATGAGATATTAATAATATGTCCACGACGCTTGGCAATCATGCTTGGCAATGCCTGCATAATCAGGCGCACTGAGCCGAAATAGTTCAGCTGCATGGTGCGCTCGAAATCGTGAAAGCGATCAAAACTTAATTCAATCGATCGACGAATTGAGCGTCCTGCATTGTTAATCAAGATATCAATACCGCCATGATCTTTAACAACCTGCTCAATCAAACTATCGCAAGACGCTAAATCAGCCAAATCAGATTTATAGGCAAAACAAATATAACCTGCATCTACAATTTCCTTACGTGTCACTTCAAGCTCTTCTTCACCGCGCGCTGCAATAATCACTTTAGCGCCCGCCTCAGCAATTTTGATTGCCGCCGCTTTACCAATACCCGAAGAACCGCCGGTGATAACCACCACTTTGTTTTCCACTTTGCCGCGCAATGAGCGATCTACAAACAAATCGGGGTCCAAATTTCGTTCCCAATAATCCCATAAACGCCAGGCGTAGCTGTCTAAAGCAGGCACCGCGATTTTGCTGCCTTTTAATGCGCGCTCAGTTTCCCGGCAATCGAAACGGGTTGGGTACGTGATGAATGAAAGCGTTGACGCTGGAATTTTCAAATCACGCAAAATCATATTGGTTAAACGCTTAACTGGCGGCAAGCTTGAAACCGCCATACGCATAGGCGCTGGAATAAACCCAAACATCCGCGCATCCAAACGCATGGTCATTTCTGGTGCATGCGCGGCGCGCGCAAAGGTATTCATCAACTCGCCAAAACGCATTGGCTCTGGATCAACTAAATGAAAACACTGCGCATCTAGGCCAGTCTTGTGGGCAATATGGTCCATGGCATTGGCCACGAAATCGACAGGTACTACATTAATCCGGCCACCTTCAATGCCTAAGGTTGGCATCCATTGCGGTAAGGTTTCGCGAATTTTCTTAATTAAGGTGAATAAATAATACGGGCCGTCGATTTTATCGATCTCGCCTGTTTGCGAATGCCCAACCACCATCGAAGGCCGATAAATACGATATGGCACAGCAGTTTGCTTGCGCACCAAACCTTCGGAATCGTGTTTTGTTCGGAAATACGGGTCTTTTAAGCCTTCAGCTTCATCAAACATATCTTCACGGAATACGCCTGGATACAAACCAGCCGCCGCAATTGAACTGGTGTGATGGAAACAGCCGGCTTTCACAGCTGCGGCTAAATCCAATGCATTCTTGGTACCGCCAATATTGGCAACTTTTTGGCTTTCAGCATCAGCGGTTAAATCGTAAATGGCTGCTAGATGGAAAAAATGCTGAACCTTGCCTTTCAGTGCATTAATTTGTGCAACACTCAAACCAAGCTTAGCTTTGCTCAGATCACCATTAACCGGCACAATGCGCTTCATGTCCCAGCCCATTTGTTCGCCAATCTGAGTTAATTTTTTTGCTGAGCCTTTGCGAACCAGCACATGGATAGTGCCTTTGCGCTTAAGAAGATTACTGACAAGATATCGGCCAATAAAGCCTGTTGCTCCGGTTACAAAATAACTCATAAAATTAGCCCGCCCTATAATTATGTGTGATGTTTAGGTTCTTGATTTTTACCGCAAATCGTATTTTAATGCATAATACGTTAATGTGACTTTACAGCAAAGGGTTGGTTTATGGCTACTATCCAAGAACAATTTGAAAAAGCCGCTGTAGATCTGAAAACATTGACTGAAAGGCCCGATAACGACATCATGCTGCGTTTATATGCTTTATATAAACAAGGTGCCGATGGCGATGTTTCGGGGCCGGCGCCCGGCTTCTTTGATTTTGTCGCTTCTGCCAAATACCAAGCGTGGTCAAAAATGGAAGGCACCAGCCAAGAAAGTGCCCAGAAAAAATACATCGCACTCGTCGCCTCGCTAACCGCATAAACATGTCTAGTAAAACCCGCCAACGTATTCTGGACGTTGCTCTGCGCATGTTTAATGAGCAAGGCGAATCGACCATTTCAACCAATCATATTGCCGATGAACTGGAAATTAGCCCTGGCAATTTGTATTACCACTACCGCAATAAAGACGACATCATTGAACAATTATTCCAGCGCTTTGAAGAGCGTATGGACGAAGCTTTAAATGTTCCAGATGGCCGCGCCATTACCCTTGAAGACGTATGGTTGCAGATGCACTTGGTGTTTGAATGTATTTGGAATTATCGTTTCTTATACCGCGACATTATTAATATACTCAGTAGAAATAGAAGCTTACGCTTACGTTTTGCCCGAATATTGAAGCGCGGATCTGCCAATGCACACAGCATTATGAAAGGCCTGAATGATACCGGCGTAATGCGCGCCAGCGCCGCTGAAATCGAGGGTTTATCCACCAATATATTGGTTTTAGCCACATTTTGGCTGAATTACGCCAATATTCGCGGCGAAAAAGATGAGCAACAAGCCATTAAAAAAGGCATTGTGCAGGTGATGATGCTAGTCTCACCCTTCCTGCGTGATAGCGAGCGCTTGCACTTACACACCTTGTCGGCGGCTTATCTGGATTAAGTCTTTGTTTAACAAGTGCTTGCTTTTGCAAGAATTTTACAGTACAATTTCGTCTTCTTGTTACTCGTTTGTTTTGGAAAATACCATGAAAGTCCTGAATTCCCTGAAATCGGCCAAGACCCGCCACCGTGACTGCAAAGTCGTTCGTCGCCGCGGCAAAGTCTTTGTGATTTGCAAATCGAATCCCCGTTTCAAAGCCCGTCAGCGTTAATTGCTTGCAGGCTTACATACTAAAAACCGGCAGTGCCGGTTTTTTTTATGTCCATTTATCCAAATGGGCGAACCCATTGTTACACTGATGTGCTTGATTGACAGGTGATTCAAATGAGTAATAGCAACCGTTTTCCCGCTGAATGGGAACCGCAAGATGCCGTACTTATGGCATGGCCTCATGCAGGCACCGATTGGGCCGAGCGCCTAGACTCGGTGCAGCATTGCTTTGCACAGATATGCGCGGCTATTTGCACACAACAAGCCTTACTGCTTTGTGTGCCCAATGCACAGGTTGAACAACAAGCGCGGTTTTTTCTGAATCATGCCGCCTGCAAGCTGACTAATCTGCGTTTTATGCATCTGCCCTACAACGATACATGGCTGCGCGATAGTGGCCCTATTACCTTGAACCGAGCCGATGGCGGAAAATTGCTACTCGACTTTCATTTCACTGCTTGGGGTGGAAAATTTGAAGCCGGTTTAGATGATCAAATTATTGCTCAGCTTCTGCAACTAAACACCTTCACCAACACCGAACACCAGCGCATTGATTTTGCATTAGAAGGCGGCGGTATAGAAACCGACGGACAAGGCACGCTGCTATCAACATGGCATTGTTTGCACGAACGTCATCCGGATAAATCGCGCGAGCAAATTAGCACGGTATTAATGGATGCCTTGCATCAAGAGCGTGTATTATGGCTCGATTTCGGTTACCTAGAAGGTGATGATACAGATGCGCACATTGACACCCTCGCCCGTTTCGCCACAGCGCACAGCATTGTGTACCAAGGCTGCCAAGATGCTGATGATAGCCATTATGCTGAACTGCAACGCATGGCGCTGGAATTAGCACAATTCAAACAAATCAATGGCCAACCATACCAACTCTTTGAGCTGCCGTGGCCACAACCGATTATTGATAACAACCGTCGCTTAGCGGCCTCATATGCCAATTTTCTGATTATCAACAATGCCGTGTTGATGCCGGTGTATAACGATGCAGCTGATTCCGAGGCCATCACCGTGATGCAACAGGCATTTCCAGCGCATGACATTATCGCCGTGAATTGCCGCGATTTAATCTGGCAAAATGGCAGCTTGCATTGCTGTACCATGCAATTACCCAAAGGATTATTGAGATGAGTACGCTATCCATTAAAGTTGCATTGATTCAAGAATCGAATCATGGCGATGCCAAGCAAAATTTAGACATCATTGAACAACGCGTTGCTGAAGCCGCTTCGCAAGGCGCGCAATTAGTGCTGTTGCAAGAATTGCACAATGGCGCGTATTTTTGCCAACACGAATCCACCGAAGAATTCGACAATGCCGAGCCCATCCCTGGGCCAAGCTGCGACCGTTTAGCTGATATTGCAAAACGCCATAAGGTGGTGCTGATCGGTTCGCTGTTCGAACGCCGCGCTGCTGGGCTTTATCACAACACAGCGGTCGTTTTTGAGAATAATGGTGAGTTGTTGGGCAAATACCGCAAAATGCATATTCCTGATGATCCGGGCTTTTACGAAAAGTTTTATTTCACGCCCGGCGATTTAGGCTTTGAGCCCATTCAAACCAGCTTAGGTAAAATTGGTGTGTTGGTGTGTTGGGACCAGTGGTATCCGGAGGCCGCGCGTTTAATGGCGCTGGCTGGTGCAGAGTTGCTAGTTTACCCAACCGCTATCGGCTGGGATCCAAACGACACCAATGAGGAAAAACAGCGGCAACGCGATGCTTGGTTAATCAGCCATCGCGGCCACGCGGTTGCCAATGGTATACCTGTATTAAGTTGCAATCGTGTTGGCTTTGAGGCATCGCCAATCGGTGCCGGCGGCATTCAATTCTGGGGCAGCTCGCATGTGCTGGGGCCGCAAGGTGAAAGCATTGCCATGGCCACAACTGAACACGCCGAATTACTGATTGCAGAACTTGATTTAGCACGCAGCGAACAAGTGCGTCGTATATGGCCATTTTTGCGTGACCGCCGCATAGATGCCTACGCCGATTTATTAAAACGATACCGCGATTAATTCTAATGACTTCTATTGATTTTGCCGGGCAACCGGTTATTGAACTTAACCTAAATGGCATTGACTACACCTTACTTGGTACTGCGCATGTCTCCATCAAAAGCCTTGAAGCAGTTAAAGTGGCTATCGATTCAGGCAAGTTCGACACCATTGCCGTTGAATTAGATATCAACCGACACAAACAATTAACCCAACAAACAAATTTACAAAATCTAGATATTTTCCAAATAATCAAAGAAGACAAAATCGGTTTAGTAGCCGCAAATCTTTCTTTAGCCGCCTATCAGCGGCGTTTGGCAGACCAACTAGGCATTGAGCCGGGCGCCGAACTTAAAGCAGCTTCACTTGAAGCGCAAGCGCGAAACCTGCGTTGTGAATTAATTGATCGGGATGCTGGCATCACCTTAAAACGCACTTGGGCGAATTTAGGATTCTTTAAACGCGCGCAACTCGCAGCTGGGCTTGGCAGCAGTTTATTAAGCTCTGATGAAATTGGTGAACAGGAAATTGAGCAGCTCAAAGAAGGCGATATGCTTGAATCAAGTTTTGGTGAATTTGCCAAACAAACGCCTGAATTATTTCAAAGCATCATCCATGAACGTGACCAATATATGGCTGCCAAGCTTATTCAATTGCAAGCGAATCCTGACATCAAACAAGTGCTGGCGGTAGTTGGCGCAGGGCATTTAGCGGGCTTAGCCAAAGCTATGCAAAGTATCGAAAGCAAAGATTGCGCAGCAAAAATCAGTGAACTTGATCAGGTGCCAATTAAATCAGGCTTCCCTTGGTTTACAGTTTTTTTATTCGCATTTTTGATACTAGGTTTTGTCTGGGGCTACCAACAAGGGGGCTTCGCACTGGCTGGCAGCTTGCTGTTGCAATGGGCAGTCATTACTGGCATTGGTGGCTTAATCGGTTGTATTGCTGCCAAAGGCCATTGGTTAAGCTGTATTGCAGCATTTATTGCTTCGCCACTCACCCCGCTGCACCCGGCCTTAAGCTCTGGCATGGTCTCGGCCTATGTTGAGGCCAAAATGAATAAACCCACTTACCAAGATTTGCTCGATTTACGCAGCGATACCACTGAAATATCCGGCTGGTGGAAAAATCGCTTTGCGCGTATTTTGGTTGTGTTTATTTTGACCAACACCGGCACCGCGCTTGCCGTTTGGGTTGCTGGTTTTATGATTGTTGGCAAATTGAGTTAATCGTGGGGCGAACCTTGTGTTCGCCCAATTCGCAGAATATTGTAAGGGCACGGCATGTCGTGCCCCTAAAACATCAACTAGAAAATAGCTGAACTTTTTCGCGGCCAAGTTTAATGCGTGTTGAAAAGAATTGCCTAACGTCATC
>JANPOU010000018.1:0-8272 GCA_031428155.1 Arenimonas sp. | reverse complement strand
AGCCAGATGGATTTACCGGAATGGCTGAAAAAACACGGTATTGTGGCCATTTCCGATATCGACACCCGCAAACTAACCCGCATTCTGCGCGACAAAGGCGCACAGAATGGCACGCTGATGGCTGGTGTTATTGATATCGATCAGGCCATTGAAGCGGCGCGCAAGTTCCAAGGCCTGAAAGGTATGGATTTGGCTAAAGTGGTTAGTTGCCAAAGCAACTACGAATGGCACGGCGGCCAGCTTGATTTAGATTTACAGAAATTTGTTGAAGTTCCGCCACGTTTTCATGTGGTGGCGTACGATTTCGGCGTTAAGCACAATATCTTGCGCATGCTGGCCGAGCGCGGTTGCCGGATTACCGTTGTTCCAGCGCAAACGTCCGCCGAAGATGCACTGGCACTAAAACCAGACGGTATTTTTCTATCCAATGGACCGGGCGATCCAGCGCCTTGCGATTACGCCATCGCGGCCATTAAAACGTTTATTGCACTGAAAATACCAACCTTCGGCATTTGCTTAGGCCATCAATTGCTGGCTTTGGCATCTGGCGCGCAAACCCTGAAAATGAAATTCGGCCATCATGGCGCTAATCATCCGGTGCAGGATTTAGATTCCATGCGGGTGATGATTACCTCGCAAAACCATGGCTTCACTGTTAATGAAGCAAGCCTGCCGAGTAACGTCCGCGTAACGCATCGTTCATTGTTCGATGGCTCAAATCAAGGCATTGCACTCACCGATGCGCCAGCGTTTAGCTTTCAAGGCCATCCAGAAGCCAGCCCTGGGCCACACGATGTTTCGTATTTATTCGACCGCTTTATCGCGCTAATGGAGAACACATAATGCCTAAGCGCACTGACATAAAAACAGTCCTGATTATCGGCGCTGGACCGATTGTGATTGGCCAAGCCTGCGAATTCGATTACTCCGGCGCGCAAGCTTGCAAAGCCCTGCGTGAAGAGGGCTATCGGGTGGTGTTAATTAATTCCAATCCCGCCACAATTATGACCGATCCAGACATGGCCGATGCCGTGTATATCGAACCAATCAATCCAGCCACCGTTGAGCGCATCATTGCCAAAGAAAAACCGGATGCTTTATTGCCAACCATGGGTGGCCAAACCGCCTTAAACTGCGCCTTAACCATGGCTGATGAAGGCACGCTGGATAAATATGGCGTTGAACTGATTGGTGCGAAACCTGAAGCTATTCGCATGGCTGAAGATCGCGAATTATTCCGTATCGCCATGGCTGAAATTGGTTTAGATTGCCCGAAAGCAGAAATAGCACGCACACTAGAACAGGCGCTTGATACCCAAACGCGCGTCGGTTACCCAACTATTATTCGTCCAAGCTTTACGCTCGGCGGCAGCGGCGGCGGTATTGCTTACAACCGCGAAGAGTTTATTGAAATTGCAACACGCGGTTTGGATTTGTCGCCAACTACCGAAGTATTGATTGAAGAGTCGGTGCTTGGTTGGAAAGAGTATGAAATGGAAGTGGTACGCGACACTGCCGATAACTGCATCATCGTGTGTTCCATCGAAAATCTTGACCCAATGGGCGTGCATACTGGCGATTCGATTACCGTAGCTCCGGCACAAACCCTGACTGACAAAGAATACCAACGTCTGCGCGATGCTTCCATTGCCGTGCTGCGCAAAATCGGTGTTGATACCGGTGGCTCGAATGTACAGTTCGGTATTAACGCCCAAGATGGCCGCGTGGTGGTGATTGAAATGAATCCGCGTGTCTCGCGTTCATCCGCGTTGGCATCAAAAGCCACTGGATTCCCAATTGCAAAAATTGCAGCCAAATTAGCGATTGGTTATACGCTGGATGAATTGAAAAATGAAATTACCGGCGGTGCAACGCCTGCTTCGTTTGAACCCAGTATCGATTATGTGGTTACTAAGATTCCTCGTTTTGCCTTCGAGAAATTCCCCTCGGCTGATGCACGCTTAACCACCCAAATGAAATCGGTGGGCGAGGTGATGGCAATGGGCCGGACCTTTCAAGAATCAGTACAGAAAGCCTTGCGCGGACTTGAGATCGGTAAAATTGGCTTTGACCCAACCGGCGATGCAGAATTGGGCGAAGAAGGCTTGCTGCGCATCAAACGCGAATTAAAAGAACCTGGCCCAGAACGTTTGTTCCAAGTGGCTGAGGCTTTCCGTGCCGGCTTGAGTGTCAATGACGTTTTCAAGCTCAGCTTTATAGACCCATGGTTTTTAGATCAGATTGAAGAATTGGTTTCTATTGAAGCAGAACTTAAGCACGCAGGCTTAGATTCGCTGGACTATAAATCCTTAAGGCAGTTAAAACGTAAGGGCTTCTCCGATGCCCGAATTGCAGAATTATGTGGCACCAATGAGCCGGCTATCCGAGCTTTGCGGCATACTCTAAAAATTCGACCAACGTATAAGCGCGTTGATTCGTGCGGCGCTGAATTTGCTACTGGCACTGCGTATATGTATTCCACCTACGAAGATGAGTGTGAAGCACTGCCAACCGAGCGCAAAAAAATCATCGTGCTAGGCGGCGGCCCGAATCGCATCGGGCAGGGCATAGAGTTCGATTATTGCTGTGTACATGCCTCTTTGGCGTTGCGCGAAGATGGCTATGAAACCATCATGATTAACTGCAACCCCGAAACTGTATCCACTGACTTCGACACCTCTGATCGTTTGTATTTCGAACCAGTGACATTCGAAGACGTGATGGAAATCGTCGATTTAGAAAAACCGGTTGGCGTTATTGTGCAATACGGTGGGCAAACACCACTGAAATTAGCACGCGCCTTAGAAGCCGCCGGAGCACCAATCATTGGCACTTCGCCAGATTCTATCGATTGGGCTGAAGATCGCGAACGTTTCCAGAAACTGGTTGAGCAGCTTAATTTATTGCAGCCACCAAATCGCACCGCACGCAATCAAGAACAGGCATTAAGTTTAGCTAATGAAATCGGCTACCCATTAGTGGTAAGGCCAAGCTATGTGCTGGGTGGCCGCGCTATGGAAGTGGTGTATTCCGATGAAGATTTATCGCGCTATATTCGCGAAGCGGTGAAAGTATCTAACGACTCGCCTGTATTGCTAGATCGCTTCCTAGACCACGCAGTGGAAGTGGATGTTGACATCATCGCTGACGCCGAAGGCAATGTCTTGATTGGCGGCATCATGGAACATATTGAAGAGGCCGGCATTCACTCTGGCGATTCATCCTGTTCGTTGCCTCCTTATACGCTCAGTGCTGAAATTCAAGATCAATTGCGTGTGCAAGTGACTCAAATGGCCAAAGCGCTCAAAGTAATTGGTTTAATGAACACACAATTCGCTATTCAAGGCGAAACGATTTATGTCTTGGAAGTAAATCCGCGCGCATCTCGCACAGTTCCATTTGTATCGAAAGCGATTGGTGTGCCTTTAGCAAAAATAGCTGCGCGGTGCATGGCTGGGCAATCCTTGGCTTCACAAAACATCACCCGTGAAATCATCCCGAATTATTATTCGGTGAAAGAAGCGATTTTCCCGTTCGCAAAATTCCAAAACGTTGACCCAATCCTTGGCCCAGAAATGCGTTCCACAGGCGAAGTGATGGGTGTTGGCCGCACCTTTGTTGAAGCGTTTGGCCGTGCCGAAGAAGCCGCTAGCATCAAGGTGCCGGAAGTTGGAAAAGCATTTGTTTCGGTTCGCGATGCAGATAAATCACGCTTAGTTGAAGTGGCTGAAATGTTGCTTAAAAAAGGCTTTAACTTAGTGGCCACTAGCGGCACTAGCCAGTATTTGAACGCAAAAGGTTTGCCATGCGAGTCAATCAATAAAGTGGTTGAAGGTCGTCCGCATATCGTCGATTTAATTAAAAATGGTGAGATTAACTACATCGTTAACACTACTGAAGGCAAGGCCGCCATCGCCGATTCATTTTCGATCCGGCGCGAAGCCCTGCAGCATCGCGTGGTGTATTCCACCACCATTCCAGGTGCGAAAGCGCTGATTCAATCAATGGAAACTCGCAATGATCCACGCGTGTGGTCTCTGCAAGAATTACACAAGGAAGTTCACGGATGAGCGATATTTCGCCATTAACCCACAAGGGTGCAATTCGATTGCGCGAAGAAATGGAACAGTTGAAAGCCGTGCAACGCCCGCAAGTTATTGCTGCCATTGCTGAAGCGCGTGCACATGGCGATTTGAAAGAAAATGCCGAATACCATGCCGCGCGCGAACAACAAGGCTTTATCGAAGGCCGCATTCAATCACTCGAATTTGTGTTGTCGCATTGTCAGGTGATTGATGTCAGTAAACTCAATGCCGGCACACGTGTCGTGTTTGGCGCAACTGTTGAGCTGGTTGATGTTGATTCCGATAATACCGTGATTTACAAAATCGTTGGCGATCTTGAGTCCGATATTAAGCAGCGTTTGATTTCAATATCATCACCCATAGCGCGCGCCATGATTGGCAAACATGAAGGCGATGCGATTACCATTGAAGCTCCCGGCGGCCAACGCGAATACGAAATCACCGCGGTTCGTTATATCGATTGACATGCTGCTTGAACATTCTTCATTGCTTGTATTACTGCCAGAACGCCGGCGCTTTGCAGGGCAGGACTTTTCCTCAGCGTTTAAAAAACTGTCGAGGAAAATGCGTGTCAGTCATAATCTGGCATCCGGTGAAATCGCACAACTCAAACGGCATTTCCGCATAACGCCCGATACTTGGCCTTTAGCGGCACTTTGCCGAGCTACAGAATTTGGCGATGCATCGAGTTTTCAATGGTTACGGGCAGACCCAGTATATTTGCAAGCTGAAATGCATGGTGCACGCATTATGGCTTGGGATAATCTAGCACTTAGCAACACAGAGCAAGACCAAATACTCACTGCATTGTGCCCAGTATTCGGTGATTTTGGCTTTGAGTTTTCCGCAAGCAGCCATGGTTTTTTTTATATCCGCGCTTTGCATGGCTCGCCAATTCCTGCATTCACCGCCGCGCCAGATTTGCTCGGTTGCGACTTAGCTGAGCATATGCCTACAGAGCGAAAATGGTTGGCGCTTTTCAACGAATGCCAAATCATTCTGCATAATCATCCGCTGAATGTTGAGCGTGCTAAAACTGGGCGTGCACCGATAAATGCTTTATGGTTTTGGGCTAATGGTGAATTGCCAGCTGCCGTAAATCATAATTTTATTGAAGTTCTTAGCGATAATGTTGACATTAAATCACTTGCTGCATTTTCGCAGCAACAAACCCACAATCAACCAGCCACTAAGGCTCTAATTGATTTACGTACAACACGTGATTGGCAAGAAGTTGAAGCTATTTTTAAAGCTGATACTGAGTGTGTATTTGATTTTTCGGATGGTGTTCAATGGCAATGGAAGCCAATCTATCGCTGGTGTTTCTGGCGCGCGAAATCAGTTGAGTTCATCTAAAGGCAGCTCGGCATCTGGCTTGCCCTTGTCAATAAACTCCGGGGACAGTGGCAGCAAGAAGGACGCGCCTTTGCCAACGGTATCCACCTTGCCGTAGCGACTTTCACACAAGGTTTCATTTGCTGTGATTAGGTCGCTCGACAACTTTTGGCGGGTTTTGACTTTGCTCGTGCCCTGCAGTAGCAACTGCCCGAATTCACGGGTGAAGGTATTCACTAAGGCATAGGCATCACCGATCGACGATACCTTGGCGCTGTTGAAGACCGGATTGGCGCCTTTCGCCCAGCGCATAAACGCGGCCGTCTTGCCGGCAGTACTAGCCCGAGCATCCAAGGCAATCGCTCCCATGCCGATAGGAATCCGGAATGGTCCGGGCACCAAGAAATCCGCCGCAGATGAAATGCCCGAAATTGTTTTGGATGTGGGTGTTATACCGGTTAGGGCAATTTCAATTTTCAAAGCTGTTTCTGATGGGATAGGCTCGGCAACCAGGTATTGACCCATTCGAGTGCAAAACGAACGGTTCATGGCATTGCTTAGGATAGCCAATTGCTGCAAACTGATATCTTTGCGTGCTTCCGGCAATTCCAATTTGATTTCAGGCAGTGCGTAGGTCGTCAGTGGAGCCAGCAGCTCGCCATCAAAATAACGTGAAACTCGTCTGCCTTGTTCATCACTGACCGACTCCAGCACTTTATCAGAGGCCAAAGCACTATCCTTGGTCTGCGGCACACTGGCACAGGCATTTAACAATAAACTTAGAGCAAGTAGTATTAAATATTTTACAGAATCTTTCATAATATTTTTGCCTGTGTGTATGCTGAGCAAGTATCAATGACTGCTTGTATTTACTATGTGAATTGATTCTTAATGCAGATTCAGATTATTCTGACAAAAATCGTAAATCTGGCGCAGATAAAAGCTTTATGATGATTGTATGCAAACAACCACTCAAATACGCCAACGCAGCTACGACCCACGCATAACAGGCCTGCACCAGTCGCCTTTAATTAACCGAATTTATGCCGCACGCAGTTTAACACATACAGATGACGCCGATTTAGCACTCAGCCATTTACTGCGCCCAGAACAGTTGTCATGCATCGAACAAGCCGTAGATTTAGTGCTAGCTGCCATACAAAATAATTCACGTATCGTTATTGTTGGTGATTTTGATTGTGACGGCGCCACCGGAACCGCGGTTGCTGTTCGCGGCTTACAGTTGCTTGGTGCGAAACAGGTTTTCTTTAAAGTGCCGCATCGTGTGTTGCACGGCTATGGATTAACGCCGGCTTTGGTTGATGAGTTAGCCGAATTCAAGCCAGATTTAATCATAACCGTAGATAGCGGTATTGCCTGTATTCCTGGTGTTCTGCGTGCCAAAGCTTATGGTTATCAGGTGCTAATCACTGACCACCATTTGCCGGGCGAATATTTACCAGCGGCTGATGTGATCATTAATCCAAATGTTACTGGCGATGTGTTTCCAAGCAAATCCTTGGCTGGCGTGGGTGTTATGTTTTATTTGCTTTTAGCTGTGCGAAAAACTCTTCGTGATAAAGAGTTGCCAGGCGCCGATGCCGATTTATCGAGTTTGTTAGATTTAGTCGCTATTGGCACAGTGGCCGATATGGTTAAGCTTGATGCTAACAATCGGCGTTTGATACGAGCAGGGCTTTCGCGAATCAACCAAGGACGCTGTCATGCTGGTGTTAAAGCATTGGCTAAAGTGAGTGGCTTGGAATTAAACCGCATCACTGAAAGCGATATTGGCTTTCGCATTGCGCCAAAGATAAATGCCGCTGGGCGCTTAGAAGATATGTCGCTCGGTATTGAATGCTTATTGGCGGATAGTATTTCTTCTGCCATAGACATTGCTACATCGCTCGCCTCAATAAACTCAGAACGTCAAGATATTCAACAGCAAATGCTGGATGAGGCCGAACAGGTGGTTGCACAATTATTTGCCGAACCCACAGAGCAAAAACAATTGGCCTATGTGTTGCATCAGCCGCATTGGCACCCGGGCATTATTGGCCTTGTGGCTTCGCGAGTAAAGGAAAAACAGAATCGCCCAGTGCTGGTGTTTGCGCCAAGCGAGCTGGGCAGCACCGAACTTCGCGGCTCGGCACGGTCAATAGCTGGCTTTCATATTCGCGATGCGCTGGCAAATATTGATGCCATGCATCCTGGCTTAATCTCACGCTTTGGCGGGCACGCAATGGCGGCTGGTTTAAGTTTGCCACTTGAACATTTACCGCATTTTGAACAAGCGTTTCTAAACACTGCACAGCAATGGATTGAGCCAGAATTTTTGGATTCTGTGTTATGGACAGATGGCTCACTTTTACCCGAGGAATTTAGCCGCTCAAATGCTGATTTGCTCACGCAAAGTGGCCCGTGGGGGCAGGGCTTTGCCGAGCCTTTATTCGACAATATATTTGAAGTACGCGCATGGCAGGTATTAAAAGATAAACACCTCAAACTGCAATTGGCATTGCCTGGCGAACGCGCAAGCTTTAGCGGCATCCACTTTAATGCTTGGCAAGGCAGCCCACCGGCTGACGTAATTCGGGCAGTCTTTCATCTACAGATCAACGATTTCCGCGATAAACGCGATTTCCAGTGCTTAATTCGGCACACAGAGGCAGTTCAAGTCGAAGCTCTGCTAAAATAGTCGATTAGTATTATTGAGTTAAGCATCATGGAATTGAACCCAATCCGCAACCAAATAGCCGATTTGCAAGCGCGTGTCGCTTCGCTTCGGGGGTATCTTTGACTTCGACAGCAAAGTTGAACGATTAGAAGAAGTCAATCGCGAGTTAGAAAGC
>JANPOU010000017.1:0-2303 GCA_031428155.1 Arenimonas sp. | reverse complement strand
CTATACTGATAGTTCAAATACAGTACGCCGTTGCCGCACCGTGAACGACAACAATGATTATCGTAATAATTATAATGGCTACAACGTCACTTATCGTTACGGCAACCAAACGTATCGTTCATACATGAACCGCAATCCAGGTCGTACCATTCGCGTTCAAGTGGAAGTACAGCCAATTAATTATTGATTGCAGTAGGGTTTAAAAAGGAGCCAATGTGGCTCCTTTTTTTGTTCAAGCCCAGTCGCCTCTTAACGCTTTCACTTGCATTTCCATATCGGTTGCATTTGCTATTGCGCCATCAACTGGTGCATCCGCGATAACAGCAATATGCGCGCGGAAGCGGCCAGGAATACGCCAATACGATTTCACCCCTTTGCGGCTGAAGATGCTGGCCCACATGCCTTGAATAGCCAACGGCACAACCGGCACAGCGCGCGATTCTAAAATACGCTGCATGCCGTTTTTAAACGGGCCTATTTCACCATCAGGCGTTAGGCGGCCTTCCGGAAAAATACAGACCAGTTCGCCATCAGCAAGTGCTTTATCAACTTCGTCGAATGCACGCTGCATTAATTCGGCATCTTCGTTTTTGCCCGCGATGGGAATGGCGCGCGCCGCCTTGAATGCCCAGCTGCTGAGTGGTGCGTTAAAGATTTTGTAGTACATAACGAAACGGATAGGGCGCGGAATAGCGCTGCTTAAAATCAATGCATCCATATAGCTCACATGATTGCAAACTAATAAAGCCGGACCTTGATCGGGTACATGTTTTTCTACGCCATGCACGTCAATGCGATACATAAAGCGGATATACACCCAAGCCAAGAATCGCATAAAGAATTCAGGCACTAAAATCATCAAATAAACGGCCACAGCCGCATTCATCATGGCTAGTAATAAAAACAACTGCGGTATCGAAAAATTCAGAAAGCGCTGTAAAACAATTCCAATAACCGCGGCAGTGCAGATAAATACCGCATTCTGGATATTCATGCCAGCAATAACCCGCGATAATTCTTGGCGATTGCTACGGCTTTGGATTAGGGCAAATAAGGGCACGATGAAGAATCCAGCGAATAAACCAATCAGTGTTAAGTCGGCCATAATTCGGAAGCTGCCGGCCTGTTGCCAGAATTGTGCGATGGTTATGCCCATTTCTGGAGCCAGCCCTGGGCGGGCAAAATATAAATCGGCGCAAAATACGGTCATACCAAAGGCACCGAATGGTACAAGGCCTATTTCAACTGTTCGTTGCGACAGTTTTTCACACCACAAAGAGCCTAATCCGGTTCCGATTGAAAACAAGGCTAAGGCAAGTAGGTTTAAGGATTCGCTGCCGCCAAGATGCAGCTTGGCGTAGTTGGGCAGCTGCGCGCTGAGCATGGTGCCAACAAACCAAAACCACGAGACCCCAAAAATGGCGCGGCGCACCACATTGTTATGCTTTGATAAACGCAAAACATTCAGTGATTCTGCAAAAATATTTGGATTAATCTTAAGATTCGGTGCAATGGCCGGTGAAACTGGAATGGCACGGCTCACTAAATTTCCAGTAATGGCCAAACCAATCATGGCAATTGCCGCTGCTTGCGGGCCGTAGCCAGGAATCATCAACAGCAGCATGCCAACAATCATGCCGAATAAAATTGAAATGGAGGTGCCCATTTCCACCAAGCCATTGCCGCCGGTTAATTCTTCTGGGTGCAAAACTTGCGGCAAGATGGCGTATTTCACTGGCCCAAACAGTGTTGATTGCACGCCGGTCATAAATAAGCAGAACATCAATAGCCACGGTATGCCATAAATAAAGCCCACTGAAGCCACGCTCATAATCACGATCTCCATCATGGTGGTGAAGCGGATTAGTTTGGCTTTTTCATACTTCTCGGCAATTTGCCCTGCTGTTGCAGAAAACAGAAAATACGGCAGAATAAATAGCGCCGGCGCTAGGTTGGAATATAAAGTAGCTTGCGCAGTGTTCAAGCCCATTTGGTACACCATCAGCGCCAACATAGCGTTGCGGAATACGTTGTCGTTGAATGCGCCGAGTGCTTGCGTTAAGAAAAACGGCAGAAAGCGGCGTTGCTTAAGTAATTCGTATTGGTTATGGGCCATGGCTCAGTTTATTTGAACAATCAATGGGCACTATAGCGTGAAAAGCTTATTCCTGCTCACGCGCAATGGCTCGCCAGCCAATGTCTGTGCGGTGGAATTCACCGAGCCAGCTAACTTGCTCAGCAAGTGCGTACGCATTGCTTTGCGCTTCTTGAACGGTATTGCCCAAGGCGGTTGCGCATAGCAC